>CBDVCA010000070.1:0-15237 GCA_965372365.1 uncultured bacterium
TCGAAGGTGATATTCCCGCCGACGGTCGTGATGTCCACGCCGCTGACGATGGCCCTATCCAACTCCACCGTGCCGGCGCCGGTCAGGGCGATCGCCCCGTCCACGTCGGTCTGTGTCGCAGCCACGATATCGATCGTCGCCGTCGTACCGATGATGCCGCCGGTGATCGTCGTGATATCGGACGATGCGACGGTCAGGGCCTTGTCGGCCGCATCTACCTGACCGGTGAAGGTTACATTCCCGGTCCCGGCGGTAATCGTTACGTCGTCGCCGAGAGTCAGCGTGTTGTTGAACAGAACGTCGCCGCCGCCGACGCCGACGCCGATGGCCACAGCGCCCGTGTCGGTCAACGCGGCTCCGTCGAACGTGATATCCCCACCGACCGTCGTGATGTCCACGCCACTGATGATGGCGTTGTCAATCTCGACTGTGCCGGCGCCGGACAGGGCGATCGCCCCGTCCACGTCGGTCTGAGTCGCAGCCGCGATGTCGATCGTCGCCGTCGTTCCGCTGACGCCGGTGCTGATCGTCGTGGTGTCCGACGAGGCGACGGTCAGAACCTTGTCGGCCGCGTCCACCTGGCCGGTGAAGGTTACGTTGCCGGTCCCGGCGGTAATTGTCACGTCGTCGCCGAGGGTCAGCGTGTTGGTAAACTCAACGTCGCCGGCGCCGCCGCCGGTTCCGATGGCCACCGGGCCGGTGTCGGTCGACGCGGCTCCGTCGAAGGTGATGTCGCCGCCGACGGTCGTGATGTCCACGCCGCTGACGATCGCCCGGTCCAGTTCCACCGTGCCGGCGCCGATCAGGGCGATCGCCCCATCCACGTCGGTCTGCGTCGTGGCCGCCACGTCAATCGTCGCCGTCGTGCCGATGACGCCGCCGGTAATCGTGGTGATGTCCGAGGAGACAACCGTCAGGGCGTTGTCGTCGGCATCTACCTGGCCGGTGAAGGTTACGTTCCCGGTTCCGCCGGTGATCGTTACGTCGTCGCCGAGGGTCAGCGTGTTGTTGAACAGTACGTCGCCGCCGCCTGCCCCCGTACCCACCGCCACCGCGCCGATGTCGGTCGTAGCGGGTCCGTCGAAGGTGATATTCCCGCCGGCGGTCGTGACGTTCACGCCGCTGACGATCGCGTTATCCAGTTCCACCGTGCCGGCGCCGGTCAGGGCGATCGCCCCGTCCACGTCGGTCCGAGTCGTGGCGCCAATGTCGATCGTCGCCGTCGTGCCGATGATGCCGGCGGTAATCGTCGTGATATCCGAGGAAGCCACCGTCAGTGCGTCGTCGGTCGCGTCCACCTGACCGGTGAAGGCCACCGTGCCGGTCCCGGCGGTAATCGTCAGGTCTTCGGCAAGCGTCAGCGTGTTGTTGAACAGTACGTCGCCGCCGCCGGCGCCCGTACCCACCGCCACAGCGCCGGTGTCGGTCGAGGCGGCGCCGTCGAAGGTGATATCGCCACCGACGGTCGTGATGCTCACGCCGCTGACGATCGCCTTGTCCAATTCGACTGTCCCGGCGCCGGACAGGGCGATCGCCCCGTCCACGTCGGTCTGTGTCGCAGCCACGATGTCGATCGTCGCCGTCGTGCCGATAATGCCGCCGGTGATGGTCGTGGTGTCGGAAGAAGCCACGGTCAGAGCCTTGTCGGCCGCGTCGACCTGGCCGGTGAAGGTCACGTTCCCGGTTCCGCCGGTGATCGTTACGTCGTCGCCGAGGGTCAGCGTGTTGTTGAACAGAACGTCGCCGCCGGCGCCGCCCGTGCCCACCGCCACAGCGCCGGTGTCGGTCGAGGCCGCGCCGTCGAAGGTGATGTTCCCGCCGACGGTCGTGATGTCCACGCCGCTGACGATGGCCCTATCCAGTTCCACCGTGCCGGCGCCGGAGAGGGCGATCGCCCCGTCCACGTCGGTCTGCGTCGTGGCGCCGATGTCGATCGCCGCCGTCGTGCCGATGACGCCGGCCGTGATCGTCGTGATATCCGAAGAAGCCACCGTCAGGGCGTCGTCGGTCGCGTCTACCTGACCGGTGAAGGTTACAGTGCCGGTCCCGGCGGTAATCGTCAGGTCCTCGGCGAGCGTCAGCGTGTTGTTGAATAGAACGTCGCCGCCGCCGGCGCCCGTACCCACCGCCACAGCGCCGGTGTCGGTCGAAGCCGCGCCGTCGAAGGTGATATTCCCGCCGACGGTCGTGACATCCACGCCGCTGACGACGGCCTTGTCCAGTTCCACCGTGCCGGCGCCGGTCAGGGCGATCGTCCCGTCAACGTCGGTCCGAGTCGTCGCGGCGATATCGATCGCCGCCGTCGTGCCGATGATGCCGCCGGTAATCGTCGTGATATCCGAGGATGCCACCGTCAGGGCGTCGTCAGTCGCGTCCACCTGACCGGTAAAGGTCACAGTGCCGGTTCCGGCCGTGATCGTCAGATCCTCGCCGAGCGCCAGCGTGTTGTTGAACAGAACGTCGCCGCCGGCGCCGCCCGTACCCACCGCCACCGCACCGGTGTCGGTCGAGGCCGCGCCGTCGAAGGTGATATTCCCGCCGACGGTCGTGACGTTCACGCCGCTGACGATGGCCCTATCCAGTTCCACCGTGCCGGCGCCGGACAGGGCGATCGCCCCGTCAACGTCGGTCTGCGTCGTGGCGCCGATGTCGATCGTCGCCGTCGTGCCGATGATGCCGGCGGTGATCGTCGTGATGCCGGAGGAGGCCACGGTCAGGGCCTTGTCGGCCGCGTCTACCTGACCGGTGAAGGTTACGTTCCCGGTTCCGCCGGTGACCGTTACGTCGTCGCCGAGGGTCAGCGTGTTGTTGAACAGAACGTCGCCCGCCCCGGCGCCGGTGCCGATGGCTACCGCGCCGGTGTCGGTCGAGGCGGCTCCGTCGAAGGTGATGTCGCCGCCGACGGTCGTGACGTCCACGCCGCTGACGATCGCGTTATCCAGTTCCACCGTGCCGGCGCCGGTCAGGGCGATCGCCCCGTCCACGTCGGTCCGAGTCGTGGCGCCGATGTCGATCGCCGCCGTCGTGCCGATGACGCCGGCCGTAATCGTCGTGATATCCGAGGAAGCCACCGTCAGGGCGTCGTCGGTCGCGTCCACCTGACCGGTGAAGGTTACATTGCCGGTCCCGGCGGTAATGTTTGCGTCAGCGCCCAAGGCCAGCGTGCTGGCGAAGACAACGTTCCCCGCCCCGGCGCCGGTGTCGATGGCCACGGCGCCGGTGGTCGTGGTGGCGTCGCTGAACGTCACGAGGTCGCCGGTGGTCGTTACATTGCCCGCGGTCGAAATCGGCGTCGCCCCGCCGCCGCCGATGGTTACGGCTCCGCCGGCGTTGATGGCTCCGGCGGCGGCGATCGTCGTGCCGTTGGTCGAGTCGACGTCGACCGTGCCCGTGCTGGTGATGCCGGCGTTAACGGCGGTCGTGCCGCCGTCTAGGCTCGCACTACCGGAACTGACGATCGCCGCGTCCAATGTGGTCGCGCCCGTGGCCGAAAGATCCACAGCGCCGGCGCCGGCGGTAATCGTATCGGCAACGGTCAGCGCCCCGCTCTGGCTGATCGTCACGTCATTTCCGTTACTGACGATGGTTCCGCCGACGTTGGAAACGAAGTCCGTCCCGGTCAGCGAAACGCCCGGCGCCCCCGTTACAATCACGGCGCCGTTGAACGTGGTCGTCCCCGTCCCGGCGGTTTGGGTCAGGCTCGCGGCCGAGAAGGCGCCGGCCGTCACGTCGGCCGCCCTGTCGATGGTAACGTCGGCCAGAGGCGTACCGCCGCCGACGACGCCGGTGAAGAGGATGTCGCCGTCCGTGCTCGCGTCGAAGGTAACGTTGAAGGCGCCGTCAAGGGTCTGATCGAAGGTAATCCCGTCGCCGAAAGGTACGGCGTTGGCGTTGGTGGTGTCGAGTTTCACATGGGCCCGCACTTCCACCGGGCCGGAGAACCTAATGGGCTCACCGACAGTGAACACGTCCGTATCAAGGTACACGTCGGTCGCATCGACGGTGAGCGCACTGGAGAAGACCGAGCCGGTCCCGCTGAACGTGACGGTTTCGCCAGCGCCGGTGGCCGTCAACTGCGTCCCGAGGTTGATGCCTGCGGTGTTGGCGGCGGTGACGTTATCGACCACGACCGAACCGGTCGTCCCGTCGCCGACGATCAGGACCCCGGCGGTGATCTGCTGCAAATCGGCGCCGGTGATCGTCATGTCGCCCGCACCGTCGCCGAGGCCGATCGAACGACCGTTGGAGGACAGCAGTGTAACAATCCCGAAGGTGGTGTTTACCGAACCGGGACTGATGTCGATGTCGGCGCCCTTGAGCGTGATGTCGTCGGTGGTGGCGACGGTCGAGGGGTTCTGGAACACGAGGTCGCCGACGCCGCTATCGTCGTCATCGGCGATCAGTGTGATGGTCCCGCCGCCTGCGGCGACATCGTCGATGGCAAGGTCGCCGTCGCTGGTCACGCGGATATCGCCATCGGCTGTGTCAACGTCGACCAGTCGCGTACCGCCGATGTCGCGGATGTCAATGTTCCCGGCGCCGGTAACCGACATATCCAGCGAGTCGGAGGCCGTATCCAGCGTCCCGGCGGCGCCGATGCCGCCGGCCGCTGTCAGGGTCAGGTCCGTACCGGTGATGTCGGCGGCGGCGTCGTCGCCCATTTCCTCGATCGCTCCGGTCGTGGCCGTAATCGCCACGGTCGTCCCGGCGGTCACATCATCGACCGTCACATCGCCAGCGTCGGCGGTGATGGTGATTGTATCGTTAGCCGTCACCAGCGTGGCGGCAACGCCGCCGGCCGTGGTGGTCAGCGAGATGTCGTCGTCCGCTTCGCCGGTCTGAACGTCGGTGGCGGTGATCAGCCCGCCGGCCGTCACGGTAATGTCGCCGTCGACGGTGTCGACATTGGTAAGGATGATCGCGCCGGACGTATCAAGGACGATATCGCCGGCCGTCGTCGAAGAAGCGTTCACGCTGCTACCGGCGGCCAGTTCCAGAGTTTCGGCGCCGCCGATTTCGTCTCGGGCCGTCAGCGTAATCAGCCCGCCGGCGGTAATGTCATCGATCGCGTCGGCGGCGGCGTCATTGATCGAACCGAGCGTCGCTGTGATGTCAACCGTCCCGGCCGTCGCCGTCACCGCGCCGACCGTGATGTCGCCGGCGTCAGCGGTCAACGTCACGGCGTTGGGAGCGGTAACGAGTGTCGCGGCGATACCCCCGGCCGTCGTCGTCAGCGAAACGTCCTGACCGGCGCCGGCGGCGACAACGTCGGTCGCCGTGATGAGGCCGTCGGCCGTCACGGTGATCCCACCGTCAACCGTATCCACATCCGTAAGGATGATCGCGCCGGAGGTATCAAGGACGATATCGCCCGCCGTCGTCGAAGAAGCGTTCACGCTGCTGCCGGCGGCCAGTTCCAGAGTTTCGACTCCGCCGATTTCGTCTCGGGCTGTCAGCGTAATCAGCCCGCCGGCGGTAATGTCATCGATCGCGTCGGCGGCGGCGTCATTGATCGAACCGAGCGTCGCTGTGATGTCAACCGTCCCGGCCGTCGCCGTCACCGCGCCGACCGTGATGTCGCCGGCGTCAGCGGTCAACGTCACGGCGTTGGGAGCGGTAACGAGTGTCGCGGCGATACCCCCGGCCGTCGTCGTCAGCGAAACGTCCTGACCGGCGCCGGCGGCGACAACGTCGGTCGCCGTGATGAGGCCGTCGGCCGTCACGGTGATCCCGCCGTCAACCGTATCGACATCCGTAAGGGTGATCGCGCCGGGCGAATCGAGAACGATATCGCCCGTCGTCGAAGAAGCGTTCACACTGCTGCCTGCGGCCAATTCCAATATGTCCAGGCCGCCGATTTCGTTTCGGGCCGTCAGCGTAATCAGCCCGCCGGCGGTAATATCGTCGATCGCGTCGCCCGTGGCGTCGTTGATCGCCCCGGTGGTCGCCGTGATATCGACCGCCCCGCCTGTGGCCGTCACTGCGCCGATGGAAATGTCGCCGGCGTCAGCGGTCAGCGTCACCGCATCCGGCGCCGAGACCAGCGTAGCGGTGATCCCGCCGCTGGTGGTCGAGAGGTTGACGTCCTGCCCGGCGCCGAGGGCCTGAACGTCGGTGGCGGTGATCGAGCCTTGGGCGGCGATCGTGATCGTACCGTCGCTGGTTCCGATGTCGGTGAGCGTAACGGCGCCAAGGGAATTCAGGGCGATATCGCCCGTGGCGGTCACCGTGGCGGTCACATCGCTGCCGGAGGCCAATTCCAACGCCTCGCCCCCGCCGATTCCATTGGCGGCGCCCAGTGTAATCGCTCCGCCGGCGGTAATATCGACCAAGGCGTCCGCGGCCGCATCGTTAATGGTTCCGGCGGCGGTGAAGACCACCGTCGTTCCGGCGGTGATCGAGCCCACATTGGCGTCATTGAGAGCCAGGATCGTAACCGCGCCGGCGGTTTCCACGACGGTGATATCCATCGTGGGCTGTTCCTTGAGCGTGATGTCGCCGGCGGCCGCCGCGTTGCCTGCGGCGTTGAGCGCCCGGGCGGTGACGGCGCCGAAGCTGTTGAGTACGCTATCCATCGTGATCGCGGCGCCGGCGTCCTTCTTGGTGGTGAAACTCGCCGCCCCGGTGACGGTGATACCCATGGCCGGGTCGGTGATGGCTTCGCCGGCGGTGACGGTCAGGTCGCCGCCGATGGTCGTGGCGCCGAAGTTAACCCCGCCGGTGTGGTCGATAACGACCGAGCCGGCGCCGGTGGTGATGCTTGCGGAGCCGTGGGTGGCGTCGAAGGTTCCGGCGCCGCCGGTGGCTGAACTATCGAAGGTTCCGCCAAGGGTGTTGATCGCGGCGTTGATGTCCACGCCGGTGGTCGACTGCAGGTCGACGGACAGGTGGTCATTTGCGTGGTCGGAGCCGGAGGTATTGATGGCCGCGTTGACGACGATGTCCGCGGCGGCGATCAGTGTGAGCTTGACGTCCTGGGCGGTATTGTCGGCGGTGAATGAAAGGTCCGGACTGATGGCGTCGGCGACGGTGATCGTACCGGTTCCGGCTCCGCCGCTGACGGAGGTGATGTTCACGTCCGTACCGGTTCGCAAGGCGGCCACGATGTCGGCGGTATTGACAGTCGCGGCGGCGGCGTTGGATCCGTCGTCCTGCCACGGGTCGCCAACAATATCCATGGTTCCGGAAGTCGCGGCGGCCTGGATGGTAATATCAGTCGGGTCGAGCAGCCAGGTTCCATTGGAGCCGGCCGGCGCCGAGGCGTCGACGGTGGAGCCGGACACGAAGAGATACTGGAGTCCGGAGGTTTCGACGAAACCGCCGTCGCCGCCTGCCGGTCCGCCCTTGGCGGTGATGGCGCCGGTGAACTGCGTGGCGCCGTCGGCCCAGACGATGACCTTGCCGCCGTCGCCGCGTACGAGGGCGTCGGCGGTGATGACGGTATTGCTATCGACGATGGTGGTTTGGGCGGTGGGGGTGCGTCCGCCGCCCTGGTAGTCGCCGCCGATCAGGACGGTTCCGCCGCCGGCGGGGCCGGAGGCGTCGATCGTGGCGCCGAGGACCGAAACGTATTCGCCCAGAACCGACACCGCTCCGCCGGTCATGCCGGAGATCGTGTTGCCGGCGTTGAGGGTTCCGCCGACCTGCACGGCTCCGCCGCGGCCATCGATCTTAATCGTCGGGGCCGTCACGGCTCCGGTGTTGCGAATGGCCAGGGAGTACATATCGCCGGCCGACAGTTGCACGCCTCCGGCGGCCCGAATGGAGCCGGTGTTCTCGACGCCCACGCCTTCGACGGCGTCGGCGGCGGCGCCGGAGAGACGCACGAAGATCCGCCCGCCGCGGTCGCCGATCATGACATCATCGCCGGAAACGAGCATGACCGAGTCGGCTGTCGCGACGATGGAGCCGTGGTTGGCGACCTGGCGGCCGATGAGGTTGACCGCGTCGGCGTAGATGCGCCCGCGGTTGACGACATTTCCGGAAGCGTCGGTGAACCGGTCGACCCCGGCGACGAAACTACGGTTGCTGATGTTGGCTCCGGCGGCGTACAGGGTTCCCACGTTGATGATGGAATCGGGACCGAACAGCACGCCGGCGGGGTTCACGAAGTACACGATACCGTTGGCCATGATGCGGCCGTCGATATGAGTGGGCTCCGAACTGAGGATCCGGTTGAGCACCCGGGAGGTCTTGCTCGGCTGCATGAACCGGACGGTCTCGTCGGCGGCCACGTCGAACCTGGAGTAGTTGATGATACTGTTGTTGCTGGCGCGTATCACCGTGTTCGGCCCGTGGACGGCGATGTTGACCCTGCCGCGAACGACGCGCGGGTTCTGGGGCGCAGCGACAACGGCGCACGCTGCGACCGTCATGACGACGGCGGCTGCGATGCCGGCCGGCATCCAGAGACGACCGGCTGACAACGACTTGGCGGACCCATTGATAGTCATAACCCTACTCCTCTATATCCCATCGTTGTGCGTCGGGATTCCTGTGCCGACGCACGCACATCTTCCAGATTGGTTCGCTGGTCAAGGTGGCTATGTTCGCCGACCGCAGTCGGCGCGCCACCGCGGCCTCGACGTCAATACACCAACGTGGCGACGAAGTGCACCTCGCTGTCGCCGGCGTCCACACCTTCTTCATCCAGATCGCGCAAGGCGACACCCCAATCGACTCGGACGGACACATGTTGCTTGACGGACAACTCGGCTCCGACGCCGGCGCCCATGATCGTGTCGTCGCGTTCAAAGGTGACACCGGGGGTCTTGGTGTTGATCGTCCGGCCGATGTCATAGAAAACCTTGAAAACCAAGTCCCAGTCGGCCTGGCCGTAATGGTACTGCGGGGTCATGCGAAACTCCTGGCCCAGCACGTCGAAGGAGCCCTTCTTCCCGCCGGGCTTAAGCACCTTGGGCAGATGGAAGCCGTACTCGGCCCGGGCGATCAGCACGGTGTCGCCGGCGATGACCGATTCGGGATAGCCGCGTACCGTGTGCAGGCCGCCGGCGGTCTGCTGGGCGTGGGGGATCAGGCGGTCGTCGCTGTCCAACTGCCCCGAGAACGAGAACTGCATCTCATGGGCCAGCGTCGCCCACTTCGATTGCGGATCTTTCCATCGTTCGCCGCTCAGCAGCGGCTCCAGCCAGAACTGGGTGGACGCGTTCCATTTCAGGACGGTCCAGTTGTTCGCCGGCTTCTCGCGGCCGAGGCGTTCCATGGCCACATTCGTATCGCCGGCCACCGAGTCGAGGGTCCACTCGACGTTGGCCGCCACACGAGAGGCCGACGTTTCGCCGGTTCGCTCCAAGAGCAAGCCGACCGAGGGCAGGAAGAACTCGGACCTTTCCTTCTGGAGCGGGCTGGTGACCGTATTATCCACATAGATGCTGCGAAACTCGGCGCCGATGATCGCGTCCAGGAACGTCTCGTCCCACTGGCCGAGGTTGACAATGAAGTCGGCGCCGACCATCCAGCCGTCGCCCTTGTAATTATCGCCGGTGAGCGCCTCATCAGTCCGACCGACGTCGCCGGCGGTGAACTTGTTCCACGACCCTCTCGCCCGGCCCCGAAGCCAATCCAACCCCAGCGGCGCCTCGTACGACAGCAGAGCGACCTCGCTGTTATCGAAGGCGGTGATATAGTCGGCGGTGAGGATGTCGTCGTTGCCGGTGAGCTGATTGGCGACGAAGCCGAAACGATGTCGCCAGTCGCTGGTGGTCTTGGTGCCGGTGTTGGCGATCTGGTAGTACGCCAGCCAGGGGCGGTTCTCGGTGACCAGGAAGTCCATCGAAACCTCGCCGGGGATATCGCTGGCCGCGGCCAGGGCCACCTCGACCGTCCGGCCGGGATGACGGCTGAGTTTCAGGACGTACTCGTCCAGCGCCGCCTTGTCCAGCAGGTCGATGCGAGCGGTTCCCGGATCGTCGATCGCCGTGTTGTTCTCGTAAGCGTGCTGCCTGGCGTCCATCTCTTTCCAGTGCATGGCCGGATAGACGTAGCAGTGAATCACCTTGGCCGGCTCGACCGGCTTGGCCGCGGGCAGGGGCAGGTCGACGGGAACGTCCTCTTGGTCGCCCCGGGCTTCGGTGACTTCGATGAGTACGCCGTCGGCGTCATCGGTCGCCGAACCCGACAAGGCGCCGACGATGATGTTGTACTTTTTCCCGTCGACGGTCGTTTCGGTGCGACGCACCAGCGAGCCGGCGACGAAGTCGGAGGCGGGCCGAACCACGGCGGTGTACGTCGACGCCTGCACCGGCGACTTGCTAATCAGCCACTTGTGCTTGGAGGCGTTCACGCGGCGGTCCATGTCGATCCGCTTGCCGGAAGCGATCGTGCGAACCTCGGTGATGACGCCGACGCGGATGATCTCCCGCAGGGTCGTGCGACCTTCTCGCTCGTCCAGCAGCGTGACCCTGTCGCCGTCGGCCAGTTCGAAGATGTCCTCGGGGTGAGGGATCACGTAAACACCGACGACGCCCACGGTCTGATTGAAGTACCGAACGACGCTCCGGTTGATCCACAGAATCGCGCTGGCGTAAAACTGGTGCTGGGCGCCGGCGGGAATGTCGCCCAGCCGCACCGTCTGAATATCCAGCCCCAATCGCGGGGCCACATAGCCCTCGTCGGTCAGGCCCAGATCGACTTCGATGTCCATCAGGTCGTCGACCATCGGCAGATCCGGATGGGGCGGGTTCATGCCGTACTCGAACAGCAAGCCGCTCATCGTGAACACGTCGCCGTCACCGGGCAACGGACCAGTGGGCAACGGCTCGGCGACCGGCTCGGGAGCAGCTTCAGCAATCGGCTCGGGCGCAGCTTCGGCGACCGGCTCGGGCGCAGCTTCAGCGACCGGCTCGGGCGCAGGGGCGACGGCCGGTTCGGCGACGGCCGGTTCGGCGACGGCCGCCGGGGGCTGTGCGCCGAGTTGGGCCTGCGCGTCGGCGACGGCCTGTTCACCGTCGACAACCATCTCGACGGCTTCGGCGTCGTCAGCGACGAGGCCGCCGGATTGCGAACAGCCGGCGCACAGTAGCGACAGGCACACCGTCGCAATGGCGAAGGCGTTCACTGCCGATCCACCGGGGGTGCGAAGGGCCGAGTGAAGAAGAAGACGCGCCGATTTAAACGCGTACGGTTCCTGTGAGAGATACCCAGTCATCCTGCCGCCTCTCTGCTGAGATACAGATTTCACAATCCATCACCTCGACGCGTAGATATGCCCCGCGCATCGAAGAAGTCCAACGACCTTGAGCACAGTTCTGTGCTCTCAGGCGTCGGATGTCAAGTCCGTTTGTGATTAAAATCTGCCGAATCTCGAAAACTGAGGCGAACGCCTTAGGCCCATATCTCGACCGATGGACTGGAATTACCCTCTCGGCCGGGGCTGGTAAGTGCAGTGAAACGGGCCGCGAGCGATTTCATCGTCCAAACCGGCGAAAGCGCTTGCAGCGCCGCGGGGATGATGGTAAAACTCGCCCCTCCCGCGGCGGAGGCTGTACCGTCCGCCGGATGCCGATGTAGCTCAACGGTAGAGCGCAGCTTTCGTAAAGCTGAGGTTGTGGGTTCGATTCCCACCATCGGCCTTTTCCTTGCGCGCCCCCCCTTGTGCTGTGGGCACGGCCCGCCAAACGATCCTCTCCGGTCCGAGGGCGCCGACCCCGGCGGCGATCCGCGGCGGCTCGGCTCATCGGCGGTTACCGGTCCAGACAGAAATCGACCAGGTCATCCAACGCTGCGGTGGCGACGCAAACGGTGGTGTCCGAGGCGCCGTAGTAGATCTTGACCTCGCCGTCGTCTTCGAGGATCGCGCCGCATGGGAACAGAACATTCGGCCGAAGCGTGGTGGGCAGGTAATCCGCAGCGCACTCGTAGTCGGTCTCCGGTTCCATCAGGGGCCGGGTCTGCACCGCCCGAACCTTGGTGGGATCTTCAAGGTCGAGCATCATGACCCCGGCGCGATAGGTCTTCTTCCAGTAGTGGTCGCGTTCGGGGTACACCTGGGCCCCGTGGAAGATACACAGCCAGCCCTCGGGTGTTCGGATGGGGTTGCAGGCCGGGCCGATCTTGTCGTGCCCCCAGGGGATATCCCGGGCCGCGACGAGCATGGTGGGGCGCCCCCAGAACTCCAGATCGGGCGAGAAGGAGATCCAGATGTCATAGCCATCGCGTTCGGACAGGCGGAACGGCCGGTCCAGCCTGGCGAACAGGCCGCCGATCTTCTCGGGAAACAGCGCCCCGTTGCGATTGTCCGGTTCACTCAGCGAGATGCGCCGGTAGTGAATGAAATCTTCGGTCTCGGCGATCCCCAGCCGGATCCCGTATCCGGTCTTGTCGGCCGAGTAGGTGAGATAGTATTTCCCGTCGATCTCCTGCAATCGGGAGTCGGCCACGTGGCCGCCTTCGGTGGCGTTGGGAGTGAAGACCAGTTCGGGGTGCATGGTCCAGTGGTAGCCGTCATCGCTGAACGCCAGACCCAGGGCCTGGCCGTCGGGTTCGGAGTCAATTCGCGGGACCATCACGTAGCGGCCTTCGGCCTTGAAGACAGCCGCGTTGTAGATCCGAACGCACGGATACGGCACATCGGCGGGTATCAGAAGTGGATTGCCCTCGTAACGCTTGACGAAGCCCAGTGTGGCCATCGGATCTATCTCCAGAAGTTTCCGGCATCTTTGTGGACGAACGATCGTGTGCGTAGCTATAGCAGATGCCGAATCAATTGCAACGGATATCTTCTCGGGTATCCGAAACAAAACAGCGTCCCGCCAGTCGGCGTCCCGCTACGGAAGGCGTGGCTATCAGGGAAACCCGGGGAAACCAGGGACAGCCACCTGTTAAGGCCGATCGATAATAGGTCGCTGTCCCGGGTTCGCTGAGCCCCGACGTGGCGGCGCCATGATCGAAGGGCTGAACGCTCCCGGCGGGTTGATGTGCCGCCCCGCTGGGGCTTGGGGGTTCGGGAGGGGCTTTGTACCGGGGGCTTACGCACCCCGGCCAAATGCCTTCGCCCCGTTGGGGCTGACAGCAACTGCGGATCACGGAACGGCGGTCCGGGATATCCCGTGCGCCGATCCGGAGAACCCCTTGCCGATCTCGGGATCGTGGGTAGAATCGTCGCAAAGGCCGATGACGGTCGTCGATCGAAGGCTATTGGGGCGATCCCGTGTAGATGGGATCGTCCGCCTTACGGCCGGCCTCACAGGCCCTACGCTGACGGGAGAAGCAGTTGATGGACAGAACGAACGCCCCGGTCATCCGAACGGCCATCGCCGGCCAGGGACGGAGCGGATACAAGATCCACGCCAGGTGCATCACGACCCTGCCCGACCTGTTCGGCATCGTCGCGGTGGCCGACCAGATCGAGAGTCGGCGGGCCGACGCAGCCGCCGAGTTCGGCGCCCGGTGCTACGACGATTGGACCGGCCTGCTCGCCGATGGGGATTTCGACCTGTTCGTCAATGCTTTGCCCACGCCGCTGCACGTTCCGGCCACCATCGCCGCCCTCGAATCCGGCAAGCATGTCTTGTGCGAGAAGGTGATGGCGCCGACGGTTGCGGAGTTCGACCGGATGGCCGCGGCCGCCGACGCGAGCGGTCGCGTGCTGGCGCCCTTCCAGAATAACCGCTTCCAGCCGTTCTTCGACAAGATCCAAGAAGTGGTAGCCTCCGGCGTGCTGGGCAAGATCATCTACGTTCGCTCGAACTGGAGCGGCTTCTCGCGGCGGTGGGACTGGCAGACCCTCCAGGCGAATCTCGGCGGGTCGCTGCGGAACACCGGCCCTCATGCGATCGACCAGGCTCTGGTGCTGTTCGGCCAGGAGCGTACGCCGCACGTCTTCTGCCGCATGGACTGGAACAACCCGTTCGGGGCCGACGCCGAAGACCATTGCACGGTCACCCTCTACGACCCCGAGCGAATGGCCCCGCAGATCGACATCGTCATCAGCGCCTACGCGGCGTACCCCCAGGGCGACCGTTACAGCGTCTGCGGCACGTTCGGCGGCCTGACCGGCAATGAGAACAGCTTGCGGTGGCGGTACTTCGACCCGGCCAAGGCGCCCGACCAGAAGATGTGGAACTGGTCGGTCAACCGGGACTACCCGCGCGAACAACTGCCATGGGTGGAAGAGGCATGGGCCCTCGACCCCGAAGACGACCAGAGCATCGTCGGCTACACCTTGCGATCGGTGGCCTCCGGGCCGCGATGCATCTATGAGAACCTCTACGACGTACTTGCCGGTCGCGGCCAACTCCTGGCCACGCTGCCGCAAACGCGACGACAGATCGCCATCATAGAAGAGTGCCACCGCCAGAACCCGCCCCGCCGCGACCCGTGAGGATACCAGTAGCGAGGGGTAGATCGATTCAAAGGACATGCCGGAACGGATGAGGCCGCGGGACGGTTCCCTCAATCCCCGGTCCCGTCTGGATCTCACTTGCGCTCGACACGTCGGACGAATTTCGAGGGCGATGCGCCGTATCGCGTTCTGAAGAGGCGGCTGAAGTAGTGCAGAGAGGCGAACCCGGTCGCCTGGGCCGTTGCCGTGACGGACTGTCCCTCCAGGAGTCGCCTCATGGCGGCCCGGAGCCGCAGGTCTGCCTGGTAGCGAATGGGCGAGTAGCCGATGTGCCGGGCGAAGACGGCGAACAGGTGGCTGGCGCTGACGCCGGCCTGCTCGGCGATGTCTTCCGGGGTGATGTGCTCGGCGAGGCGGTGTTCGATGAACGCCTGGGCGCGCTGGATAACCTCGCGATGCCGGAAATGCGTGGCCCTGGCGCGTGCAGGAAACCCGGGAGACACGGGACATTCACCTAGTACCGCGTCACATCAAAACCTACTAACTCCGCTTGTGGCGAACGGTCATCTGCTTCGTCAGAAAAACTCGGCATATCCTCGAATATGCCATCGTCTTTCTTCCTTGCATCTGACCATCCGGCACGGCGCGGACTTAGCATGTTTTGATGTGACACAGTACTAGTAAGGCCGATCGCTAATTCGTGCCTGTCCCGGGCTCCCCGGGTTCCCCCTTCAAGATCGTTCGCCGTTCAATCCGCAATCACACCATCGGCAGCCACACTAGCAAACCCACGCCACCCTTGCGCACGCCCGATGATTAGATGTGAAAGGAAATGAATACATATGAAAGCATATGAGAACGGCGCAACGCCAGAACGGTTGATATCCGCCGACCGCGGCTGGACTACCTCGTCAACACGCCGCCCCGCGCAGTGG
>CBDVCA010000071.1:0-15090 GCA_965372365.1 uncultured bacterium
CAAAGAACGTCTGCATCCGACGATTGCCCCGTTGCGTCACATGATGCGGCAACCCCGGCCCTACAATGCGCGCGATCTTCAGCATGCGCGAATGCTACTACGCTTCAAACACACCGTCAAACCGAGGCAATTAAGTATGGCGCCCCCCGAACTCCGCGCCGTCACACGCATCAACGAACTCTACCAACGCGCCGTCGCCGTCCAAGACACCAAGACCGCCCTCGCCGCCCAGCGTGAACTCAACAAACTGCTCGACCTCTACCCCGGCTTCCGCCTCACCGACGACGACGCCGACACCGCCGACCGCCCCGCCGGCGACCCCAACGGCCCCGCCGCCGACCCACGCTCCGGCCTCCGCCTCGCCGACCCCGACGCCGTCGCGATCATGGACGCCATCGACATGTACCTCGAACCGCTCGCCCTCCCCGACGACGACGCCCCCGCCATCCATTACGCCGACCTGATCCGCCTGGCCGGCGATGAAATCGAATCCCTCCGCGCCCGCCTCAGCCGCAAGCGAAAGCCGAAACCCAAGCCGAAGCCCAAAGCCAAGGCCGCCAAGAAAGCCAAGAGAACGGAGAGCCCCACGAAATGACCCCCTCGGAGAGTTCAAGGATGAACGCCGACCCCCAAGCCGAAACGCCCGGCCCGTCCGCCGCCGACGAACCCGACGACGACGCCGACGCCCCGGTCGGCATCGCCTGCCCCCGCTGCGGCTGCGAGCATCTGCCGGCCGTCGACGGCCGCGTGGGCTGGATGGTTACCAAGACCGAGCGCAAGCGCGGCCACATCCGCCGCCGCCGCAAATGCCGCCACTGCGGCCGCATCGTGTACACGCGAGAAGTGATCGATCCATCGTGAGGAACGACCATCGTGGTCGGCCCGCACCCATTACAGAGCCCCCGCGCCGCAGTAACGGCCGGGGGCCTGGCCCGAACAATCCGAAAAGGAGATTCGAGCAATGTCCAGTATATCCGACCCCCCCCGAATCGCGAACCCCACTTCCTTACCCCCGGCCACCGCCGCCGTCGCCGCCTACGAGGCCAACCACGCCCACCGCGGCTTCCGCATCGCCGAACTGCGAACCCTTTTCGCCTCGGTCGTCGACCCCGACGACTGGCGAAACCCATGGCGAGTCCGCATCGCCGCCGTCGACCTCCCCAAACTCCGCGCCGCCGCCGACTACTTCCACGCCGCCCCCCTCACCGTCGAAGCCGACCACGGCGCCACCGTCGTCGTCGCCTGCGACGGATATCAAGGATGGGGAGAGGGCTGATTGTCGATTTGCGATTTTCGATTGACGATTGAACGGCGGCTCACGCCCCGACCTGCGGCCCCTTGCCGTCCTTCCGCCCAGCCTGTCTGGTCAGCGATGGGATCCCCGCGACTTGCCCCAGTAGTTCGGCACATTGCATCATGGTTGCTCGCGCGTCATCGATCGCCTTCCGGAGATCGTCGTGGTGTTCCCATTCCTGTTCATGCTCTGCGGGGGATATTTCGCCGGGGCGGGAAGCCTCGTAGTGGCCTAGTTTCGGATGCCATTTGGCCAGCAATGGCCTCAATACGTGGTTCAATGCGGTCACAGCCAGGTACCCCAAAGAGATGCTCTGTCCCCGCCTCGGCTTGGCCACCTCCGGCCCATGCCTTTTCAGAATACCTCGTGTCGTCTCGAACAGCGAATAGAGGGAGGTCAACGCCTCCCGAAGGAGTCCCTCGTCAGGCCCCAGTTTCTGCACCGAAATCCGCGTGATCAATTCGACGTACAGTTCCCACGCCGCCTGCTTCTGGCTCTTAGTCGGCTTCCACGGCCCGGCCAGATAAACGTCGCCCAAGTTCAGATTGACTTCAACCGCATTCAACATCAGTCACGCTCCCTAGGCAAGAAACGCCCGTCAATGAGTGCCCCCGCACACGTTGCACTTGCTGCTATTCTTCATCATGTCCGCCTTGTTCGTGATGAGGTGCGCCCTCTTCGTTCGTGCTTCGAAAGCATCTTCGATCCAGCCTCGCAATTGGATTGCCGATGAAGGAGCCGCCCAATACCGCGCATAGCAGTTGACATCGCCTTTCGACCAGTTGTCTTTCAGCCGCGGCGGCATATGGGCCGACGTGCCGCAGGCCGGGAGGAGGATGCCTAACACGCCATTCGGGGTGTAGTTCCCCTGCCGCAACGACGTCTTGAGTTCCCAATCGACGTATCGGCGGCTGTGTGTGCATTTTCCGATAAGGACGATCGTCACCGTCGATTTTTTCAGGTATTTCTCCCTCACCTGAGTCATGACGTACGCTGGGTCAGTGCTGTCGACAAAATCATCGTCATTGCATATTCCGATTGCCTCTGGCGTGAACACCTGTTCGGAATTGGCCCATCGACCAATGAATTGATCAACATCGGCCTGATCGCCATGATAGTAGGAAATGAACACTCTACGTTTCGGATTGATCTGAAGTCCCTGAAGTCCATGAAACACCATCTTTCACCATCGCCTTTCCCACGGGATCTGTGTCCCATGCCATCACTGGGTCCGGGGACACCATACTTAATTGCCTCGGTTCCAAGGACATCTTGCTTACTTGCCCTATTCACGACTCCGATACGGTTGACAGCCTACGGCAACCCACCCGCCTCGTCAAGCCAATCCGGCTGGCTGAACGGGGGATACCTCTGAAACGCGCCATTAGAGTGAGGGGGGGGATGCCGCAGGGCGGCATAGAGAGGAGAACGGAGAGAGTAGAAAGGAGAGACGGACTGGCAGGCAAGAAACCAAACGAACCCAAACTAGGAGAATTCGGAGTTTGCGGGGGTGGGAGCGATAGTGAACCGGGCCAAACTCGACCATAGTAAGCCTTCCGGGGGCGGGCCGATTTGTCGGGCATCGTTCGGAAGGGCCTGATTCACGCGGCGTTGCGTGAGTAATGGCGAAGCAGACCGCCGAGCCAGTTCCCGAAGACGATTGGGCCGGGTTCGTCGCCGGCTATGGGCGGCGGCGGGTCCCCGCCGAGCGAAGGCAAGGGGCCACTGCTTCGACGCCAAGGCGGTCAGCCGCGGCCGGAAGCCGTCAGGAACCTCGTGTATTGACAGCGTACCGGTTGCCAAAGGGCTCGCCGCCCCGTCGTGCCGGATAGCGCCGAGTTGGTCATCCAGTGAATACAGAGAACCGTAACGCCTGTAGCGCACAACAGTTAAAAATCCCTGTCCGGATCTCCCCAAGCTGGACGTCGTCGGTTTGAATCCAATCGCCCGCTTTGACGCCAAGAAGTGACAATCGTTGCCTCTTGGCCTCGTTGTGCGCCAACTCTACCCCCGTCAGAACCGCGCCACCCAATATTCGAAAGTATCTCGCCGAACGCGGCTTACAGTTTTTCCTCGCCGCCCCCTTGACCGATATCCGTTCGGTCGCTACGATGCTGGGCCAATGTAACGCAGACGCCCCCATCGTCTAGCGGCCTAGGATACCAGGTTCTCATCCTGGCGACAGGGGTTCGAGTCCCCTTGGGGGTATCCCGTGAGGCTGACTGTAACCGCAGTCGGCCTCATCTGTGCGCAAAGGCCCGCTTATCTGCGGTAGCGCCATTTCTATTTGGGTTTGATGGGGCGAGCACCGGACGGGTTGCGCAATGGCCCTATATCGGCGCGCCGGTCGCGTCGCGATCGGCTTCTTCGACCGGGACGGTCGCCGGAGCTGACGGTTCGGCGTTGACGAGGGGTACAGTAGTCGCCGCTTGCCCGACCGTCGCGGCGGATTCTTTGCCTTGGCCGGGGTTGCCTCGTCGGAACAGGTCCGCCAGACGTTCCTTGAGGACATAGCCGATCCAGCCGCCGAAGACGCGGAGCGAGGTGCGGCGAAGGCGGTGGAGATTCGTCCGCCCCGAGAACAGCGAGCCGAAGAAGTGCCAGCTCAGGTAACTCTTAAGGTAGGCCTTCTGGAGCAGGGCGTCGAGATGCTCCTTGCTCATCTGGGTGGTCATGGTGGGGGAGGAGAAGTCGTAGTCGTCCCAGTCGTTGGTGGTCAGTTGGCCTTTGGCCACGGCGTCGTCGTAGAGCTGCGAGCCGGGGATCGGCGTGGCGACGGTGATCTGGACGACATCGACGCCGGTTGTCGAGATGAACGCGGCGCTGGTTTCGCTTTCGGCGGCGGTTTCGCCGGGCAGACCCAGAACGAAGGTTCCCCATACGCCGATATCGTGCTGATGCAACAGCTTGATGGCGGCGAGGATCTCATCGGTCGAAGAGCCCTTTCTCGCCTCGGCCAGCAGGTGGGGGATCGGCGTCTCCACGCCCATCAGCACCGCGGCGAAGTGGGCGCGGCCCATCCATTCGACCACCTCGGGATGGCGGCCCAGCGTGTCGCCGCGAGCCTGGCACCAGAAGTAGACGTCGCTCCTGCGTTGGACGATCTCGCGGCAGATCTGTTCGACGCGTTTGATGTCGGTGGCGAAGCTGTCGTCGGCGAAGTAGATGACCTTCGCCTCGGGTTGGGTTTCGAGGATGTGATCGATTTCAGCCATAACGCGCGGGACGCTCTTGGGGCGCCACGTGCCGCGATGGAAATTGCGAACCGAGCAGAACCAGCAATGATGCGGGCAGCCGCGGCTGCTTTCGACGCCCTCGATGCGGTACGCCCCCATGCGGTATCGTCGGCGGTCGCTCAGCAGGTCGCGGGCCGGGGGACGGATATCGTCGAGGTTGGCGATCTGCGGCCGCGAGGGTTCGTTGTGGATGACGCCGTCGGATCGCCACGACACGCCGGCGACGCCTTTGACCGATCCTTGTGTGAGGATTTCGCATAGCGCGTGTTCGCCCTCCCCGCGGACCACGGCGTCGACGGCGCCGGTGGCGAGGATCTCCTCGGCCAGGAACGTGGCCTGCTGACCGCCGACGATGACGGTGATTTCGGGCCGACGCTGCTTGACGGCCGCGGCGACGGCGATGGAATAGTTGAAGTGGGGGGCGCTGTTGATGCACAGGCCGAGAATGTCCGGGTCACGCGCGAGCAGCAGTTCGGCGTGAGCCTCGGTGTCGTTGCCGCGGCCTCGCATGTCCATCAGTTCGACGTCGGCGCACGTGCGGGCGTGGGCGCCAAGCGTTTCGATCCCCAGCGGCGAGGCGGAGAAGTAGTCTTCGTACCCGGTTCTCAACACTGTGGGCATTGCCAGAAGTAATCGCATGGGCGTTGAGCCCTCCCTGATTCAGACGTTCGTCGCCGGGCGCCACAGCCGCACGAAGGCAATCGGATCCCCGCAAAAAATGACGTGAGTGCGACGGCGTAACAAGCCGACCGCAAACAGGTTACTGTGCTATTGTCAGCACGTCGCGGCCGGTTTTCAACAGAGTCCGAACAAACACTCCTCTTCTGTCGTGGCGCCCGAGCTCTGGGGTGGAGCCCAGGCTACAGACCCCGGACGACCCAAAGGCAACTCCATTGGCGTAAGACAATGCTCCTGAAGTTGTTACCGTCCGGATGCGCCCGCACCGGCCGATCAGTCGCCGTCAAGTTCCGCAGCCGCGTCGCTGGGGCCGCCGGCGGGGAATCTTCCTTCGGCAGTTGCTGGACACGTGAAGCACAGAGCGAATGCAGAACAGGGAATTACGTGTTCGGCATTCGGCGGCAGCCTTGGGCATAATGGGCGTGCGTCATGGAACCCGACCCGAAAAGGAGATGTCTCCGATGATGAACCGCTCACATATCGCCGCCGGCGCCGTCGGCTCAGGCCCGCAGGTCCGGCAGCTCAGGCCCGCAGGGCCGACAGAATTGTAGCCCGGTCCGTGAGGGCCGGGTATGAGGTATCGCCCCTCGATACCCCCAAGCCCCGGCAGGGGCGACAGAAGCCCCGTGGGCAATAGCTTTGCCGCCCTTTGGTCATCGTCGGAGGCCTCTCGCTCGCGATCGGCCTCGCTTGACGGCGGGGCCTTGGCCGTGGGTAGCGAGTCGCTGGCACGCACGTTGGTCTCCAGCCAGAGTCTAATCTAAGGGGACCGGCTACTTTGTCGGTGAAGATCCTGAAAAAGTAGCCTGTCCCCTTAGATTGTCCCCCTAGGCAAGTGGACGCCGCGGGCCTTCTATCATGGTGTTCCGGTCAGGTCAGTAGTAGAACCATCGCCAGCGACACTGTGGAGGCGATCGTTGAGAGGATGATGATGCCGCCGGCGAGTTGTTCGTCGGCTCCGAGTTGCTCGGCCATGACGAATGAGACTACGGCCGTCGGGCAGGCCAGGTACAGCAGTGCGACCCGGGTCTCCTCGGCCGAGGCCCCGATAACGGCCGCGGCTGCCAGGCCGATCAGCGGCGCGCAGGCCACTTTGATGGCCGCCGACGCGACGGCCGGAATGAGCGCCCCGCTGAAATGGCTGACCGCCAGATTGGCCCCGATCCCCAGCAGCGCCAGCGGCAAGGCCATTCGCCCGATAGCGGCGGTGGTGCGACTGAGCAATACGGGAACGGGCCAGCCGCTCAGGACGAACACCAACCCCGCGCAGCAGGCCAGCAGCAGAGGGTTGGATGAGATTCGCCTGGCCACTTGTCCCAGTCGGCGGATCGTCCGCTCGGACTGATTGTCTTGACCGATCAGCAGAACGGTGACGGCGATGAAGTTGTACACCGGGATCAGCGGCGCCAAGGCCAAGGCCGCGGCTCCGGCCAGTTGCTTGTCGGCGTCGCCGATGGTGAACAGAATCATCGCCAGCCCGACGTAAGCCACGTTGCCACGGTAGGCGCCCTGCACGAAGGCTCCCACCGAGCGGCGTTTCACCCGCAACGCCCGGGCGGCCATGTAGCCGAACACGACACACGCCAGCGTCGCCGTCAGCAAGATCAGGAAGATCCGCAACGCCATCCCGCCGGTGGCCTCGGCGTGACTGGTCTTATAGAACAGCAGGCACGGCAGGCCCACCCAGTACGTCAGGCGATTGGTCGCCTTGAAGAAAGGGCGATCCAGGAACCCGGCCCGGCGGAGAATCGTCCCCAGCGCCACGATCAACACCAGCGGGGCCAGCGAGTTCAGTACGATCATACCGGTTAGTTCCCCCTCTTCGCCGAATTGTGCTTACGGATTCGCCGTCGGCGGCTTCTGTCGCCGGGCGATCAGCGGGTCGTACGTGAACCCGCGTGTGCGTTTACCGAACTCCGCCTTCGCCCGCTTCAGCAGTGCGGGGTCGGCCGCGGCGTATTGGCGTATACGGCGTTTCTTGGCAGCCTTATTCATTGCAGTTCTCCTTTGGGGTATCGGTCTTCCGGGTCCGCCGCGACAACCATACCACAACCGCCTCGCCGGAATAGCCCCGAGGCCCCGGCGTTCGCTCGCATATCCGTCGCAGGCCCGCTGGTCGGTTCCAACGGCGCCGGCGGTGCATCCGGTAGGTCATGCGCCTTCGGGGTTGCAGATGTGGGGGGCGCTTCCCGGATGGTAGGCCCGCTTGCGGACCTGAGGCGTTTTGGAGCGTTCAACCCATGACCGCTTCGAGGGCTTCGTCCAGCGCCTCGGCGCGTCGCGGCCAGAACAACGGCTCAACGATGCGCCGGCCGAGCGACGGGTCGGCGGGCCATACGCTTTGGGTGTCGGCGAGGCGTTGTGCGAGCAGGGCGAGTCGGTTGGCGACGGCGGTCGCGTCGTCGTCGCCGTCGTAGAAGAACGCCTCGGCGGCGGCGCCGGATCCGAGGCCGAAGACTTCGGGGTAGGCGAGTCGTCGGGGCAGGACAGGCATCGCGCCGGCGGCGGCGGCTTCGGCGACGCTGAGGCCGAAGAACTCGTGGACGGCGGTCGAGACGAACACGTCGGCGTCGGCCAACGCGGCGCAGTACTCGTTGCGCGGCTCGAACCCCCAATGGTCGATCCTGTCGGCGAATCGTTTGGCGGCCGCGTCGAAAACGTCCGGCGACCGGCGGAATCGCTCTCCCAGGACGCTCAGGCGGAAGTCCACGCCGCGGCGGCTCAGGTCCTCGATGGCGGCGAAGAACGCCTCGGGCCCTTTGTCGTGCTCCCATCTCGCGGCCCATGCGATGCGGAGCGGGCCCGGTCGTCGCAACGGGCGAAGCGGGGCCGGATCGATCCCCGGCGCCATGACGCGACTTCGGCTCCTGATGCGTTCGACCAACTCCGGCGACGGGTAGTCCGGCATTTGCTCCAGCAGAGCCGCGAGCCCTTCGAGGAACGAATCGCGCCCGAAGGCCGAGTTGAACCAAGGCTCGGCGGCCAGGGCCGTAACCATATTCGACAGGCCGAAATGGACATCCCGCGGGTCTTTGCGGGCGTCCGGGTAGGTGAGTTGGTTCTCGTGGAAGTAGGCCGCGGCCGGCAGGTTTCGGATCGCCGGCGGGGCCAGGCCGAGGAACTCCGGCAGGTTCAGCATATCGCTGCAGAAGATGCAGTCCCATCGCAGCCCGTCGTCGGTCATGGCTTCGACGTGGGAGGCGAGCGTCCACGACGCGTGCCGCATTCGCCACTTCCACTTGTGGGCGGGCAGCGGGACGATCGTGAACTCATGGCGGCTATGCGCGGCCCAGCCGTCCAGAAACGCGCGATGGCTGCCGCCGTAATAGGGCTCCAGGGCCAGAACTCTCATCGTCGCCTCACCGTTACCGCCCCAGCAGCCGCGACAGCAGCCCCGCTGCGGGCATGCATTCGCCGAAGGCCCTTCGTAGTTTGGTCGCGACGGCCCTGAACGCGGCGTCGTGCGGCGGCGGATCGCCGGGGTGGGCCTCGCGCTTGCGCTGGGCCTCAACCACGCTGTCGGCGAGCCGGCCGTCGTCGAACAAGCCTGCGACGACCCGGTTCAGTCGATGGGTCAACACGCCCGCCTCCTCGGTCGACTTGCCGACGATCGACCCGAATGTGTCGGCGGCGTACGTCGCGGCCAACTCGAAACGCTCCAGCAGTCGCTGCACCGTATCGGACGCCACGTCGTCGGCGACGCTCAGCCCCAACGCCCGGGCCTTGGCCACCAACGGTGCGGCTTTGGGATTGGTGGGGATCGCCGGGGGCGGCTCGGCCGTCTTGGCGGGGGCTGCAGCGGGCGCGGCCGTCGTCGTCGCACGGCTGCGAGTTCGTTCGATCCGGTCGACGGTCGCCATACGACCTGAACGCATGGCGCGAGTCTTGCCCTTGCCCTTGCCCTTGTCCTTCTTCTTCTTGCGTTTCTTCGACTTGCCCATGACCGACAGTATACATCGCCGTCGCCGGCAAGACAGCCGCGAATCGCGATCGGTCGGCGTATCGTGTGCGAGCTGTTTCTGTGGCAGGGTACGTCTGACGTTGATACTGTATGGCCAGTGCACAATGTCACCGGAGCAGCCCCGAAGGGGCTAACAGCAACGGCGATTACACCCAACGCTGTGATACAACGGCTCATAGGACATGCCAGAAAGAAATCTCACACGCGGCGTAATAGAAAGGCGGCGCCCGGTTTCCTGCCGGGCGCCGCCGATGTGTCATCTATGAACTCCCGACGCCTCAGGGCGACCCATGGCGTCTGGATCGCCGACGCCGGACCATGGCCGCCGCGCCGAGGGTCAGCAGGGCCGCCGTCGCCGGTTCGGGTACGGCCCCGGCCGTATAGAGCTCGCCAATCTGCTCGTCGCTCAACTGGGCGCCGAAGATGGCCAACTCGTCCAGCAGGCCGGAATAGTGCTCCCTGAGCGGGTCGATTTCACCGGCGCCGCTGGCCCAGGTATTGGCCCCGACCGCCATCGGCTCGGAGTTGCCGGCGCCGCCGGAACTGGAGCCAAGGCCCCCACTATAGGCGTTGGCGGCCTCCTGTTGACCGTCGATGTAGAGCTTCATGCCCTCCGAACCGAACGAAAACGTCACCTGATACCATTGCCCGATCTGAAACGCCGTCGTGCTGGTCACCGAGTACTCGTCGGTTGTGCTTTGCAGTCGAACGGTCACATTGTTACTGGCGTCGGTCCTCATCGTCAGGTGCCCGCCGGCGCCGAAGTAGCCGGCGTCTTTGGACAGGATGCCTTCGGCGCTCCCGCCGTTGCTATCGTTCACCCACACATTGATCGTCCCGTTATCGAGCAGCAGGACATCGTCGTGAGGGATGTTCACATAGCCGGTCGATCCGTTGAACGACGCGGCGGTGTCGGTGTCGCCGACTAGCGCCCCGGTTTGGCCCAGCGTAACGCCGCCGACATACTGGCCGTCGAGCCCTTGGGTCGAGGCGTCGACGGCCGTCGAGCCGCTCTGTTCGCCCAGTCGCCAGTAGCCGACCGGGTTAAGCCCCCCCACCACGGTGGCGTAATCGGCCGCCATCGCCGACGAGGCGCACACGAAGCAGACGGCCGCTTCGAGCAGCCGGGATCTACAGTGTCTCATCATTGCAGCCCTCCCATCCGCCGTCTTCGCCGTCGCAGCACCATGAAGACACCGGCGGACAACAGCGACATCGAGGCCGGTTCGGGCACCACGGTCGTGTACCGATCGATCACAATACCGCCGTCGGTGATGGACCAGGACTCGTAGACGGCGAAGTCTTGGTCCAGTGTCACGAGCATGGCGCCGTAGTTGGCGTTGTAGCGAACTTCGCTGCCGTCGACGGGCGTGCCGAAACTGTACAGGCTGCGGCCGCCGTTGCCGGTGGTGAAGTAGGGGAAGGCGTCATGATCGTCATCGGTGAGGATGATTCGTTCGTACACATGGTCGTGTCCGGCGAACACCGCCGTGGCGCCCCAACCCTGAAAGTCCCACTGCATCCCCGGCGTGCTCCCGTGACTGCTGCTGGAGGAGTACGCCGGATGGTGGAAGAACACGAAGTTGAACATCGACGTCGACGCGGCCATGCCGGTCTGCAGCCACGCCTTCTGGGCGGTGTAGGTGGCCGGATGGTCGCTGTCGACGGCCCAGAAGTGGGCGTCGCCGACGACGAAGTCATAGTAGGTTCCGGTGCTGCTGTGGGCGCCGGTCCCGGTCGGCAGGCGGCCGGAGCCGTTGGTTTCGTTGTGGAAGTAGTTGAGGTAGCCGGCCGCACTACCGCTTGTTCCGTCGGTGTCGTGGTTGCCCGGCGACGGGAAGAACCGCTGGGTTGAACTGGTCTGTTCGGTGTACCGATTGGTCCCGCCGGTCGTATCGCCGAGCATGTACTCGCCGTAATGAACGCCGGTATTGGCCGACCAGCCGGCGTCGGTCAGGGCTCCGTACGTGTTGTCGCCGGTGGTGACGATGAAGTCCGGGTTCCAGCCCTTTACCATCGTGGCCACCGCGGCCGCTTGGGTTGAGGCTTCCCCGTAATCGCCGACCACGGCGAATGTCTGGGCCTTGGCCTGACCGCCGGCCGCCGCGATGAACGCGACGGCGGCGACCAGCAAGACCTTGGTATATCCTGGTGTTCTCATACGACCCTCCTCTTGTGTAAAAAGCGCTTCAGTCAGTTCCCGCGTCAGTGACGGCGCTTCTTCAGGAGGGCGATCCCGCCGATCGCCAGCAGGCCGAGCGTGGCCGGCTCCGGCACGATCGAGGCATAGGCGTTGTCTGCGTTCCCGACGGTATTGTCGTAATTCTTGTAGACCGGGAAGACTTCGGTGTCCGTGAAGTACTTGGCGGCCGGCTTGTTGTCGCCATAGGCGTTGGTGTCGGCGATGGTGTGGGAGACCAGTGGGGTCGCACCGTCCCGGGCGCCGGCGCTCGTGAGGCCCCAGAACTCCACGTCCATCTGAACCCCCCCTGAAGGCAGCATTGTGACGGCCAGTTCCAGTTGGTACCAGGCGTTGGCGCCGAGGTTCTCCGGCAGGGCGACGAGACTGTCGCGGAAGTTGGAGCTGTCGCCGGCTTCGGTGTCCCAATAGGTTTCGATGTTGTACCCGCTGGCTCCGGAACCGCCGGGGTCAAGCTGGACCCCGAATATGTTGTTCGAGGAGGTGCTGTCGCCGGTGGTGGTCCAGCCGATCCGGTCGTCGTCAAGATTCCCGGATGCGTCGGTCTGAAAGTCCATCCGGAACACGGCGCCGCCGAACTCCAGATCGGTCGGGTCGAACGCGTGGGCCGTCCAAATGATGGCCTGGTCGGCGTTGCTTACGCCTACCGTACCGTTGACGCCCACCCCACTGAGCGCCTTCGCCAAGTCCGCCTCGGCGCCCTGATTGTACCACGCCGAGTCGTCGGCGATGTTGCTGGGTGTGGTGAACCCGTCGAACGTTTCGAGGAATTCGCCATAGGGCGCCGCCGAAGCCGTCGCGGCTGTCAGGCTCATCGCGATCATCGTCACTACGCTGCACATCGTCAGGTCCTTCTTTGCCATTGCCAAAACCCTTTCTCCGTGTTCTCAAGAACAACCAAATCACTTCACTTCAGGCGCGTTGTCCAGCCGGACCCCATCGGTCCGCTCTCATCGTCGGGGCCTGCACCATCGCCCCCGGCGCGGAGATCGCGCCTGCATTTGTCCTACTGCGATCGGTCCCCCCATGGAAATGGGACTGTACCGCACGGCCATCCGTCGCAACGCACCTGTGGCGACGGAGCAGATGAGGCCTAGATACTCCCTCCTGTACACAGCGGAGCGGACGAAGCGCCGAAAGAGCGTACCGAAGACGTCAGGCGTGATGCGATCGCTACAAAGGCCGTTCGAGACGGTCGATCGCTTTGGGTGGAGCGACTCCGGGAGTTCCCGGTTCGCCTTGGGCCAAGTTCGGTCAAACCTATCCGAGTTTTCGCAACCTGCTGCTGCGTCACTATAGACCATTCACTCATAACTCATATCCACGCACATCGCGACGGCGGCCCTCAGAGCTCACCGGCGTGACGCATATGCTATTCTATGCGTCCATATCCGGCCTGACGCGCCGCGACGAGATTTCTCTGAGGCTTCGTGGTAGGTATGGGCGTCGCCTCGCTCTGGGACAGGTCAACCGACCCCATCGCGTCGCGTTCCTGCTCGCGGCGTCCGTGGCGATCATGTGGCGGCGGCGGGGCGATCATGCCGAAGAGGATAGCGGTGTTCTCTCGCAATCGGCGGGATGGATCGAACTCCGTATCGCCGGTGGCGGTACTGCTTGGTACATGGTGGTCGGTTGTTGTTCGATCACGCCGGCGGTGCAGACGTACTGACCCAACCTAGAGTGCATGTGCGAGTATCGAATGAGCAATGTCAAAGCCGCGGCCACTCACGTCGTGTCGCGGGATCCCGAGCATCCCTCCCATCCCTTGGGCTCGCGAGCGAAGATTCTTCTCAGCAGCATCTTCGGGCCGTACGCCCGGGACGATGAATTCGGCAGCCGCGTCATGAACCCGATGGAGTTATGGCACAATCAGGTCACCCGTCAGCAGGGCCCATTTTCGGTAAGGATGTTTCACCGCAGTTGGGGACTGATGTTCATTCAGGCCAATATCGAGGCCCGCTGCACGCTTCTTGATTTTCCTTCGCTGGATCGCTTCATCGAGGAGATCCGGGACAGCGACTACGACATTGTCGGCATCAGCGGCATTGTTCCGAGCTTGGGCAAAGTACGCAAGATGTGCCAACTGGTTCGCCGGCATCTCCCCAAGGCCGGCATCGTCGTCGGCGGGCACATCGCCGGGTTGCCGGAGCTGAGTGAACTGATCGACGCCGATCACATCGTCTACGGCGAAGGCGTGTCATGGTTCCGCCGGTACTGTGGCGAGGATGTAGGCAAGCCGTTTCGGCACCCGCAGATCGAGTCGAGCATCGGCCGGCGGACCATGGGCATGGACCTTCCCCATCGGGACGTGCGGACCTCCGAGGCCACGCTGATTCCCTCGGTGGGTTGTCCGATGGGCTGCAACTTCTGCGCCACGTCGGCGATGTTCGGCGGCAAGGGCAAGAGCGTGGAGTTCTTCTCGACGGCCGCGGAGTTGTTCAGTCTGATGCGTCAACTCGAGGCGGAGTTGAAGGTTGGCGCGTTCTTCGTGATGGACGAGAACTTTTTGCTCAACCGCAAGCGCGCCATGGAGTTGCTCCGCCTGATGCGTGAACACGACAAGGCGTGGTCGCTGTACGTATTCAGCAGCGCCAATGCACTGGCCAAGTACACTACCGAAGAGTTAGCGGCGTTGGGGGTAAGCTGGGTCTGGCTCGGCCTCGAGGGCAAAGGCAGTCAGTACGGCAAGTTGGACGGAACCGACAGTATCGAGCTTGTCGCCCGTTTGCAGGATCACGGCGTTCGTGTGCTGGGTTCGACCATCATCGGTCTGGAAGAGCACACCCCCGAGAACATCGACCAGGCGATTCAGCACGCAGTGGATCATGACTGCGATTTTCACCAGTTCATGCTCTACACGGCCGTGGCCGGCACGCCTCTCTATGCCCAGCAACGCTCCTGCGACAATCTGCTGGCCCCCGAGCGGATGAAGTTTGAGGACACGCACGGGCAACTGCGGTTCAATTTCAATCATTCGAGCATAACCGAAGGCGCCGAAGAGGAGTATCTTCTCCGCTCCTTCAACGAGGACTACCGAATCAACGGTCCCAGCGTATTGCGTGTGGTTCGCACCACGTTGAAGGGCTGGCGGCGGTATCGCGATCATCCCGATTCCCGGATCGGCCGGCGTTTCAAGATGCAGATGGAGGGGATGCGGACGTTTTACCCGGCGGCTCTGTGGGCTGCGATGCGGTGGTTCAAGGACAACCCCCCGCTGGTCGCTCGGCTCGGTGAATTGTACCGCGATATCTGCGATGAGTTCGGGCTCTTGCCTCGAGTGTGCGGCCCGTTGTTCGGCCGGCTGATGTTACGTTCGATCCGACGCGAGGCCAAACGGCTCGATGGCGGCTGGACGACCGAGCCTCCGACCTTCTACGAGCGGAACTACGAGACCGGCGATCCAGCCGATCGGGCCACGCTCCTGAAGACCGTGGCCGCGACGGTCGACGAGCCGATCGCGACGACCTGAGACTTGGCGCATCGGCTTGCCCCCCCCCCCCCGATCAGGCTCCGATCGGTCGACTACGCTTCGCCGTTGAACTCACGCACCGCTTCGATCATGGCGCCCCCGACGTGTCCTCGGGCGTCTCGGCCCTCTCCTTGGGTGTCTCGCCCTCTTGATGTTACTGCTTGATTTTGAGGCGATTCTGAGGTGTTGGCTGCTAACAGCCCGTTGAAAAAGCTGTTCCTGCTGCGATCGGCTTAATCGCCTGCGCGTCTG
>CBDVCA010000072.1:0-15029 GCA_965372365.1 uncultured bacterium
GCTCGGCAATTCCGCTCGATCTCGCGACGGAACCCATTTTTCAACGGACTGCTACTTGTTCTTCATCCAGATATCGCGAATTTCACGGAGCGCATAGCCGCTCTGGTTCAGTTCGCGGATCAGGGCGATGCGTTTGATGTGGTCTTCGTTGAAGATTCGTCGCCCGGTTTTGGGGTCGCGCCGGCACGTGATCAGCCCGAGCATGATATAGTACTCGATGGTGTTCTTGCTGACACCGGCTTGGGCGGCCACGGCCGAGATTTTCAGCCGGTTGGCGTCGGATTTCGGTTGTTTAGATGGCATGGTCTGGAATGGGTATCGCCCTGCTGGGGCGGTAGACTTTAGCCCGGTGGTGCGTAAGTGGAGGCTATTATGTCCGATCTGAGCATTTTGTTGGGTGGCGCCTTCAAGAGAAACGGACGCCGCAGGCGGAAGTGGGCATGCTCGCTGTCCGATCGGATGAGCGGGGAGTGGGTCGGATGCGCGCCTGCCGTTACTAGCCCCCCGCAGTGCGGGGGGTCGAACGACGTGTGAACCTACGATCTATGGATCCAACTGCCGTTTCGGGACAATTGACATCGAAGGCGTCGCGGGAATACCAGCGGTCCAGCGACCCCCTGCACTGCAGGGGGCTAGTAACGGCAGACCCTTGGCCAGGAGGATCGCCCGCTAATCCCTCGTGAGCCTTTCTCTTGCGGAGTCCTACGGGTGCTTCATCCGTTGTGCGATGGGGAGGCGTCGGCCCACGCCGAAGGCTCGGCCGGTGACCTTGAGCACCGGGGGCGCCTGGCGACGTTTGTATTCGGTGCGATCGACCAAGCCGATGACGCGGCGTACGACGTCGGCGTCAAACCCTTCGGCGATAATCGCCCGAGTGTTCAGCTCTCGCTCGATGTAGCGTTCGAGGATGCCGTCGAGCACGTCGTACGCCGGCAGCGAATCCTGGTCGACCTGGTCGGGCTTCAGTTCGGCCGACGGGGGTTTGGTGATGATACTGTCGGGGATCCGCTCACCGCCGGCGGCGTGGTTCACGTGGCGGCACAGGTTGTAGACGATCGTCTTGGGCACGTCGCCGATGACGCTGAGGCCGCCGCACATGTCGCCGTAGAGGGTGCAGTAGCCGGTCGATAGTTCGCTCTTGTTGCCGGTGGCGAGGGGGAGCCAGCCGAACTTGTTGCTCAGGGCCATCACGATCATGCCGCGGGTGCGGGCCTGGATGTTCTCCTCGGCCACGTTGGGCTCGCGACCGCCGAAGCTCTCGGCCAGGGCCGACTCGAACGCCGCGTGCATCGGTTCGATGCCGATGACGCGATAATCGATCCCCAGGTTCGCGGCCAGTTTCTCGGCGTCGGTAACGCTGTGATCGCTGGAGTGACGGCTCGGCATCGCCACCGCCACCACGTTGGCCGGCCCGAGGGCGTCGGCGGCCAGCACGGCCACGATGGCCGAGTCGATACCGCCGGAGAGGCCGAGGATGACCTTGGAGAACCCGCACTTGCTCACGTAGTCGCCAAGGCCCAATTCGAGCGCCGCTTTCAGCGACGCCATGCCCGTGCGGATGGCTCCGACCGGTTCGGCCGGGGCGTCGAGGTCGACCACGCGGACTTCCTCGGCGAAGTCGCCGCATTGGGCCAGCAGGCGCCCGTCGGCGTCGACGGCGCAACTGGCCCCGTCGAAGATCAGCTCGTCGTTGCCGCCGACCTGGTTGACGTAGACGATGGGCTTGCCAAGCCGCGTTGCGCGGCGCGCGAGCAGTTGGCGGCGGGTGGCGTGTTTGGTCAGTTGATACGGGCTGGCCGACATGTTCACCAGGATATCGGCCTCCAACGCGGCCAGCCGGGCCATGGGGTCGTCGGCGTACAGGTCTCGGCCCAGCCCGGCCGGATCCCACAGATCTTCGCAAATCGTCACGCCGATTCTCATCGTTCCCAGCGTCAGCGGCTTGGGGGCGGGGCCGGGATGGAAGTAGCGGGTCTCGTCGAAGACGTCGTAGGTCGGCAGCAGTGTCTTGACGTGCGTGCCGAGGATTCGCCCCTCGCCCAACAGAGCCGCGGCGTTGTGCAGCGCCCGGCCGGTGGGGCTGTCGTTAGGCTTCACGTAGCCCACCAGGGCGGCGATGTGCTTGCAGTGGTCCGCCAAACGGTCGATCGCGTCGAGATTGTCCTGGACGAAGTGGTCCTTCAGCAGCAGATCCCGAGGCGGGTACCCGCAGACGCTCAACTCGCCGAAGACCACCAGCTCGGCGCCCTCGGAGGCCGCTTGGTCGATGGCCGCGGCCATCTTGGCCACGTTGCCGTCGATGTCGCCGATGATCGGATTCAGTTGTGCCAGGGCCAGTCGCATGGGCGAACTATACTTCGGACGCGGCCCCTTCGCCACTGCTCATTGCGGCTGCTCACTCGGCTTCCCAGGCGAAGCGGCGCTTGCTGTGCCGGTAGAACAACCCGATGATCCGCATCGCAACGAAGCTGAAGTAGGTGGACACGACCGCAAGCAGCAGGCCGACGAGGGTGAGCGCCGCCCATCCGGTTATCCCGGAGACGGAGATCATTGCATACAGAATTCCGCACGTCGATGCGGCCGGAACTGTGAGCAAGACGCAGATGATCAAATAGGACGTGAAACTCCGTCCGATGGTCAGCAGCTGAAGATCGTACCGCAGGGCGCTGAACGTGAAGCCGTTGATCGCGACGGCGAGGAAAGTCATCGGCCACATGAACAGGGCGAATACGACCAGACTCAGCGTGACGATCAGATCGCCGACGCCGGGCAGGATGGGCCGGTAGCAATACACCAGCCACCCCCAGATCCCCAGCGGAGCCGCGGCCCACAGGACAGTCCCTATCACCTGGAAGAATGGAATACACGCCCCGTCCCACCATCCATCGAACGCCATGGCCGGCAGTTCATCTTCCCCGCCGCAGGTCGCCTGGACAACTCTCATCCAGTAGGCGCACAGGTATCCCATGATCGGCGCCGAGATCAGAACGCACGGACCCAAAAACAGCAGCGGAAGACCGTGAAAGGGGGAGTACCATATCACTGGCATTAAGGCCAAGATGAAGATGGCGCTCACGATGCCCCCGATCATGACAGCCGCGCAGTACAGGAAGGTTCCAAATATCAAGACCAGCACTCCCTTGCCCTTCAGCGGCAGTGTGAAGCTCATCCCCGCATCGGCCCAGAACCTCCGCACTGGAGCGGTCGTGGAACCCACCCAGGCCACCTTGGTCTGCTCGCGTTTGGCCGGATCGGTGGCGAGATTCAGCAGAATCGGCTCACCGTCGTCGGTCGCGACGGTGCTCTGCGGCTCGTCGTCGAAGTCATCGTCAGCCAACTCCAGCGGCGTCAGGTCGGCCATCAGCGGGTCGCCGGGGATCTCGATCTCCGAGCCGCATCGGGAGCACACGCCCCGGTGGCCGGCTTTCGAGTCGTCCAGTTCAAACCGGCCGCCGCAGGTTGTACACTCCGCTTCGATCATGAGCGCCGATTTCTCCCTATCGTACAGCCCATTGGTCGCGGGCTCGCGCCAATGGTTCCACCCTATAGTACAAGGATCGCATATAAGGGCGCGTCCTGTCAAGGGCGGCCACTGGTGTAACCAGGGCAATCGTATCTGACAATCCACCCGGCATGGGCTGGCGGTTCGCAGTCAGGCCCGAAGGGCCGGCAGAATTGTAGCCCGGTCCGTAAGGGCCTGAAAGCAACGGCTATTGCACCGTGTACATGCATGCGGAACTCGTTACAACTGGCCAGTCAACCGAGTCACACGCATGGTGTCGACCGAAAGAAAAGGTTCATGATGGATTATCGGGGGATCCCCGTGGCCAAGGGTCTGCTGTGACTAGCCCCCTGCAGTGCAGGGGGTCGCTGGACCGATGGCGTTCCCGTGGTACCTTCGATGTCGATTGTCCCGAAGCGGCAGTTGGATCCATAGACCGGGGTCCACACGTCTTTCGACCCCCCGCACTGCGGGGGGCTAGTAACGGCAAGCACTCATCGGACCCACTCCCCGCTAATTCGACATGAGCCAAAGAAAAGGGCCGGAGACGTTCGGTGTTCGAACAGCTCCGGCCCTTTGGGTTCGACTTCAGCGTGAGGCTTCTATTCCTGGGAGCATCCGTCGGCGTAACTGGCGCCTTGGATGCAGGTGGCGACCGAGGGGGCGAGCATTTCGGCGATCGCGAGGTCTCGGGCGTCGAACGACTCGCCTTTCTTGCGGTAGAGCACGACGAGGCCGATGAGTTCGCCTTCGTTGGGAATCAGCGGCATGCACAGGAACTTCACGTCGGTCAGCGTCGGGCGCAGCCACATGGGGAACAGCGTCGGATGGTCGACGGGATCGACCCGCAGGACCGTCGGTTCGGTCAGTACGAGATCCAGCAGGCTGTAGCCGATGCCCTGGCAGATATTGATGCTGTCGGGGGCCGGGGCGCCAAAGCGGCCGATCATCTGCATGTCGGCGTTCTCGTCGCAGACCATGGCCGCCCCGAACAGGTCGCCGCCGCGTTCGGCGAAGAAGCTGAACAGGTTGCGGAACACGTCGTCGTCGGTGCGGCAGGTCAGCAGTTGGCGGTGGAACCGAAGGACCGATTCCTGATGCAGGAATTGCTGGTTCAGCGTTCGGTAGGCGTCGGTAAGAGCGGCGCAGGTCGTGTCCAGCCGATGCTGAACCGAATGGCGGCTTCGATTGAGGTTCCGCGCCAGTTGGCGCAGCTTGAACTGGCGATGCTCGCTGCGCGTCAGCTTGTCGTTACGCGTCAGCTCCTCGCAAACCGCCCGTCGCAGCCGCGACAGGTCGAGGGGTTTGGTGAGGAAGTCTACGCATCCGTGGCGCAGGGCTTCGCTGGCCGAGTGGACGTCGGCGGCGCCGGTGATCACGATGGTGGGTATGGCGCCGGCTTGGGTGCGAAGCTTCTCGATGATTTCCCCGCCCCGGCAATCGGGCAAGTGCAGATCGGCCACGACCAGATCCGGTCGCGATCGTCGGATCGCCTCGCTCGCCTCGGCTCCGCTTCCGGCGGCCTCAACGTGCAGGCCTTCGGTTCGCAGGGCGTCGCCGATCAGCTCGCACAGATCGGGTTCGTCATCGACCACGAGTACGCATGGGTGTTGGGTTTCGGTTCTCAAAGCACCTCTCCAGGGGGCTGCTCGGCGGAATCCTCCGCCGGTGGTAACATCACGCACACAGTAGCGCCCTCAGACGGGACGCTGTTAATCCATATTTTTCCCCCGGCAAGTTGCACGTACCGTCGGGCGCGAGGCAACCCCATGCCTCGGTTGCGGCCGGCGGGTTGGTCCGAGTAAAACGGCGTGAACGCCTTCTCGAGCGTTTCCGGTTCCATGCCGCGGCCGTGATCGATCACCCGAATGAGCACCCTGCCGGCCACAGGGTCGGTCTGCACTTCGATTCTCACTTGCGGGTCGGCGTCCTGAGCGGCGCGGGCGTTGGTCATCAACTCGGCCAGAACGCAGGCGATTTGCTCGGGGTCGACCCACAGATTCGGCGTATCGGCCGCGACATCGAACGATACGGCCAGGTCGGCGGTCTTGGGATCCTGGCGGATGATCTGCTCGGCGGCGGCGATCAGGCTTTCGGCGTCGACCACCCGCCGCTTCGGCTCCGGCGGCTTGGCGAATTCCATTAACTCCGAGACGATGTCGCTGATTCGCTGAGCCTGCGAGGCCACCGTGGTCCACGTCTGCCTGTCGGCCTCGTCGGCCGATTCGGCCATCAACTGCGCCCGCCCGGCGATGACGGCCAGCGGGTTGTTGATTTCATGAGCGGCCCCGGCGGCCATTTCGCCGACGGCGGCCATGGTTCGCGCGTCGGTCAGCGATTCCTGGGTCGCGTACAGTTGCTGCGACGATTGGGCGAGTTGCTCGGTCATCGTGTTCCCGTGATCGCGGGTTTCCACCATGGCCGCGGCTACGGCCATCGAACCGGCGATGGCCTCAATCGTCTCGGCGCCCAGGCCGTCGTCGGCCTCTCCGGCCGGCCAGAGCAGGCCGCCGACCCATTGGCCTCCGCAGATCAACGGCCGATGCGTCATCGTCGGTCGTGCGATCCATGGGGGGATGTTCGCTTTGGCTGCGAACTGCGTGATCGCAACGGCGGCCGGAACCCCGGCGCCCGGGGCGGCGATCGACTGCAGGTCGGCCCGGGTGGGGATCAGTGTGATCGGCGGCGTCTTCGCATCGCCTCCGCAGGCGAGGATGGCGATGTTGTCGGATCGCGAGAGAATGTACGCGCCCACCGCCGTGTGTTCGCCGGTCGTCAGGCCGGTGGTCTGAGCCCAGGTTTTGGCGATCAGTTCGGCCAGTTGCGACAACGAACCGCTCGCCGAAAGCTCGGCGGAGAATGCGGTAAGCAGCTTGAGCCCCTTGGCCTGGCTGACCGCTTGGGAGGCCCGCCGGCTGAACTTTTGGTTGATCCGCCCCAGTTCCTGGTTGGCGTTGCCGAGCGCCGAACGGAACAGGCTTTCGCTGGTCGTTTCGCCCATGCCCATCGTCTGGGCCCGTTGTTCGATCATGCCGGGCAACTGGTCTAGCGTGCCGGCCAAGGCCGAGGCGTTCACCCCCAGTTGCGTCGCCAGGCGAATCGAGTCGGCCGGGAAGGTGAAGTTGCCCGAGTAGCCGAACCGCTGCTCGCGGGCGATGGTGTCGGCGAGGTGGATGATGCCGACAGTTTTTCGCCCCTCGACCGATTCGGGTATCGCCTCGACCGGCTGATGGTGCAGCCAGATGGTGTTCTCCACCACCGAGGGGAGCCGCCACTGCTGGGCCAACCGGCGGCCGGCGATGGTGTGGTCGACGCCGATGATCTGGCGCTCGTATTCGGCGATGTTGCCGTATTGGCTGTTGCAGGTTTCGATGATTCGCGTGTAGCTCTTGGGGAGGCACTGTTCGAGGGCCAGCTTGCCGATATCGTGCAACAGGCCGCAGACGAAGGCTTCCTCCGGGTCGGTCTCCAGACGAAGATGCGTGGCGAGTAGTTCGCTGCAGCAGGCGACGGCGATGCAATGCTTCCAGAATTCCCGGCGGTCCAGACCCATGACCGGGGTGTCGGTGGGGCCGAACATCTCGAAGACTTTGATGCTCATCACCGTTGACCGGACGGTCTCGAACCCCAGCATGAGCACGGCCTTGCCGATGGTGCGTGCTTCCTTGCGAAGGCCGGAGTCGGCTCGCGCCGCCAGCGACAGGATCCGGGCGGTGAGCGTCTGGTCGGCCTTGATCAGCGAGATCACCTGCTGGGCGTCGCTGCTGCTGGACGCCGTCAGGTTCAGCAACTGCGTCGCCACCTCCGGCAGTGTCGGCAGCGACTCCAACTGATCTAGAATCAGGTCGACCTGCCGGCTGTGCAATCGCTCGGCGGCTTGATTCAGGTTGTTCGCAGGCTCTGCTGTCATCTCTTCTTCGTTCGGTGTGTCATTCGCCGTTCACGCCGCGGCGCGAACAAGCGGTCAGGCTTCGACCAACTCCACGATGCGCTCCACGACCTTGGCGATATTGAACGGCTTCTTGATGAAATCGTCCGCGCCGGCGGCCAGAAGATCGTCGATCTCGGTCTGGTTGATCAGGCCGGAGATAATCAGGATCTTGATGTCGCTCAGCTCGGGGTTGTTCCGAATGGTGCGGCACACTACGTTGCCGTTGACGTCGGGGAGCATGTAGTCGAGGATGACGATGTCGGGGTGGATGCTCTGGGTCTGCACCCCGGCTTCGTAGCCGGTCGACGCTGAAGCCACCTCAAAGCGACCGTCACGCTTGAGCACGTCCACGAACAGCTCCACGATCTCCGGGTCGTCGTCGACCACCAGAACACGCGTCGTATCACCGGAGAGCCCGTCCATGGGAATGCCGTTGCGCTTCATGAACTTGACGAGTTCGTCGCGAGGGATGCGACGGAACTTGCTTCCGGGAACGCGGAAGCCGCCGAGTTGGTCGCTGTCGAAGCAGCGGATGATCGTTTGCTGAGAAAGCCTGCAAACATCCGCGGCCTCACCGGTTGTGAATACTTTCTTGCGTCTCACCATTGTTCTCCACAGTTGAGCGAGGAATGCTCCTCGCCGGCGCGGAACCGGAAACCCGGTACCCGCTGCACACTTTTTCAATCGTCCGTGTACAACTCCCCCTTAAACTCCCCAGACCGCATATTTTACCAGGTCGTATATATTTTAACATTGAATCGCTGCTTTGGAAGCGGAATATCGGTCATCTGCGGAAAAAGTTTTGAAAGAAGTAAGGTGCAAGTGATGCTTGTGATTAGTCTTAGGATATGAAGACCATTTCGGGGTGTGATCGTATCCGAACGTACCGGGGGATCGCGAGAGCCTATCGGATGAATGTTGGCGTGTTTGGGGAAGACCCTAGTGGCATTCTCTAGAAGGAGGGGTGTCGCTTTGCCCAATGGGACTCTTTTCCAGTGTTCGGTGGCGTGTGTATTCGATTGCTTGGCCTTGTCGCTGGCGTGTTGGAGCATGATACCTCTGAACAGCGCCATTAGAGTGAGGGGGCACGTGCTTTTTTCTGCTTGATTCTGCCCCCTTGGTTGCTAAGCTGGCCGGACAAAGCAGTTGGGCAACGATCTTGTTATGCAACCCTGAGATGGCCTGATTGCTTTGTTTGCGGGCTGGCTAACAACCGGCATTTGGATGTCAGAGCACTTGCGATGGGGCATCAGAAGGCTAATGGCTACTCCTCAGTTTGACGATACTCAAAGAATAGCGTGGCGTGTTGAAGCCTACCGTGCTGGTATTTGCATGGCATTGATTCAAGAACGTTTGGATGGCGAAGTGTGGCTCCATGATATTGTGTCACGAAGTGTTGGCGCCCCCATCATGTGGTATCAAGATCCGAGAGTACATGAGCGTGACGGTATCACAGCTGAAGTGACGCAAGGCGTGTATCCTCGCATGCCCATTGCTATTCGAACGGCGAAGATGGAATCGTCGTCTGAGCCGCTTGCGGTCAAATGGACGTATGTTCATGAGAACGGTCACGTAGTTCTTGACCATTTGGCCGACGGTCAGCTTCTGTATGATGGCCGCAGGATGACAGGGACCAAGGAGTATCAGGCCAACTTACTTGCGCTTGCGTTCTTGGTCGTTTCGATGGACAAGGATGCTCCGGCGGACAGCAATCATATTGACTTGCTCTACAATCATGCTGTTGCGACTGTTCGTGAAGGTCACGGAACCATATTCATGTGGGATCGGCCAAGGTTCATGGATGAGATTTGTCGCATCAGAGAAGAAGTGGGAATAATACGTAACTACCTTGACAGTTAGCATGTTATACGATATACTTCAGTCAGATGAGGTGTTTGCCTCATCGACTTTCTCGACTGGAGTGGGATTATGTGTAGTGGGTGGAGACAGCTATGACCAATACTGAGAAGAATGTGTTGGGGGAGATGGAAGAGATGCCGCTGGCAGAGGCCCTTGGTGATGATGGACGCAGTGTATTCAATGCGATGATTTGCTGTGCAGACAAGAACGAGGCGGTTGAGCTTGCGAAAATCGCATTGAATGACGAGAACCGTTTGTCGGATGCCTTGGAGAAGTTCAGTAGAATTCAGGTTCTCGGGAAGGGCTGAGTCTCTCATCTGTAGTGGGTCGTGTGGGCTGGCGTCAAGGCGTTTAGTATTTGGTGCGTTGTGTTGGGGTGGCGTGCCTGTGCTACTTTTGCGCTAAAAGTGCTGTGCATTTCTGCTGAAAGTACCCGGTTTATCTTCTAATGGGGATCCTGCACCTATAGGTCGGCGATCCTTTGTGTCCCGTGCCGCATCCGCAGGCGGTAGCTGTGCGGAGATAGCGTGCATTGTCCCGCTATAGTTGTGACAGTGGGGTATGCGGTCGGAATCAGCAGGAAAAAAAGCAGACAGGCGTTTGTGCCTGTCTGCCACCATCCGGAAGGAGCGCCGGCGCTGTGGCCGGAGGGCTCGCTTGTTATGCTTCGGCCAGCAGGTTTGCGATGGCCGCGTCGAGTTTCGCGGGTGTTTCGTAGGTTCCGGCTGCGATGTCGGCTTTGACCTGGGCGACCAGGTCGGCGCGGACGTCGGGGATGCCGGCCATCTTGCTGGCGATCTGCGCTTGGGGGCTGATCTCGACGGTGTCGCCCGTCTGGGCCGCGGCTTCGGTCTTAGCGGCTTTGGCCGGGGCGGTTGACTGAATCGGCCTGGGGCCGGACGCGGGGTTGATTCCACCAATGTTTGCCATGACTGCTACCTCGTTCTCAACTCGCGTATGCACCTTCGCGAGCAAAGTGTGGTCTCACCGGCCCGCCATCCTTGGCGAGCGGTCCATGGTGCTGTTGGGTCGAAACCACACCGACTGCAAGTTCTGTAACCAGGCCCAGAGAACCGACTTCCCTGACCGGTGTGCTTCCTTGCACACCTACTCTATCGACGGGTCGAAAATCTCTTCTTGATAAAAAGAGGATCTGGGTAAACATTTGTAATGGTCTATAGTTAATAGGATTATGGCGAATTCGCCCCTGCGTCGCCGGCATTGACATTGATAATCGCGCAATAATTGCCTGACGACAATTCGCCTGTCTTTTGTAGCTCCCCTATGTTAACAGCATTCTAGTGTGAACAGGTTAGCTTCCGGTGCGGAGGTGGATGCTGAGGACGGTGATGTCGGCGGGGGTGACGCCGCTGATTCGCAGGGCTTGGCCGAGGGTTCGGGGAGCGATGGCGGCCAGGCGTTGTCGGGCTTCCTGCCTGAGGTGCGAGACGCGTTCGTAGTCGAGGTCGTCGGGGATGCGTTGGGTATCGAGCCGACCCATCTGCTCAGCTTGCAGCCGCTGACGCTCGACGTATCCGGCGTACAGGCAGTCGGTGGCCACGATAGCCGCGGCGTGGGGGGCTTCGGCGATCAGGTCTCTCAGGGCGGTCGCTTCGAGGCCGTCGCCGGCGGCGGCGAGGACGTCGTCGAGCGAGGTGTTGGGGTTGGCCAGCAAGCGCTCGGCCGACTTGCCGTCGATTTTGAGAGCCTTCAGAGCCGCGGCCGTTGCTTCGGCGGCCTCGGCGAGCCGTCCGAACCGCCGGCGACGGGCGGCGCCGACGAGGTGGACCGACTCGGCCAGAGGCGTCAGTCGCATGTCGGCGTTGTCGGCTCGCAGCTGCAGGCGGTACTCGGCCCGGCTGGTGAACATTCGATACGGTTCGATGACGCCCTTGGTGACGAGATCGTCAATCATCACGCCGATATAGGCCTGGTCGCGGCCGAACACGACGGGTTCTTCGCCGGCGAGGGCCATCGCGGCGTTGAGCCCGGCCATCAACCCCAACGCCGCGGCTTCCTCGTAGCCGGTGGTTCCGTTGACCTGCCCGGCGAGGTACAGCCCGGCGACGGCCTTGGTCTCCAACGCCGCGGTCAGTTGCGTGGGGGGGGCGTAGTCGTATTCGATGGCGTAGCCGTAGCGGAGGATATCGGCCCCGTCGAGCCCGTCGATGCCGTGGATCATCGCCTCCTGCACGTCGGCCGGCAGGCTGGTCGACAGCCCGTTGATGTACACGTGGTTGGTGTGGCGGCCCTCGGGTTCCAGGAACAGTTGATGGCTGTCCTTGTCGGCGAACCGTTCGATTTTCGTTTCGATGCTCGGGCAGTACCTTGGTCCGGTGGCGGTGATCTGGCCGGTGTACATCGGGGCGTTATCGAAGTTCGCTCGGATCAGATCGTGAACTGCGGGGTTGGTCTGGGTGATCCAGCAGGGCAGTTGCTCGATGTCGATGCGGTCGGTCATCAGGCTGAACGGGGTGGGGGCGTCGTCGCCGTCCTGTCGCCGGCAGCGGTCAGTATCAATCGACTCGGCGGCGATCCGCGCCGGCGTACCGGTCTTGAGCCGCTCCAGTTCGATCCCGACCGCTCGCAACGATTCGCTCAGTCGATTGGAGGCCGGTTCGTCGATGCGCCCGCCGGGCCAGATCTCCTGGCCGCGATGGAGGACTCCGCCCATGAAGGTTCCGGCGGTGATGATGACGGTTCGCCCGACCAGCTCGCCGCCGTCGGCGAGGCGAACGCCCCGAACGCGGCCGCCGTCGACGAGTACGTCGGTCGCTTCGCCGGCGATGACCCGGAGGCCGCAAGTCGAGGCCAGCATGGCCTGGACGCATCGCTCGTAGGCGTGGCGATCGCTTTGGCAGCGGGGTCCCCAGACGGCTCGGCCCTTGGACTTGTTGAGCATGCGGAACTGCACCGCCGTGGCGTCGGCGGCTCGGGCCATCAGCCCGTCGAGTGCGTCGATCTCCCGGACGATCTGGCCCTTGCCGATGCCGCCGATGGCGGGGTTGCAGGACATTCTCGCGATCGCCGACGGGTCCAGCGTAACCAGGGCGGTGGAGCGGCCCAGTCTCGCGGCGGCCGCGGCCGCTTCGGCTCCGGCGTGTCCGCCGCCCACAACGATAACATCGATCGCACAAGCCGTCGACATGGCCGCCTCAGTTCGCCATCCGGCCGGTGAAGCGGGCCAGCATACGCATGGCCTGTACGCTGATGAACACGCACGCCAGCAGCGCCAGGAAGATCAGACCCGGTTGGGTGACCCCCGCGGCCAGGACGAACGAGTAATCGAGCAGGATCAGCCAGACGAGGCCGAAGAAGCGAAGCACTTGTCCACGCTGGGTGCGAGGCAAACGGGCGAAAATGCCGCCGAAGACCGCGATGAACAAGGCCCAGGTGAGGTACACCTTCGAGAGGCTCCGGTCGGCCGGCCAGAAGTCGGCGCCCCATTTGTCCGGCGCCATGCCGAGCCCGACCAGGGCCGCGGCGCAGACGGCCAGCAGATGCAGCCAGTTATTGCCGTACAGCGGCGGCTTGCGGCCCTCCCACGCGTAGGCGAAGGCGCTGACGAAAACCGTATGAGCGGCGATGATCGCCGGCACGGCCCACAGGGTGAGCATATCGTCGCCGACCAGCCCCTGAGCGGCCCAGGCGGCCCGAATCGCCCCGAGGATGGGCAGCCCGATGGGCGGGAAGCGTTTGAGGCCGAGATTGTAGGCCAGAATCAGTCCCGCGGCCGTCGCGGTCATTGTGATGTTCACGTATTCGGAGGCCCAGGCCGCGGTGAAGGCCAGCAGGGCGCCGAGCAGGGCGATGGCCAGCGCCGCCGGAGCCGGGAGATCGCCGGCGGCGACGGGGTTGACCCTGCCGAACGCGCCGGAGGCTTCGGTCGCGCGGTCGCGACGGGCGTCGATCGCGTCGTTGAGCGCGACGCCGAAGAGATACAATCCGGCGGTGGCCAGCCAGACGGCCTCCAGCGCAGGCCAGTGGATATCCCTGGCGATGATCACCACCACGACGGTCGCGTCGGCCAGCGCCGTGAACAGTAAGGGCAGTCGAATAAGCCGCAAGATGGCCAGCAGTGTCTTCATCCCGGCAATAGTACGCCCGGTGGGCCGGCGATTCAAGGTTGGCGTGGTTGGCGCCCGAAGTGCGTGAGACCGGGATGATGGAGAAGCGCCAGTCAACACGAATATCGTCTCCCGGCGCCGTTGGCGGTTGTCTGGGCGCCGGCGCAGACCTAGGATGACTACAAGTCGCACCAAGGGAGCACAAGTCCATGAGCATTCTGCCGCTGATCTTGACGTTCATGTGCATGCTGATCGCCGCGGTTTGGGCCGGTCGGCACATCACGATAAGCCGGTCCTACCGTGTGGATCGTCCGCTGACCGGGAGCGACCCGGGTCCGCCGGCCGACCCGCCGCGGCTGTCGGTGCTGGTGGCGGCCAAGGACGAGAAGCACAACATCGGACCGTGTGTCCGGTCGATGCTGGCGCAGGATTATCCCAATTTCGAAGTCATCGCCATCGACGATCGTAGCACCGACGGCACCAGCGAGATTCTGGCCGCGATGGCCGCCGAAGACCCGCGGCTTCGCGTATTGACCATCGACGAACTGCCGCGACCGTGGTACGGCAAGAACCACGCCATGTGGACCGGCGTTCAGGAGGCCACCGGCGACTGGCTGTGCATGATCGACGCCGACACGCGCCATACCTCCCGGCGGTCGTTGAGCGTGTCGGTGCAGTACGCCATCGACCACGGGGCCGACCTGCTGAGCCTTTTGCCGAAGCTGGAGATGATCGGGTTCTGGGAGAACGTCGTCCAGCCGGTGTGTGGAGCGGTGATGGTGTACTGGTTTCAGCCCGAGAAAGTCAACTCGACACGTTTCGACCACGCCTACGCCAATGGCGCCTTCATGCTGTTCCGAAAATCGGCCTACGAGGCCATCGGCGGCCACGAGGGCATCGCCGAGCAGATGATGGAAGACCTCCGCCTCGCCGAGCGAATCAAAGGCGGGGGCCATCGCCTCATGGTGTGCCCCAACGACGGTCTGTTCGTCTCACGCATGTACACCTCCCTGGCCCAGATCGTCAATGGCTGGAGCCGCATCTTCTGGGGAACCTTCACCAGCAAGCGAAAGCTGCGGGTCAGTATGATGTTCCTGGGGGTGATGGGCCTGATGCCGCACCTCGTGGCGGTCGGCGGATGGTGGATGTGGTCGACCACGGCCGACCCGTCATGGCGTATGGCGAGCTTCGCCGGGGCGATCGCGGCGGTTTCGCAGATGTGGCTGGTCGCACGGCTGTACAAACTCATGAGGGGCCGACCGGGCTACTTCTGGACCTGGCCGATCGGCTGCATCGTCGGTCTGCACTGCCTCGTTCGCGCCTACGGCCTCCACCGTCGCGGCGCCAAGCTCACGTGGCGCGATACGAGCTATATGGCTGCCGGAGACTGAACGGCTGCGTCGGCGGGCGATTCGGTCGCGGCCTGCGATTGTCGCGCTTTGCGGATATCGAGAAGGCAGCACACCGCGCACGCGGCCACGAGTTGGCGGTACGTGTGAGTGTTTGGCTGGATTCCCTGGCGACATTATGCGCCGGCCACGCCATAGCAACGTCAGACGCACGCTGCCACAAGAGCGGTTCATGACGGATTATCGGGGAGTTGGCCTGACGAGCGCCTGCCGTTACTAGCCCCCCGCAGTGCGGGGGGTCAAGAGACGTGTGAAGCGAT
>CBDVCA010000073.1:0-14911 GCA_965372365.1 uncultured bacterium
ACCGTTCGCCACAAGCGGAGTTAGTAGGTTTTGGTGTGACACAGTACTAGCCCCCTGCAGTGCAGGGGGTCGAAAGACGTGTGAACCCACGATCAATGGATCCAACTGCCGCCTTGGGACAATCGACATCGAAGCACCCGAGAGAACACCATCGGCCCATCGACCCCCTGCACTGCAGGGGGCTACCAGCCCGTTGAAAAAGCTGTTCCTGCTGCGATCGGCGTAATTGTCTGCGCGTCTGCGTTAAGAATACTCGACAACACTAAGGCATTGCCTGCGTTTCTTTCCTTGTAACCGTTCACAGTTTGTTTCGGTTCTCCTCCCATTATGGTGGTATGCTTGGCCGCGTGTTTCACATCATCGCCGCGGCGAGCTACAAATCTGTCGGCCCTGCGGGCCTCAACGGCAGATTCACTTGAGCGATCGAACCCAATTCCAAGCACGTTCTTGCATCATGGCCGAACAAATACCCGCCACCATTTCGGGATGAAAGCCCGATTATTGAAAAACACTGTGAACGGTTACCTTTCCTTGATGCTCAGCAATTCCGCTCGATCTCGCGACGGAACCCATTTTTCAACGGACTGCTACAACGAGAAGCACCGGCGCATCTGCGAGAGATCCGAAGCCGCTTGGGCCTCGGACCTCTCTTGCGATCTCCCTGCGTCCGGGGTCAGAGGATGACGACGTTCACCACGCTGAGAGCGTCGAAGGTGTTGGCCAACCTGGCCGCGGTCACCAACGGGCCACGGGTGGTTCTGTTCCCGGTCGTCGGCACAACGGCCCCCGGACGGCTTGCTCGCCGCTCATCGAGGGCCTCGCCCACTTGGTCAACCAACGCCTGTGCTTCGGCGCGTAGGGCGTTTTCGAGAAACCCCGGCGTCTGGGGGGTCATAGCCGACACCCGGGTCGTCGGCACGGCGGTCGGCGAGCCCCGTCGCAGTAGCGCCGACAGGCTGTCGGCGGTCGAGATCGAGGTCGTGGGAACCACGGTACTCAACCGCTCGATGTCCGCGGGGGTCACCAGGCTGGCGACTTCATTGAGCAATGTGCGGATTCCGCCCCGATCGGTGATCTTGGCGAGGAAGCCGTCGCCGGCGCCGCCGAAGGTGACGTCGAACGTATTGAACGCCAGATCGAACGAGTCGGTGAACCCGACGACAAAGAAGGTCGACCGCCCCGATGCGACGATGGCCGCCCCGGAGTCGTCACCTTCGCCGCCGAGGTAGCTGCTCCATCGTTGGGTTCCGCGACGGCTGAGTTTGACCACGTAGGCGTCGGTGACGCCGCCGAATTCGGTCTGAAACCCGCCGGAGACCCAGTCGGGCGACTCGGTTTCGCCGGTGATAACAATGTTGCCGCGTGCGGCGGCGTCAATACCGGCGGCGGTGTCGGCGCCTTCGCCGCCGACGAAGGTGCTCCATCGGAACCGGCCGTCGGTGGAGAGCTTGACGACGAATCCGTCACCGTTTCCGCCGTAGGTCGTATCGAATCCGCCCGACACCCAGCCGGAGGAGAACGTATCGCCGGTAACGTACACGACGCCTCCGGTGTGTACGGCGATACCGAGGCAGATATCGGCCCCGTCGCCGCCGATGAAGCTGCTCCACACGAACTCGCCCTTCGAGGTGAGCTTGATCGCGAAGCCGTCTTCGGCGCCGTTGAGCGTGGTGTCGAAGCCTTCGAACACCCAGCCATCCGAACGCGTGCCGCCGGCGGCGAACACTTTTCCCCTCCCGTTGATATCGACGGCGAAGACGCCGTCGGCTTGATCGCCGCCGACGAACGTGCTCCAGAGATGCTCACCGGCTCGGTTGAGCTTGACGACGAACCCGTCGGTGTCGCCGCTGAAGGCGGTGTCGAAGCCGTCGGCGACCCAGCCGCCGCGATCGGTGATCCCCCCCACGACGATCGCGCCGCCGCCGTTGACGTCGACGGCGAGCCCCACGTCAAAGCCGGCGCCGCCCAGGAACGTACTCCAAATGAACGCGCCGGAACGGCTCAGTTTAACGACGAACGCGTCCTGGTCGCCATTGAACGTGGTGTCGACGCCGCCTTCGACCCAGTCGAGGCTTTGCGTGGAGCCCACCACCACGACATTGCCTCTGCGGTCGACGGCGACGCCCGCGGCGGTGTCGAAACCGGCGCCGCCGAGGTAGGTGCTCCACAACATCTCGCCGCGGCGGTTGAACTTGGCGACGAAACCGTCGCCGTCGCCGTTGTAGGTGGTGTCGAACCCGCCGGAGACCCAGCCGGCCGAGTCGGTCTCGCCGACGACGAATACGTTGCCCCGGCGGTCGACCGCCACGCCGGCGGCGCTATCGAACGAGTCGCCGCCGATGTAGGCGACCCAATCGAGTATCGACGGCCCATCGATTACGCCGTCGATATCCTCGGGGAAGATCGGCTCGTCTTCGAACACGTCGACAGCGGCCATGGGCTCGCCGCGGCCACCGTCAATGGAGTTCTGAATCAGCTGTCCAAGCCGACTGGTATCCAGCAACCCCTGCACCGCCACCAACTGCGGCACGGTGACCACCCCGGCGTCGACCGCCTGCAGAAGTGCGGGGTCGACATCGTCCGCTGCAAAGGTATCGGGGCTGTTGAGCAGCAGGTCGGAGGCCACGCTGAGCAGCATTCGCGGCTCCAACGGCTCCAACATCCCCCGATCCCGACCGAATGGCGCCCCATGGCGCTTTGAACGCCTGCTTCTGCCAGACATATTCCACTCCTCACCGGCGCCGTCGATTCAACTCTCGCAGTCGCAGCCGCGTTATGGCGCCGAAACCCTCTCCTTGTTGCGCGAGCCCTCCTGCTCGCCGCATCGCCCCAACGTCGTTCGTGCGTTTCGCGCGGCGCGTGACGATTACCCAATTCTACGGGTCGTGACGTCTGCACGCCCACGGCCGCGAGGCCGACGACTTACCCTTCGGCGATAACGCCGGGGGCGTGGAACACTTGCATTGAAAGGCCTGGCGAGAATTCGCTCCGTCGACGCATCCGCACGGATCGCGGAGCGGAGCGGCGACAGGGACATCCCCGTCGCGATGGCTCCGACACGATCGCCGCGTGTGTGACCAGTTCTCCCGGCCTATCGCAACGAGTTTCGCATGCGAGGATTAGGTGCTAAGGCTGTTGCTGTCAGCCCCAACGGGGCGGCGCCGCGATGTTCGCCAAAGGCGTCGCCCTGCCGACAGGACCGCTCACCTGCCTGCTTATCGCAGATCGCCGCGGCGGCAAGTTCCCGCTGCTGGTTGAAATCCGCCTTCTGACCGCGTAGGCTGTCGGGACTACACGAGCCGTCGCGGCTCCGGAGAGCGAGAAGCTATTTGAACGAAGAACTGACCTACGCACTGATCACGCCCTACAGCCTCTACAAGAGTCGCACCGGCGGCATCATCGGCCGCATGTTGGCCCATGCGAACCTCGATCTGGTCGACGTGCGGATGTTCATCCTCTCCGACGAGTTCGTGGACCGGTACATTGACGTAATCTGCCCATTACAGACCGACCCGGTCATTCGCGAGGCTTGGCGCAGCTACCTCGACCGCAACCTGCGGGCCTCCAATTCGTGGCACTACGCACCCCGGTGCATGGTGCTGCTGTTCAGCGGCCCCGACGCCGTACGCCACCTGAAGGAGGACGTGATCGGCTCGTTTACCGAAGCTCCCCTCGGCGACACGATTCGGGGCACATTCGGCGATTTCATCCGGGCCGAAGACGGTCACATTCACTATTTCGAGCCGGCCGTCATCACCGCCCCCGTCATCGGAGCGGCCGCTGACCATCTCCGCCTGTTGGCCCGGCACGCCCATGCCGACGGCGGGGTTCTTACCGGAACCGTCCAGTTCACCGAGAAAGAGAACATCGAGACCACGCTGGTTCTCATCAAGCCCGACGACTTCGAGCGTCGCAGTCGCAAACCGGGCAACGTGATCGACGTCATCAGCCGCACGGGGCTCAAGATCGTCGGCGCCCGGCTGCTGCCGATGACCGCGGCGATGGGCGAGAAACTGTATGGACCGATGCGGAAAGCATTCGCCGCGAGCCTCAAAGGCGGCGTCACCCAACAGGTGTACTCGCGACTGCACGGAGCGTTTGCGTTCCCGGTGACGATGCATGACGCCCAGATCGTCGCCGACATGCTCTCGGAGCGGAACGCCGCGGCCGAGTTCAATCGGATCGTGCAATACATGACCGGCGTCAACCCCGACGAGGTGGCCGACGCCGACGCCGCCTGCGGGGGCCACTGCCTGGCGATGCTGTACCAAGGTCCCGACGCGATCTCAAAGGTCCAGGCCGTCCTCGGCGGTTCCGACCCCACACGGCTCACCCCCATCCACGACGGCAGCGATTTCGCACGCAACCTGATGCGGAACGGGGCCCACTCCAGCACCTCGACCGACGAGGCGATGCGAGAACGCCGGATCGTCGGCCTCGGCGACGAGCAGCCCGCCATGTGCCGATTCGAAACCATCATCACCGAGTATCTCAGCGACCATCCCGGAGCCACACATGAGTAACGGCATAGTCGATATCGACTGTTTCGCCCTGGGCGCCTTCGGGACCAACTGCTTCATCGTCCGCCCCGCCGGCGCCGCGGCGTGTTGGATTGTCGACCCGCCCGAGACGGTCGCCCCACTGATGAGCCGCGTGGAGGCCGGCGGCTTCACCGTCGATCGAATCCTCCTCACCCACGGCCACATCGACCACATCGGCGGCGTCGCGGCCGTCAAGCAAGCTTATCCCGACGCCACGATCACCGCCCCGACCGGCGACGCCGCCATGCTGACCGACGCGATGGCGAATCTCTCAGCCCTGTTCGGACCGCCCCTGACGGCCCCGGAGGCGGAGGAATGCGTCGACCCCGGCGATACGCTGCAGATGGGCGAGTTGACCTGGCGAGTGCTCGACACCGCCGGCCACACCCCCGGCGGCGTCAGTTTCTATTGCCCCGAGGCCGCCGTCGTCATCGCCGGCGACGCCCTGTTCGCCGGATCCATCGGACGCACCGATTTCCCCGGCGGCGACCACGACCAACTCATCGCCAACATCCGCGACCATCTGCTCACCCTCCCCGACGACACCCGCGTCCTCTGCGGCCACGGACCCGATACGATGATCGGCCGCGAGAAGAAGACCAATCCGTATGTGGGGTAGGCGCGTTTCTCCGACATTCGCCGGAGAATCCGGCCGCTCCCACCCCCGAGTGTGTGACTAGTTATCCTGGCTTAGCGCAACGAGTTTCGCACACGAGGATTAGGCGCCAAGGCCGTTGCTGTCAGCCCCAACGGGGCGGCGGCGTTTAGCCCGCCGCGGCGGGTCAACGGCTCACACGAATCTCAAAGCCCCAACGGGGCGACACATCGACCAACCTAAAGCGTTCAGCCCTCCGCTTTGTGTCGCCCCGCTGGGGCTTGATCGTTTGAGCGTCAATCTTCCCGCCGCGGCGAGCTACAAATCTTCCGCCCCTAACGGGGCTGGTCCGCCATGGTATGACACACGCCGCCAAGCAAATCACCATGATGGAAGGAGAACCCAATATCCAATACGTGATTACGAATATTGACGTAGACAACCAACGGCCTGCCGATGCTCTGCCTTGGAGGATTGACGCCCACGGCGCGGGCCGCCTATACTTATCAGGAAGATGTGGGATCCCCAAGACCCTTTCGGAGACGCTTGTGGCCTATCTGCGAACGCTATGTCTGTTGTTGCTGACGTCGGCCGCTTGCACGTGGATTGCCGGCTGCGTTGACGACACCGTCGGCAAGACGCCGCCGGCCCTGCTGCCGGCCGGCGTTCGGCTTCACCCGTTCACAGGTACGCGGCAGTTCGACGAAAGCGGGGATCTCAGCGGCATTGAGGCCCGGGTGGAAGTGCGCGACCATTTCGACGACGCCACCAAAGCGTTCGGAACGTTCCGGTTCGAGGCGTACGGCTACCGCCCGTTCCAGAGCGACCCCCGAGGCAAGACGCTCGCCAAATGGGCCGTCGACCTGACGAGCCCGGAGCCGAATCTCAACCACTGGGACACGATCCACCATACCTATCGGTTCCGGCTGAAGTGGGACGACCCCCTCCCCATAGGGCGACAGTTCGTCCTTCGCATCGTATTCTCGCCCCCCGATGGCCCCCGGCTCTTCAGCCAACGGGTGTTCGTCATGGAGCAGTAGGCCCCACGCCGATATCCGCCACGGTCACCGCTCCGGTGTAGGCCGCGGCCCCGGGTGCGTCGAACCCCACCTTGCCTGCGACGAAGGTGACGGTCTCGGTCGCCCGAATCGTCTCGCCCTGAGGCCGCCCCGTGTCGCAATTCAAACCCGTCGGGATATCCAACGCCAGGATGGGAGCCCCCGACCCGTTGGCCGCGACGACCGCTGAGGCGAGATGACCCCGAAGGTCGCCGACGATGCCGGTGCCGCCGATCCCGTCGATCAGCAGGTCGAAAAAACGCCACCGGGCGGTCATCTGCTCGATCGAAGCATCGGTGAAGTCGATGACGCTGTGGCCGAGGCGTTGGAGGACGCGGAGGTTGATGCGTGCGTCGCCGCCGATTTTGCAGCGAGGGGCGAGCAGGAATACGTCGACGTGGCGGCCGCGGAGTCGCAGGAGCCGGGCGACGACGAAGCCGTCTCCGCCGTTATTGCCGGCTCCGGCCAGCACGGCGACCCGGGCTCCGGCGGTTTGACCCAGCATTCGGTCGGCGACATCAGCGGCGCCGCGACCGGCGTTCTCCATCAGAACGACACCCGCCAGTCCGATCGTTTCGATCGCCCATTGGTCGATCTTCCGAACTTCGCAGCGGGTCATGGGGCGATTCTCTGGCATTGGCGCGTTCGCGTCGAGAGGCCGACGACTAGTACTCTGTCCCAGGGATAATGTGGTGTTATGACGCCGCGCCGGTGATGTGGATGTAAGGAAGAAAAGTGACGGCATATTGGTTGATATGCCGAGCTTTTCTGACGCAGCAGACGCATCATCGCCGCAAGTCAGAACACCACAGTATTGCTGGGACAGGGTACTAGCCCAGCACCGAGTCGAGAGCCGCGGCCAGATCCTTCTTGGCCTGCATGCCGACCAGGCGTTTGACCAGTTCGCCGTCATTGAAGATCATCACGGTGGGAATGGCGCTGATGCCGAACTTGACGGCGACGTTGCGGCTCTCGTCGGTGTCCAGCTTGCCGACTTTGACCCGTCCGGCGTAGTCGGAGGCCAGTTCTTCGATGGTGGGAGCCAACATCTTGCACGGCATGCACCATTCGGCCCAAAAATCGACCAGAACGGGCACATCTGAGCCCACCACCTCGGCGTCGAAGTTGGCGTCGGTGAATATCAATACATTCTCTGCAGCCATATTGTCGCTCCTTCGGTTCGTATCATCTCAGCGGCCTACCACGTCGATGATAGGCGCCCGGAGCGAGCGTGTCAATCGGTCAACTCTCCGATACCGGCGAAACGACCGTCACGTCTTCGCTCGATGCGTCGGCTGGATCAATGAAGGAGGCCTCCGAGGCCACCGAGTCGGCCGCTTCCTGGAGATGGACCTTCATCATCTCCTGATGCTGCATGAGCATCCTGATATGCGAATATCGGCTCAACAGGCGGTCTCGTTCGATCGCAATTCGAACCAGAACGCTCGCGGCGCCCAGAACACACACGATCGCAACAACGGCCACGGCAATCTCGTGATCACTACCCATAGGTTCAGTATCGGCGGCAGAGGGGCGTGGAGTTTAGTCGGGCGCAGACACCTCGACATTGTAGGGCCGGTGCGCAATGAAAGGGGCTGGTCGGGGGCGGGCGCCCCCCGAGAACCGGGACCGAGCCGTCTACGATATCTTCATCGCCGCCCAAAATCCGCCGTCGCGGTATTCGGCGGGGGGAACGAAGCCTTGGGGGCGGATGAACTTCCGATCGATGACCTTCGCTCGTCCGTGGCGTTTGGCGAAGGCCTGGACCACCCGATCGTTCTCTTCGGTCTCGATACTGCACGTACTATAAACCAGGCGCCCGTTGGACGAGCAGAACATCGCGGCCAGAGCGAGCAGTTGACGCTGATCGGCGGCCATTTTGCCCAATTTGCCCGCATCGAACCGCCATCGAGCCTCGACGCGACGCGCCAATACGCCCGTATTGCTGCACGGGGCGTCGACCAGAACCCGGTCGAACGACGCGATCGCCAGCGAACCGGCCTCCGAAGCCGGGCACAGGCGGACAAGGTCGGTCATGCCGCACCGCTCGACTCCTTCGGCGATGCGTTGAAGCTTCCGCTGATCTACATCGACGGCCACGATTTCGCCTTGACCACGAAGGTGTTCGCCGATCTGAACGGTCTTGGAGCCGGGGGCGGCGCAGAAATCCAGAACCCGCATCCCCGGCTGCACGTCAAGGGCCTCGACGGCTTCGCTGGCGGTGGCGTCCTGAGGAGAGATCCGCCCGTCCACGAACGGCCCCAACGCAGCCACGTCGGCATGGCCGCCCAAGACGATGCTCATGCCGTTGGTGTGCCCCGTCGCCTCGACACCGGCGGCGGCCAGTTCTTCCAAGACCTCCGCTACCGTCGTTTGGCTGAGGTTCACCCGGGCGACGACCGGGGGGCGGGCGTTGATCTGCATCGCCATACGGACCGCCGCGGCCGTCGAATCGGCCGTCTGAAGCCAGCGTTCGGCCAGATCGTCAGGCAGCGAGACCGCCTCGGCGAAATACCACGCCGGTTCTTCCGCCGGCGGTCGGAACACCGGCCCGTCCATCACGCGGTACCGATCGGCCGCGATCGGCACGGTGCAATCGTCCACCGGCGGCGTCCCGGTCTGCGCCTCGCCGACGCTTCGCGCAACGCCGCGGAGCACGGCGTTGACGAATCCGGCACGGCGGGGATGGTATCGCCGGCAGATTTCCACCGCCTCGTTGACCGCGGCGAAATCCGGCACGCGATCGAGCATGACGATCTGATACACGCCCATCCGCAGAATCGTCTGAATCAGCGGGTTGCCTTTCCGCTTGGGCCGGTCGCTGTGGGCGCGGATAATCGCATCCAGCGTTCGTCGCCGACGCGTTACCCCGCAGACCAACTCAGCGGCCAGCGCCGCATCGGGGCCTGAGAGATCCCGCTCGGTCAGCAGTCGGTCCAGGTGGGCCAACACCATGCCTTGGCGGTCGACCAAGGCGTCCAGGGCGGTCTGGCGTGCAGTCGCGGCTGTATCAGTCATTGGACGCCCTCCCCGGCCGTCACAAACCGATCGCCGGGCGCGACGCGATAACCATTTACAAAATCTTTCCACGCCATGACTCTTTTTCCGGCCACTTTCAACTCGAGTACCTCAACCGCCCCATCGTGAACATTAATTGAAAGATCCTCAGCCACCGTACCCGCACCCGCCGGGTTGGGCTCCCCGGTGAGCAACGCTCGGGCGTTGACGAAGATCACGCGGCTACGTTTGCCGCCGGCATGCAGGAAATCGCAAAACGCCCCCGGCCACGGCCACGTGCCTCGGATGCGATTGACGATGGCCAGGCCGCTTTGGGCGAAGTCGATCCGCCCGTCGGCCTTGGCCAGTTTCGGCGCGATCGTTATCTGCGACTCATCCTGCAGCCGCGGCTCAATCGTGCCGGCCGCCAAGCCGTCAAGCGTCTTGAGAACCGTCTCGGCCCCGAGCGCCGCCAGGCGGGCTCGCAAATCCGCGGCCGTATCGGCTCGGTCGATCTCCAACGACGCCTGTAGCAGAATCGCCCCGGCGTCCATCTTGTCGACCAGGGCGAACGTGGTGACGCCCGTGTGCGAATGACCACGAATGATGGCCCAGTTGATCGGCGCGGCTCCCCGCAGGGCCGGCAGCAGCGAGGCGTGCATATTGAAGGCCCCGTGGGGGGGAATCTCCCTCAGATCGGGACCGATCTTCTGGCCGAAGTCGACCACCACGAGCGCATCGGGTGCGAGTTGACCGACGATCTGCACGTATTCGGGGTCGTTGATACTGCGGCACGCCACCACCGCCAGCCCCAGCGCCCCGCCGCGATCGCTGACGGGCGTGGAGGTCAGTTTGCCGCCCCGGCCGGCCTTACGCGGGGGCTGCGTGATCACCAGCGGGATATCGCACCCGGCGCCATGGACGGCCTCCAACGTCACCGCCGCCACGTCGCCGCTGCCACAAAACACAATTCGCATCTTCTCTCCACCATCCCGGATTCGTTGTCACACTGACGGGGTATTTTCGCCCTTCAGCTTGCACGCACAAGCGAAAACCAAAAGATGGCCATTGGCCAGGCCGTCTTCGGCGCAGCTTGCTCGTCCACATAGACTACAGAGCCCGGCGGGAATGTGTCGAAAATAGAAGGTGAGGCCATGGAAGGAGATGATATGCGCACCGAACCGCTGATGGAGCCGTTGGAGAGCCGCATCTTGCTGGACGGGGGGCCGCTGGTTGAGGGATTGGACGAGGTCCGGGTTCTGGACTTCGGCGGTCTGCGGTGGTTCGTTCGCACCGACGACAGCCCCGCCTCGCCGGGGGATAACTGGTACTCCGACAGCACCGAGAGCGTCTGGCTGGACGCCGACGGGCTGCATTTGAAGATTCGTTACCAAGACGGAACATGGTACGGCGCCGAGGTGTTTACCACACAGCCGACGTCGACGGGCGCTCATCGCTTCTACGTCGACGGCCGCGTCGACTTGCTGGACCCCAACATCACGCTGGCTCTGACGCTCTCCGACGGCGTCGAGGTCATGGGGATCGATTTCGACACCGACCCCGCCGGCGGGGCCAACGCCCGATATTCGGTCGGCCCTGTCGAGAGCCCGACCAACGTCGAAGCGTGGACCCTCGGCCTCAACGGCGCCCTCAGCACGCATATTATCGAATGGCAACCCAACGCCGGGGCGTTCAGCAGCCATCATTGGCATACGCCCGAACCAACCACCCCCGCCCATCTGCTGGGCGAGTGGCAATACGCCGGCCCCGAGGCCCCCGGCGCCGGAGCCCCGGTGATCGTCAGCATCGGCCTGTGGCTGGAGAACGCCCTGCCCCCCACCGACGCGGGGGAGTTTGAGATCGTCATCGCCGCGATGGACGCGCCCAACCAAGCGCCCACCGTCGAATCGTTGTCGCCGGTCGCCCACTGGCGACTGGCCGGCGAGACCGTCACCGTAATCGCCAAGGGGGTGGACGATACCGATAGCGACGTGGAGCAGGTGCAGTTCTTCCGCGACGCCAACGGCGACGGGATCGGTCAGGCGGGCGAGATGCTGGGCGTCGACAGCAACGCCGCCGACGGCTGGACCTGGTCGGAGGTCGCCACGTGGCCGGCCGGCCGCCACACGCTGCTGGCCCGGGCGATGGACGACCGCGGCGCCTTCAGCCGGTGGGTCGACACCGAGGTGACCATCGAATCGGCTCCGGCCTTCACGGCGGTAATCGGCTCGGGACCGAACGCCCAAGGCCGCAAGCTGCGGTTCACCGATCCTGAAGGCGCGGTCGTCACCGTCAAGATGATCGCCGGGGAAGCGACGCTGAGCTTCGTCCAGGAACCGATCAAGATCACCACCGACTCGGTCGGCCTCCTCGTCGGCGGCGGCATCCGCTTAGTCGACGTCACGCTGCGGGAAACGTCCTTCCGGAGCGTGCTGAGTTTCTCTGTCGTCGGCGGCGACCGCCGGGTGGAGATCGGCCGCATTCGGGGAACCGAACCGATCAAGAAGATCGTGGGATCGAGAACCGACCTGGTCGGATCGGGCCTGGAACTGACCGGCGACGGGTTCGTCAAGGTGCTGAGGCTCGGGAACCTTCTCAACGGAGCCGATATCCGCATCGCCGGCGACGGCGGGCGTCGATCGCTTACGCTGACGGCCGGGGCCGTCGGGATCGGCTCGGTGATCGACGTGATGCAAGGCCCGATCAAAGGTATGACCTTCACCGGCGAGTTCGCCGGGGTGGTCGCGGCGGGAATCAGCGCCGGCGATGACGGACTGTGGTTCACCGATGATGATTTCATGCTGGGGCGAGTGCGGACCGGCAAGATCAAGATCAAGCGTCCGGCGGCCGCCACCGACGGCGTCGCCTGGGGGGTTCTGACCGGGCCGCGGGCCGGCAGGGTCGTGCTGCCCAAATCGAGAATGCCCGCCGCCGGGGAGGCCGGATTCCTTCATCGCAGTTTCGCCGGGCCGGACTTGGAGTTCACCATTGACAAGGTCAGGGGCAAGCCCGCCTCACGCACGTTGATCGGCACCGCCGCCGATGTGGCCCGCAACCAGTATCGCGTGGCCATCTACGTCACCGACGACGCCGGCCTGCTGCGGCTCCAACGACGGGTCGCCATCGACAGCAGGGGCCGCTGGCGCGCCGGCCGCCTCCCCGAGGGCCGACTCTACGCCTGGCTGGTGCATATCGACAGGCCTCTGGTTGACGCCATGGTCGGCCCCTTCGCCATCGACGGCCGCGGCGTGATCGCCCAAGTCACGCTCGACTGACACCGGCGGCGCACCGAAACACACAAGAACCCACCCCGGCGGGAGAACCGGGGTGGGCTCATGCGGCCCGCACGTCGGCGATCTTCTCCTCGCAGAGCCCCTTGAGCCGCTCGGCGAGTTGCTCGGCCTCCAGACGGTTAAGGATCTTGACCGCCCTGCCGCAAACCCTTCGCATTCGCATGACGCAGCGATTGGCTCGCTTGCCGATCCGGTTTCGCATATGAGGATTAGGTGTTAGGCCGTTGCTGTCAGCCCCAACGGGGCGGCGGCGTTTAGCCCGCCGCGGCGGGAGAACGGTCCACACGAGTTCCAAAGCCCCAACGGGGCGACACATCGGCCGACCGAAAGCGTCCAGCCCTCTGCATTGTGTCGCCCCGCTGGGGCTTGATCGTTTGAGCGTCAATCTTCCGGGGGCTTACGCACCCCGGCTAAACGCCTTCGCCCTTCCAGGGCTTCTCCTGTGACGCCGTGCATTGGCCCTGCCAATTCAGCATCAGAGGTTCATTGCCGAGGACTCCAGTCACACACCCTTGCCCGCGGCGGATCCTTTGGGGTTGCCCCTCGCCAAGCCTCGGGGTATGTTCTCAGCCGACCGGGCGGGTCCGCCTGAGACGACCGATGACGACCGACGAGAGCGACAATTCGAAACTGACCGAGGCCGGAGGGCATTGGGCGCCGCTGCTGGCGGCCGCGGGGTTCCTGTTCGGCGACGACCGGCGCTTCGACGACGTCGACGATCCCCGCCTCGATCGCATGTGGATTTGGACAGGCGCCGTGGCGCTGGCGTGGGGCTGCATCCTCGCGGCCATCTGGGCCCTGGCGGCCAACGCCTTCCCCTACTGGAAGAGCAGCGACATCCCCCTGATGCCGGCCGCGGCCGTTGTGGGGGCGATGGCGTTGGGGCCTTACCGCCGCGCCCTGGCGGCGCCGGCGAAGCTGCTCAGTCCCGGCGAATCGGCCTCGGCGACGACGATCTCCGCGGCAGTCGTGGTGATTCTGGCGCTGAGTCTGCTGGGCATTCCCCCGTTCTACCGCGAAGGGGTGCATCTGCCGTCCTGGCTGGCGTGGATTCGCCCGCAGACGGAGTACCGCGTGCTGATTCTGATGCCGCTGTGGGGGGCGTGGGCGATGATGACGCCGCTGCACTTCTGCAAGGTCGACTCCGCCGGCGCCCTGGTGCGTGCGTTCGCCAACCGTCAACCGGTGATCGGCACGGCCATGTGGATGGCGCTAGCGCTGGCGATGTCGCTATGGCAGCTCAGTTGCCTCAGGTACGGATGGGTCGCCCTACCGGCGGGCCTGGCTCTGGCGGCCGGCAGCTTGGGAGCGGTGGCGATCTGCCGATTCAGCGGCGGGATCACCCACTCGGCCCTGCTGGCGGCGAACCTGATGACGCAACTGGCCTTCCTGCTTGGCTATCTTGCCGGAGCCACACACTTGCTTCCCTGAGACCCTCCAGATAGAGTACCGGCATGAAAAGCACAGCGCTACTGACAACCAACATATCGGGCTTCCCCAAACGAAGCGGCAAGGTTCGCGATATCTACGAGTTGACCGACCAACTCCTGATCCTCGTCACCGACCGGATCAGCGCGTTCGACGTCATCATGCCCAACGGCATCCCCGACAAGGGCCGCGTGCTGACCCAAATAAGCATGTTCTGGTTCGACAGGCTCGGCGATATCGTTCCCAACCACATTATCCCCGCCAAACTCGCCGACCTTCCGGCGGCGTTCCGCGAAGAGGCCTTCGACGGCCGCTTCATGCTCTGCAAGCCCGCCAAAGTTCTGCCCATCGAATGCGTCGTCCGCGGCTACATCACCGGCAGCGGCTGGAAAGAGTACCAGGCCGGCGGCGCCGTCTGCGGCGTGGAGCTTCCCGCCGGGCTCCGCCAGTGCGAAGAACTCCCCGAGCCGATCTTCACCCCCGCGACCAAGGCCGAACTCGGCGACCACGACGAGAACGTATCGTTCGAGCGAACCGCCGAGATCATCGGCGCCGACATGGCCGAGCGACTTCGCGAGATCAGTCTGAAGCTGTACTCCGCCGGCCGCGACTACGCCCGAACCCGGGGCGTCATCATCGCCGACACCAAGTTCGAGTTCGGCCTCGACGAATCGGGCGAGTTGATGCTCATCGATGAGGTTCTCACCCCCGACAGCAGCCGATTCTGGCCGGCCGATCTGTACGAAGCGGGCCGCGACCAGGACAGTTTCGACAAGCAGTTCGTGCGTAACTATCTCGAAGACATCGAGTTCAACAAGCAACCCCCCGCGCCGGTGCTGCCCAAGGACGTTGTCCACCGAACGCGTGACAAGTACATCGAGGCGTGCACCCTGCTGACGGGCGAGGCGTTCCCCTGGGCGTAGAGGTTAGGCTCCTGTCGGGTCAGCGGGGAGTGGGTCGGATGCGTGCTTGCCGTTACTAGTACTCTGTCCCAGGGAT
>CBDVCA010000074.1:0-14896 GCA_965372365.1 uncultured bacterium
CGGCTTCGGGTACAGGCGCCTACGTCCGGGAAAGACGGGACTGCGGAGCCAGTCCCCTGCGCCAGTCCCCTGCGGCATTCCTTCAATCGGCTTTGACCCGCCTGCTCGGATGGGCTAGAATCGCCAGCCGAAGGAGATTACCGATGATACGCATGCGGCGATTCGGGCTTGGCGCCCTACGGCGGCTCTCATTGATCGTGACGGTCTGCGCTTCGGGGGCGATGTGCCTGGCCGCCGGCGCCGATTCGGCCGCACCCCAAGCTGCTCCCAAGCCCGCGGCCGTTGTCAAGGCCGCCGCGGTCGGCGAGGCGCCGGCGTATACCCCCGACCAGAAGGCTGTGCTCGACGCGGTCGTCGACGCCGATGGGCGGCTTGCGGCCGAGGCGATGGACATTCTGTTGCAGCGGGCCGCTGGGCTCGGGGGCGAAGATCCGACCCTCGCGGCGGCCAAGGTCGTCAGCGTCGAGAGCCTGATGGCCCAGCCGGACACGTATCGCGGACAGTTGATTCACCTGAAAGTTCGCGTGTGGCGGGCCGCTCAGCGACCGGGTTCGTCCACATGGCGGCTCGATTGCACCGACAGGGCCACCAAGGCGCCGTTGATCGTCATGGTGGCCGAGGCGCCCGAGGGGCTGACCGCCGGCGAGTATCCGGCCGGTCCGGCCGTCGCGGCGACCGGGTTGTTCTACAAGATCGTCCGGCTGGACAAAGACCGCCCGACGGCGGGCGAACCCGGCGCCCAACTGTATCCGGTCCTGGTCGCCAAGACGCTCTACGGCTTCGGCGCCAGGAGCCGAAACGCGGGCAAGGCGACGTTGGTGGTGCTGCTGATCGTTCTTTGCGTTGGCTACGTGTTGGCCAAACGCAGCGCCGCCCGACGCCGCGTGCAGGGCAGGGAGCCCCTGTTCAGCGCCGTCGACAAGCCCGCTACCGGCGACGAGGCCGGCCGGACGGTTAACGAGGACCTCGCTCGAGAGGCCCGCAGATTCAAGAACACTCAGCAGGGAGGCGAGGATCAGTGAGAACCGTACCGGTAATTCTTGGCGAGCGAAGTTACGACATTACGATCGACGGCGGCCTGATGACTCGCATCGGACCGCTGACCCGGGCCGCGGCCGCCGGCGGCGCCGCCTGCATCATCACCGACACCAACGTCGGTCCCCTGTACGCCGTGGCTGCGACCGAAAGCCTCGCCGAGGCCGGGTACGCCGTCAGCGTTGCGACGTTCGCGGCCGGGGAGCCGAATAAGACGTTGGCGACCTACGCGGCCCTGTTCGATCAGATTTTCGCCGCGCCGTCCCCCCCCGATCGCAACACCGTGATCGTAGCCCTCGGCGGCGGGGTCGTCGGCGATATGGCCGGGTTTGTGGCCGCGACGTTGCTGCGGGGCGTGCCGTTCGTGCAGGTTCCCACCAGTCTGCTGGCCGACGTCGACAGCTCCGTCGGCGGTAAGACCGGCGTCGACCACGCGGCCGGAAAAAACCTCATCGGCGCGTTCCACCAGCCGCGAGGCGTCTTCATTGACACCGCGGCCCTGGCGACGCTGGCGCCGGTGGAATTGGCGTCGGGGTTCGGCGAGATCGTCAAGCATGGCGTCATCGCCGATCCGGCGATGTTGGAGTGGATCGAAACCCGAGCCGCGGCGTTGGTCGACGGCGACGCCGAACTGCTCGGCGAATTGATCGGCCGCAACGTCGCCATCAAGGCGGCGGTCGTGGCCGCCGACGAGCGCGAGAGCGGCGTCCGCGCCCATCTGAACTACGGCCACACCATCGGCCACGCCATCGAAGCCGTCGCCGGTTTCGAGGCGGGCGAATCGGCGGGCGATTACCTCCGCCACGGCCATTGCGTCGCCTTGGGTATGGCGGCTGTCAATCACATCGCCGCGGCTCGCGGGTTGCTCGCGGCCGACGAGGTCGCTCGGGTCGAAGCCCTGCTGGAGAGGCTCAACCTGCCGACGCGCCGGGCGAACCTTGACGGCCCCGGCCTGCTGGAGATCATGCGCCGCGACAAGAAGGTTCGCGCCGGCGTCATTCGTTTCGTCCTGCCCGCCGGCAAACTCGGCGCCGTCGACGTCTACGACGACGTGACCGACAATGAGATTCTCGCGGCGGTGGACTATCTCAGCGGCGAGTGACCTCCGCGGCGAGCAGATCGCAGGGGGGCCGGATCGCAGGGGCCGGATCGCAGGGGACTGGCTCCGAAGCCCCGGTTTCTTGGGGCGCAGGTGCCTGTACCCGGCCCTTTTCGGCGCAGCGATCCCGTGGTCGATGCGATTCCACTGCTTCGGGTACAGTCCCCTTCGCATGGTCGGTGCGTCGTTTGCTTCGGGTACAGGCACCTTCGTCCCGGAAGGACGGGACTTCGGAGCCAGTCCCCTACGCTTCGGAGCCAGTCCCCTGCGCTTGAACGTTTCTTTTCGGCATTTCCTGTAACAAACGCCCCCTCACCGGCGACTACACTATCGAGCGGCAACAATGTAGGTGTCCATGGACGAGGAAAGATGACGGATTGGCAATCGATTGTCGACCTGCACGCCGGCGGTGTGTGGCGCACGGCCTACCGATTGGTGGGTAATGACGCCGACGCGGCTGACTGCATGCAGGAGGCGTTTGTATCGGCGTTGGAGATCTCCCGAACCCAGCGGGTGCGCAGTTGGCCCGCGCTGTTGACGCGAATCGTTACCCACAAATCCCTCGACGCATTGCGCCGGCGCATGCGCCATGGGTCTCACCATGAAGCCCCGCCCGATTGGAACCAGGTCGACGGTCGCCGCCCCGGTCCGGTCGACCTCGTCGCGGCCGCCGAGTTGTCCGAGCGTTTGCGATGTTCGCTGGCGGCGTTGTCGCCCGCCCAGGCCGAAGTGTTCTGCCTGCGGTTCGTCAGCGAACTGAGCTACAAAGATATCGCCCGCCAGTTGGGCATGACGAAATCCGCCGTGGGCGTCCAGTTGCATCGGGCCCGCCGGCGGCTGCGTGAACTGTTGTCGCCTTCTGAGACTAACGTAACCAGTGAAGACGTTGAGGTGTCGCCATGACCATCGAACGAGATGAGCGACAGTTTGATATTGTGGACCAGGCCGCCGACGCTTTGCGGCGAACGCCTGCTCCTCCAGCCCCGCCCGCCGACGTCGTCGCGGCCATTGTGGCCGCAGGGGCCGAACCGGCGGCTCCGGGATCACCGATACCCACGAAACGAAAGATATTCACAATGAAACGAATAGCCAAGATAGCCGCGGCCATCGTAATCGTCGCCGGCCTGGCCGGCCTGGGAGTGTACATGACCTTCGGCTCTGGCGGCGCGACCCTCGCGTGGGCCGACGTGCAGAAGACGATCGGCAGTATCACGTCGATGCAGTTCCGTGGCAAGATGACCGGTGTGAGTGTCCCGGACATGGAGATGCGGATGATGATGAAGAGTCCCGGGAAGATGCGCATGGAGATGCAGATAGGCGGGCACGAAGGGGTTAGCATCATGGACCTGGAAAGTGGCGAAATGATCACCTTGATGCCGGGTCAAATGAAAGCCATTCGGATCGAACTCGACTCCATGCCTCCAGAGCAACGCGCGGCGATCGAACAGCAGGACATGCTGAGTCAGTTTCACAAACTGGCCGCGGCTTCTCCCGACGGATCGGAGGAACTCCCTTCTCGCCAGATTGACGGGCGCCAAGTCGATGGATACCGCGTGAAGCAGATGGGGCAGGTGTACACCCTCTGGGTCGACCCCAACACCGGAAGGCCGATTGAGATGGAGGTGCTCTTGGAGAGCGTAGGCGCCACGATGAAGATGACCGACTTCGAGTTTGACATCGAACTGGACGATTCGCTGTTCAGTACGGCCGTACCGGACGGGTATGAAGTACAAGAACGGGAGATGGATCTGTCGGAGCCGTCGATCGATGACGTGATCGCGCTGTTTCGATGGTGGACCGACGCCAGCGGGGGCGCCTACCCTGAGTCAATGGATGTTGCTTCGCTTGTCAGAGAGGGTAAACGCATGTTCCCCACCGAGCCCAGCGATGAGGAGGGGCTCAAGGTTGGTATGCTGTTGGGGCGTTACACCATGATTACCACCATGCATCCCGAGGCTCGGTATCTGGGCAAGGGCCGAAGTGTGGACGACGCCGAATCGCCCGTCTTCTGGTATCAACCCACCCCCGACAGCGCCTACCAGGTTGTATACGGCGACCTTCGCGTGGAGGAGATTCCCGAAGAGGATCTACCTGAGGCCCCCCCCGAAGACAAGCCGACGATCGATGACGTGGTCGAGTTGTTCCGTCGCTGGACCGAAGCGAGCGGGGGCGCGTTCCCCGAGGCGCTGGATATGATGTCGCTGATGAAGCAGATGGGCAGTGACTTCGTAAAGGGGGCCAGCAAGGAAGATATGCTCGATCTCGTCATGGGTTGGCAGTCGATTGTCCCCAAGCAGCCCAAGGCCCGGTATTTGGGCAAGGGCTGCAGTCTCGGCGACGCCGAAGCGCCCATCTACTGGTATCAGCCGGATGAAGGCGGCGCCTACCAGGTGATCTACGGCGACCTGCACGTCGAAGAAGTCGCCGAAGAGGATCTGCCGGCAAGCGAGTAGCCATCGTAGGGGACTGGCTCCGAAGTCCCGGTTTCTTGGGACGCAGGTGCCTGTACCCGGCCCTTTTCGGCGCGACAGCCGCATGGTCGATGCGTCGACGGCTCCGGATACAGGCGCCTGCGCTTCGGAGCCAGTCCCCTGCGCTTGGTCGGTGCATCGTTTGCTTCGGGTACAGGCACCTGCGTCCCAAGAAACCGGGACTTCGGATACAGGCGCCTGCGCTTCGGAGTCAGTCTCCGGCGCTTCGGAGCCAGTCCCCTGCGGTTGGTCGGTGTGTCGACGGCTTCGGGTACAGGCACCTTCGTCCCAAGAGACCGGGACTTCGGAGCCAGTCCCCTGCGCCTCGGAGCCAGTGCCTCTGATCTACAACCGCGACAACCCTCTTGCCCGTTGGGTATGATGGCCCCTATGACACCTGACGTCGATGGTGATGATCCTCCGCATCGCCGGCGGCGGCGACGTGCCGACGTGGGAGATTCTCGCCACCATCGGCTGGCTCGCCGTGTGGGTGGTCCTCACCATGTGGGCCGCGGCCAAGGTGTTCCGGGTCGGCGTGCTCATGTACGGCAAGCGCCCCGGACTGCGAGAGGTGTTGAGGTGGGTCGCACAGAAGTAAGCCGCCGGGTCGAATTCGGCCTGCCGGTCGCCTACCGTTCCAGCAGAAACGCTTCATCGGCGGGGGTCATAACGATCGGGGCGGTGGGTGCGCTCGAAATGTCGAACGCGTCGCCCAGTTCGGCGAGCGTGGCCGGTTCGCGTTCGGGGAGCAGTCCCGACCAGTAGCCGACCAGGCCCAGGATGCGTTCGGGGGGCACGCCTAATTGGCGGTAATGCGACAGTCGGGTGTCGCCGTGGCGCTTGGCCAGGCGGCGGCCTTCGGGACCGACGACCAGGGGCAGGTGCCAGTAATGCGGGGTGGCGGCGATTCCCAGCAGCTCGTGCAGCAGCAATTGCCTCGCGGCTGAGTCGAGCAGATCGTCGCCCCGGACGACGTCGGTTACGCCGTCGGAGGCGTCGTCGAGCACGACGGCCAACTGGTAGCCGGCGCCGCCGTCGTTCTTGAAGATCACGAAATCGCCGCACGTTCCGGCCAGGTCGATCTGCTGAGGGCCGGCGAACTCGTCGACGAAACCGACCGGCTCGGGGCTCACCTGCACGCGATACGCCGCTGGCCGACCGGTTTGGGAGGTCGCGTGAGCCGCGTCGCGCCATCGGCGGCGGCAGGAGCCGGGGTAGACCATGTTCCCGTCGCTGGTGTGCGGCGCGCTGGCCGCCCGGCGGATGTCGGTGCGGCTGCACGTACACGGATACGCCAGCCCGGCGTCGATCAGCGATTGCAGGGCCGCACGGTAGGCGTCGGTTCGGGCGGACTGGTCGACCGTCCGCTCGTCCCATTCCAGACCGAGCCATTGCAGATCGGTAATCGCTTCGTCCACGGCTCCGGCCTTGGTGCGGGGGCCGTCGAGGTCTTCCATACGCATGAGGATTCGCCAGCCCCGCGTGCGGGCCAGCAGGTAGTTCAAGATGAACGTACGCGCATTGCCCAAGTGCAGGGCGCCGGTCGGCGAAGGGGCCAGTCGTGTGATGCGTTGGGTCATGGTCGCGTCCGTTCGGTCAGGGTGATACGATTCAGGTATCATACCGGATCGGGGCCGTCGAACCAAATGCGGGAAGATGCAGGGGACTGGCTCGGCAGCGTAGCGAACGTGCCTGTACCCGGTCGGTGTCGCAACGCCATCGATCGGGTACAGGCACCTGCGTCCCAAGAAACCGGGACTTCGGAGCCAGTCCCCTGGATTCCTGCCGACAACTGCCCGTTGAGTTGCGCCGGTGGTCTGCTACAATGCGGGCTTGCACTGGAACGAGTTAGCGTTTCACCTTTAGACGAAAGAGAACAACCGCCATGGACGTACAGCTATCCGAACGTTTGAACAAACTTCCCCCGTACCTGTTCGCCGATCTCCGTCGGAAGATGGCCGCGGCTCGCCAGAAGGGCATCAAGGTCATCCGCATCGACATCGGCGACCCGGACAGCCCCACCCCCGATCCGGTGGTCGCCGAACTGTGCCGGGCGGTCAGCGACGTTGACGATCCGGTCCGTCATCGCTACGGCTGCGACGTTCCGCATCCGGGGTACGTTCGTTCGGTGGCCGATTTCTACCGTCGCAGGTGGGGCGTGGAACTCGCCGACGATCAGATGGTTACGACCTGCGGCAGCAAGGACGCGATCGTCAAGTTCGCACTGTCGATACTCAACCCCGGCGATCTGGCCATCGCCCCGGTTCCGGGGTACCCCACGTACAATATCGGGCACGTCTTCGCCGGGGCGGTCACCTTCCAGGTTCCGCTGTTGGCCGAAAACGATTACCTCGTCGATTTCGACGCGATTCCCATGGAAGTCCGTCGGCAGGCCAAAATCCTCTGGCTGAATTACCCCAATAACCCCACCACGGCGGTCGCGCCGTTGGAATTCTTCGAGCGGGCCGTCGAGTTCGGTCGCCAGAACAATATCCTGATCGCCCACGACAGCGCTTACAGCGAGAACACCTACGACGGCTACAAGGCCCCCAGCATTATGCAGGTGGCCGGCGCCGACGAGGTGGCGGTCGAGTTTTTCAGCCTCTCCAAGGCGTTCAATATGACCGGCTGGCGCGTCGGATGCGTCGTAGGCAATGCGTCGGCCGTTGCGGGTCTCAATACGGTCAAGGAGAACATCGACAACGGTTCCATGCGTGCCATTCAGTTCGCCGCGGCCACGGCGTTGGATCGGGCCGAAGAGATTATCCCCCCGCTCAACGCCGTCTATCAGCGCCGTCGCGATCTCGTGGTCGACGCTCTCAACGCCAAGGGCTGGTCGCTGGCCAAGCCCAAGAGCACCATTTACATCTGGGCGCCGGTTCCGGCCAAGTACACCGGCTCCAGCGGAGCCTTCGTTACCGATCTGCTGGAGCAGACCGGCGTGATGGTCACTCCCGGTCGCGGGTACGGCCAGTGGGGCGAGGGCTTCTTTCGGATCTCGCTGACGTACCCCGACGCCGTTCTCACCGAGGCGATGGCCCGTATCGCCGAGATGAAATAGCCCTTTCGTCGTGAGGCTCTGACCATGGCGCACACGGCATACATCGGCCTCGGCGGCAACGTCGGCGATCATCGCGACACGCTGGTCCGCGCGCTGAAGATGCTGGCCGATACCGACGGGGTCGACGTGACCCGGACGAGTCGGTTCATCACCACCGCCCCGGTCGGCCCGCCCCAGGGGCGTTACCTGAACGCCGCGGCTGTGGTGGTTACCGAGTTGTCGCCGGCGGAGTTGCTGCATCGGTTGCAGGAGATCGAGACGGCTTTGGGTCGCGACCGCAGCCGCGAGGTGCGGTGGGGGCCGCGGACGTGCGATTTGGATATTGAACTGATCGACGATTTGGTGATCGATACCGACGAATTGACCGTGCCGCATCCGCACATGCACGAGCGTATGTTCGTCTTGGGGCCCTTGGGCGAAATCGCCCCCGGTGCGATGCACCCGGTTCTGGGCAAGACGGTTGGTGAACTGCTCGACGAGTTGGGGAGCCGATCGTGACCGCCTCGCTGGTCAGTCTGGTCGGTCTTCCCGGCAGCGGAAAGACCACCGTCGCCCATTGGCTGGCCGAGCGATTGGGAGCAGAGCTGATTCTGGAAGATTACGTCGGCAATCCCTTTTTGGCCGAGTCGTATGCGGGGCGCGATGAGCTTCGATTGGCCGGGCAGACGTGGTTTCTGCTGAGCCGCGTGAATCAGTTGGCGCGGATCCACTGGCCCGACGGCCGCCGAGCCGTGAGTGACTACGCCTTCTGCCAGGACCGGATCTACGCGGGGATATGGCTTTCGGGGGGCGAGTTGGCGGCGTATGAGGCGACGGCCGGTCGCGTGGGTCCGCTGGTGCAGCCGCCGGAGATGCTGATTCATCTCGACGGGCCGATCGATTTGCTCAAAGAGCGAATCGCCGGTCGCGGACGTGATTACGAAGCGTATTTTACCGATGCGTTCCTTGGGCGTTTGGAAGACGACTACGCCCGAATGCTGGCCGACCCGCCGGCGCCGGTGCTGACGGTGGACATCGCCGCGTGCGATCTGGCGTTGCCGGATCGTCAGCAGTGGCTTGTGGATGAGGTCGTCAAGAGGATGGAACAGGGTTGCTGACCCTTTGAGGACGGACCATGGACGTATGCCGAACAATTTCCGAGATTCGACGCGTTGTCGCCGGCGCCCGTGTCGCCGGCCGATCGATCGCGGTGGTTCCGACGATGGGCAATCTGCACGCCGGTCACGGCAGCCTGATCGACGCGGCGGTGGCCGACGGACATTTTGCCGTGGCGACGGTGTTCGTGAACCCTACGCAGTTCGGTCCCAACGAGGACCTGGACGCCTACCCCCGCACCCCCGAGGCCGACCTGGCCCTATGCGACAGCCGCGGGGTTTCGGCGGTGTTCATGCCGTCGGTGGAGGAAATGTACCCCCGTCCGGGCCGGACGACCGTCCACGTGGCCGGGATGACCGACCGGCTGTGCGGGGCGTCGCGGCCAGCGCATTTCGACGGGGTGTGCACCGTGGTCGCCAAGCTGTTCCACATCGTCTCCCCCGACGCGGCCTACTTCGGCCAGAAGGACGCCCAGCAGGCCGCGGCGATTCGGCGGATGATTGCGGATCTGGACTTCCCCGTTCGCTTGATCGTCTGCCCGACGTTCCGCGAAGCCGACGGGCTGGCGATGTCGTCGCGGAATCGCTATCTGTCGGCCGACGAGCGCCGGCAGGCGCCGAGCTTGCACGCCGCGATGCAGCGGGCCGCCGAGATGATCCGCTCGGGATCGGCCGGAGCCGGCGCCGTGATTGAGGCGATTGGCGAGGTTCTGGCGTCGCAAGCTCCTTTGGGGGAGGTCGATTACATCGAAATCGTCGATCCTGAGACGATGGCGGCCGTAGAAGAGATATCGGCTCCGGTTCTTCTGGCGTTGGCCGTCCGGTTCGGCCGGGCTCGGTTGATCGATAATATGCCCGTGGACCCGGCCGGCGACGCGACGTAAGATGAGCATTGCCCGGCGACAAGGATATTGCCGAGGCCGTACACCCGAAGATGAGAGAAACACCCATGCTGCGAAAAATACTCAGAGCGAAAATTCACCGCGCGACCGTCACCGAGGCGAAGCTGGACTACGTGGGATCGATCACCATCGATCGCGATTTGATGGACGCCGCGGGGCTGGTCGAGTGGGAATGCGTGCTGGTGGCCAATCTGGCCAACGGCACGCGTCACGAGACGTATGTGCTCTCCGGCGAACGCGGCAGCGGAATCATCTGCTCCAACGGCGCCGCGGCCCACTTGGTGAGCGTGGGCGACAAAGTCATCATCATGTGCTTCGGTCAGATGGACGAGGCGGAGTTGGCGGCCCACAAACCGACGATTCTTATTATGGACGAATCCAATCGCATAGCGAAAACTATGTGAGGGGGCGAACATGCATCCGGTACTGATCGATCTCTCACAATGGAAGCCTTTGGGCGTCGGCTTGGATACGTTCACGGCCAAGGTGATCGCGTTTGCCGTATTCGCGTCGATCGGGTACGCCTTGGGGATTCTGCTGGGCCGTCGACGTCAGCGGCCCGGCGCGACCTGGGCCGATCCGATAACGCTTGCGTGCGTCGCCGGTTTGGGCTGCGTGGCGCTGGGGATGGTGTGGGTCGTCGCCAAGGTGCACAGCTACGGCATGATGATGGCCCTGGGATTCCTGGCCGCGATGGGCGTCGGCCGGTGGCTGATCCGCCGGCGAGGGGAGGACCCGGAGGCCATCAGCAACGTGGGCGTCCTCGCCCTGATCGGCGGGGTGATCGGCTCGCGGATTATGTACATCCTCGAAAAATACGAGGCCTTCGGTTCTATCGCCCCCGACGGCTCGCGGCGGACGCTTGCCGAACAGGTGATCGAGATGTTCAAACTCACCTCCGGCGGCCTCATCTTTGACGGCGGGCTCATGCTGGCCGTCGTACTGGTCCTGGGCTACCTGCTGGCCAAGCGCTACCCGGTGCGGCGGTTCCTGGACGTTCTGGCCATCTGCGCGGTGCTCGGACTGGCCTTCGGGCGGACCGGATGTCTGCTGAACGGCTGCTGTTACGGCGATGCAACCAACGACCATTTCGCTTTGAGTATTCAGTTTCCGTACGCCGGGGTTCCGGTGGTCTACCCGCATTCCGACGGCGGGCCGTACCCGCCGGGGGCGACGCCGTCGCCGGTGTACGCTCAGCAGCATGCGCTGGATCGGCGGCTGCAGACGCCGGCGGAACTGACCAAATCGGCCGGCGGAGGCCGGACGTATCTGAAGTATCCCGGCGAACTGGCGAGCGAGGCGGAGTTCGCCGCCGCCGCGGGCGCCTGGTCGCTGCCGGTCCACCCGGCGCAGGTGTACGGCATCGTCAACGCCTTGGTGCTGACGGGGTTGCTGCTGGCGGTGAGCCGGTTGCGGACCCGTGAGGGGCAGGTGTTCGCTATGTTGTTTGTATTTTATCCACTTACACGCTTCATCCTGGAGTTCATTCGGGACGATAATCCAGGTAGGACCATAACGCCGGCCCAGGTGAAATGTTTGATCCTGGTGGGCGCGGGCGCAGCGCTGATGTTCGCCCTGCGGAAGATTCCGGCCAGTTGTGGCCCGGCCCTCGCCGAACGGATGGTCGCGGCCGCCAAGAGGGAAGCCGCGCCTCCGCCGGAGGGTCGACGGAAACGTCGCAAGCGGCGCTGACGGTGTATCGTCGGCGCCTTCGATGGGCTCGCAAAGGGGGGGGATTACATGCACATGTCTCAAGATAGCCACAATTCGTCACACGACCCGGTACGCGAGGCGGTCGCGTCGATCGATCTGGACGACGAACAGATCGTCCAGTGGATCCGCTGCTCGCGACCGCACAGCGCGGGCGTATGGCTTCGGCGTCGGCTGGCCATGCTGGCGTTGATGGTCGCCGCGGTCGTCATATCGCTTACCGGTCACCAGGACGATCTTCCGTGGCGCCGGCTGCTTCCGGTGGGGATGGTCACCGCCGTGATGGCGGCCATCTGGTGGTTCTCCAACTCGATCCGCCGCGTCCGGGTTCGCTACGGGCAGACGATGGTGCACATGCAACTTCGCCAATGGCCGACAGCCCTGCAGATGCTGGATCGCCTGCTGAGCCGGCCGGTCGATTCGGCCGACATGCGAGCGGCGGCCTTGCTGTCGGCGGCCGAACTGGCCACCCGTTCGGGCAAGCACGACGCGGCCGTGACGGCGCTGGATGAGGTGCTGGCCGGTCCCGTTTCGGTTCAGTACGCCCAACGCGCCCTGGCCGAGAAGGCCCTGGCGCTGCTGCGGGCCCAGCGGCTCACCGAGGGCACGTCGCTGCTGGACGGCTTCCGCTCGATCGAATTCGTCGAGCCCAGTGCGTCGGTTGTGGCGGTCGGGCAGTTGTACCAGCGGATACGCACGCGGAACTTCACGGCGATCGCCGAGGAGGCCGACGCGCTCGCCGAACGCGCGAGGGCCGTGTTCCATCGCCAGGCGGCCTACGTCTACGCTCTGATCGCCCTGGCCCTTTCGCACGTGGACCAGACCGATCGCGCCCAGGCGTACTACGACTGCGCGACGCATCTGATCAGCCCCGCCGAACTCGCGCGGCGCTACGCCGAACTGGATTCGCTCGCCGATCGGCTTCAGCCGGCGAGGAGCCCGCTATGAGCCCCTCCCAAGCCCTGCGATTGACCCGGCGAGTGCGGTGGGGTTTTGCGATCGCCGCGACGGTCAAGACGCTGCTCGTTCTGGCCGCGATCGGGGCGGCTTTCGGTCTTTGGGGGGCGGTGGTCCCCGGCGCGGGGCCGCGTATCGACACCTTCGTGCTGATGGGCGCCGCCGGAGCCTACGTGGGGCTGGCCGTGGCCGGCGGGGCGGGGATACGCCTGATACACGCCGCGGCCGCGTATACGGCCCTGGGGCGAATGGACCTGGCCGAACGCGTGCTGGTCAACGCGGCGATGGGGTTCAGCCTCTACCGGGGCCAGCGACTGCTGGCCGTGCAGAACCTCGCATGGCTCGCCCACGGGGCGGGTCGTTTCACCGAGGCGGCCCTGCTGAGCCGATTTGTGGTCGAGCATCTGGGCCGCTCGCGAAGGCTTTTGGGGGCGTTCGATCATCCCAACCGGCTGCTGCTGGCCGATAGCGAGCTTATGCTTGGCCGGCTTGGCGAGGTCCAGGTGCAACTGACGGCCATGGACGGGTCGGGATTGACGCTTACCGAGCGACTGGCAATGCTGGCCACGACATGTTACTACGAGGTCTCGGCGAGTGAGTGGGATCGTCTGGCCGACGAGGCGCCCGCCCGCGCCCCGATGGCGGCGCTGATGCCGCCGGCCCAAGCGGCCACCACGCTGGCCTGCCTGGCGTTGGGATGTCAGCATGTGGACCGGCTGGGCCGGCGCGACTGGCTGTGGCAGGAAGCGACGCTGCTGATGGATCGCGAGGAGTTGGTCTCGCGGATGCCGCTGCTGGGGTCGCTCGACCAAGAGAAGGCCGCCAGACCGCCCTGGCGCCAGGATGTCATTGATGTGAGCAGTGGAGAGAACACATGATTCGATGGGTACCGGCGTGGGTTTGTATTGGGATTCTTGCCGCCGGCGCGCAGGGCGGGCCGACCGACCCGCCGACCATGCCTCCGGCGGCCGCCAAGGCCCTGGCGACCAGCCTTGCGGTCGACGCGGCTCCCGGGTACGTACCCGAGGATGTGCGGACCTTCATCCGCAAGGCCGCGGTGCTGGCGGCGATGGCGGTTGAGGCCGATCCCGACTGCGCCCTTGGGTGGCGCGTCGGGGCCGAAGCGGCCAAGAACCTCCGCGATTACCCCCAAGCGGCGTCGGCTCAGCGCCAGTACCTTCGCCTCATCGGCGGTCGCGGCTACGAGGCCGGCACGTTATGGATTCGCTACAGTCTGGCGGTGCTCGGTTCGGCCGAGGAGCGAATCGCCATGCTCAATACCGTAACCAACGACGCGAACCATCCCGCATCGCTCCGCGCCGTCGCCTTGGTCAACCTGGCGGCCATTGAAGAGGGACGGGGCGATTTGCCCGAGGCGATCTCCCTGTACGCCAAGGCCCTGAAGCTTGACCCGATTCAGGACACCGCCATCAAGAGCCTCGCTCGTCTGGCCGATTCATTCAGCCCGGCCGATCAGGTCCGAACCGGGCTTGGGCTTCTGCGAGGCAATCCCCTGGCGATCAACGTCGCCTGGGAGGTGGGGCAGTTGTGCCGCGAGTTGGGATTGTACGACCGTGCGGTGGTGATGTACGACTACGCCAAGGCCGTTTCGATAGCGACCGGCATGGCGCCGGCGAAGGTATTCGGTCGCGATCGGCTCGACTGCCTCATCGACGCCGGACAGTACCAGCGAGCCGTGGACGAATTTGCGGCGATGGGGCCATCGGGCGTGGCCGACCTGCAGATCGCCGGCATGTTGGTTGAAGCGAACCGGCAGTTGAATCGGCCGGCGGAGGTGGCGGCCCTCGTGGCGTTGATGGAAGACACGTATCGCCCCCGTGAGGCGGTCGCCTCGACCCAGGGACTGATGGCGTCCGAATTGGCCTGGTTCCAACTGATGTACCGCATGCGAACTTCGGTGGCCGCCAACTGGGCCGGGATTGCGATGCAATCGACCCCGGACGATGAGTTCACCCTGCGGGTGTGGGGCATGACGCGCCTCGGTACGACCGACGACGCCAGGGCCCTCGAAATCCTTCAGAGGTTGGCCAAGACCGATCCGTACGCCGCCGCGACCCTGGTCGATGACGCCTTCACTCGCGGCGACGTGACCGCCGGCCGCAAGTACATGGCCGATACGGATCGTTTCCTCCGTCGCGGGCCGGCGTGGCGCTACTTGGTGCGAGTCGCGGCCAAACACGGTGCGGTCGTCCCCGATCCGCCCGTGACGCATGATAGCGTTGCGGCGCTGGTCGATTCGTTCATCGCCGGAGGGACCATGGAGATGGGCCGGTCGCCGGGGAAGTTTATCTCGGTGACGTTGACGCCGGTCGCCGCGGTCGTTCGGCCGGGCGAAGCGCCTCAGGTGAAAGCCACGCTGACCAACATCGGTTCGCTGCCGATCCCGCTGGGGGAGTGGGGGCTGCTGACGCCCAAACTGATGCTGGACGTTCGCATGTGGATTCCGCGCGAACAGGCCGAAACGCTGGGGCGGGTTCCGCTGAGTTTCGAAGCGCCTCGATTGCTGGGCGCCGGCGAATCGCTCACGCAGGTCGTCTCGTTGGACA
>CBDVCA010000075.1:0-14868 GCA_965372365.1 uncultured bacterium
CCCCGCCCTCCCCCCCCCCCCCCCCCCCCCCACTCCATAGGGCCGCCGGACCATCGCCAGTTGCCTCGACAACTCACGACAGCGATCTTGTTCGGCCTTGACAGGGTCGCGGCCCGGGTCTAAGGTGCACGGAATTGCCCGTGCTTGCCGGATGGCGGTACAGGCAAGGGACAACATGATCGAGAAGAAACCGAAAATCCCGCCGGAGGCGATGCGCTACATGACGTTAGGTGTAGAGTTCATCGGCGTATTCCTGGCGTGCCTGGTGATCGGTATCTTGATCGATCGCCGCTGGGACTCGACCCCTGCCGGCACGTTGGTCGGCATGGTGGCCGGGTTCGCCGGGGCCATGTACCGGATTTTGCGAGTGGCGAAGCAGTATGAGGACGACGAGCGCAAACCGCCTTCAACGAAGGATTAGCGGTGAGCATATGAAGCGGATCCCTTCGACGCCGAAGTTCAGCCGTCTGGTCGCTGTGAGTCTCGCCGCGACGGCGCTGATGGTGACGGCCGGTTCATCGCTGTTGCATTGGCGAACCGGCGGGTGCGGGCTGCCGGCGGCGATGGTCGGCGCGGTGGCGGCGTTGACCCCGCTGTTGATGGTCGGCTACATAGCCGCGGCCGCCGCGGCGCGGTACAGCGGGCTGACGGCGGGCAGCATGTTCGTGGGCTTGCGATTGACGACGATGCGGTTCTCCGTGGCCATCTCGATGCTGGCCGTCGGTCGCGAGGTGACGGGCGTTGGCGGCGGGTCGCCGGTGATGTGGTTCGCGTTGCTGTACGTTACGCTGTTGATTGTGGAGGCCTGGTGGCTGGCCGTGGGATTGCAAGGGTCGACGGACCCGGGTGAGGATGATTGAATGATTTCGCCGCCCGCCTTTCTGGCCGTAAGCAATCCGATGGAGCACATCCGCGATGTGCCCTGGCGGATCGGCGGTCACGATATTCCATGGATGTCGGCCCACATTGGCGTGATGATCCTGGCGGCGTTGATCCTGGTGATCGGGCTGTCGATCTTGATGTACCGCGGTCAGGGTCGGTCGGATCGGGTCGGGCTGGGCTTGATCGAGATCCTGGTGACGTTCGTTCGGGTGCAGATCGCCCAGATCGCCCTGGGCAAATCCGCCGACAAGGCCGTGCCGTACCTGACGACGCTGTTCGTGTTCCTGCTGACGGTGAATGTGCTGGGACTGGTTCCCCTGATGGATCTGTCGATCGCCTTGGGCCTGAAGGGCTGGGGCGGGATCGACGCTTCCGGGCGGGTGATGAACATCACCCCCATCGGGGGCACGGCCACCAGCGGGTTGTGGGTGGCGGCGGCTTTCGCGGCGATGACGCTGATGCTGGTGTTTCTGGCCGGGTACGCCGGGCAGGTGCACAAGCTGTGGCGCTACGGCGAAGAGGCCATGATGGTTCCGCCGGTCGCCGAGCATGCCGAACATGCCGCGATCGATCCGGGTGTGAACTTCTGGCTCGACTGGTCGCAGAAGATCGAGAGCCGAAAATGGCCGCTGCCCATCGCCGTGGTCGGCGGGGTCTGGACATGGTTGAATAGTTTCGTGCCGGCGTTGCCGGGTGTGGTGGGGCTGCTGATGTGGCCGATTCTGCTGTTCCTGGAAATGATCGGGTACGTCACCAAGTGTTTCGCCCTGTGCATCCGGTTGGTGGCGAATATGTCCAGCGGGCACATCCTCCTGGCGGTGCTGCTGGGCTTCGCTCAGGGCGGCCGGGGATGGATGACCGCGGCGGTGGGCGTGCCCGCCGGGTTCGGCGTGGTGGCTCTGATGATGCTGGAACTGATGGTGGCGCTGCTGCAAGCGTACCTGTTTACGTTCCTTTCGGCGTTGTTTATCGGTTTGGCGGTGAATCCGCAGCACTGATACGTGAAGACGCCTGGCAATGGCTTCGAGCAGGGCGCCGGCGTCTGTAGAGACATACGAAGTGTGGTGTACCCTTGGCGGTGAACTGGAGAGAGGTATGAGCAAGATTGTAACGATGTTGCTGGCCGCGGCGGTTCTGTGCGGCTTGGCGAGCGTGGCTTTGGCGGCCGACGGCGCCGTTGTTGAAGGCGAAGATATCATCGCTGACTACGGCAACCAAGGCTGGCAGTCGCTGGCCTCCTTGGGAGCCTGTCTCGGAGCCGGTGTGGTGGTCGTCGGCGGCGGAATGGGCATCGGGCGGATATCGTCCAATGCACTGGAGAGCATCGCCCGCCAGCCCGAGGCCGCCGGCCAGATGTTCCTGGCCTGGCTGATCCCCGCGGCCATGATCGAAGGCGCCATGCTGTTTGGCGTCGTTGTGTGTTTGCTGGTAGTGATCAAGTAGCCGCGAATACCGCCGGGTTTACCCTTGGCGGCGGAGGTACGTGATGACTATGCGCCCGAATTGTAGATTGACGATCGCTTGCGCCATTTGTGTTGCGATACTCATTGGCTGCGGCGTCTCGACGGCGTGGGCCTCCGACGGGGATCCGCTGCAGTTGGGAAGCTGGCGCAACGCGATATGGGCGATCGGCCTGTTCGTTGGTCTGCTGTGGATCCTCGGGCGGTATTTCTGGAAGCCCGTGCAGCGCGCCATCCAGGCTCGTGAACAGGCTTTGGCGGATATCGTAACCGAGACCGAGCGTCGCAAGACCGAGAGCGAAGAACTGCTGGAGCAGTACAGAGAACGTCTGAACGCCGCCGAGCAGGATGTGGCGCGGATGTTGGAACGGTCTCAGCAGGAGGCCGAGGCGACCCGTGACGAGATCATCAAGCTGGCGAGGAAGCAGGCCGCGGTGGCCATTACCGAGGCCGAGCGCCAGATTCATTCGGCCAAGCGTGAGGCGTTGAACGAGATCTACAAGAATACCGCCGACCTGGCGACTCGCGTGGCCGGCAAGATCGTCCGCAAGGAGATCTCCGCCGCCGATCATCAGCGGCTGGTGGATGAAGGGCTGAAGCGATTGAAGGACGACTCGTGAAGTCGCCCCGGCCCCGTCGCGAGGACGCGTAAGCAACCATGGCTGAATCGGTCCACAACCCTCTGACGGTCGCTGAGGCGTACGCCGAAGCACTCACCCCGCTGGCCGTGCGAGTCGGGGCGTTGGAGGATGTATTGGCCGAGCTCGAGCAGGTGCTGGCCCTGGCCGAACAGGTGGGGCTGATTGAATGGTGCGACAGTCCGCTGGTTCCACTTCAGCGGAAGATCGATATGATCGAGCTGGCCTTTCGCCCGAACGTAAGCGACCTGACCTGCGACGTGCTGGGCGTGATCACCCAACGCGGCAGAATGAACTTGCTGGGGGCGATCTTCACGGCGTTTCGGCGAAGGGCGCTGGAGACGATGAACAAGACGTTGGTGAAGGTGTCGACCGCCGCGCCGCTGAACGACGCGACGCGGAGCCGAATGATCGAGGTGCTGACCGAACGGCTTGGTGTCGAGCCGGTGTTGGAAGAGCGCGTCGACGAGTCGATCATCGGCGGGCTCATCGTTCAGGTCGGTGATGAAGTGTTCGACATGAGCGTCGAGGATGAACTGGATCAGATGAACCGGACCATCGCCCAGTGGTTGGCCCGGATGCAGGCCGGCGATGAGCCGGGACCGGGGTGGGAGGCTGAATCGGAATGAAGTTTCAGGCAGATGAAATCGCCAGCGTTCTCCGCAAGGAGATCGACTCCTTCCGCAGCGAACTTGACGTTCGCCAGGTCGGAACCGTGCTGGAAGTGGGCGACGGCATCGCCCGGATCCACGGGCTCTCGGAGGTGATGGCCGGCGAGATGCTCGAATTCGACTGCGGCGCTCGCGGGCAGGTGTTCAATCTCGAGGCCGACTGCGTCGGCGCGGCCGTCTTCGGCGGGTTCGAACGGATCCGCGAAGGCGATAGCGTCAGAGCCACTGGCACATTGCTCGAGGTGCCCGTCGGCGACGCCATGCTCGGACGCGTGGTGAACGCCCTCGGCGAGCCGGTCGATGGGCTGGGAGCGATCTTGGCCGACCGGAACCGTCCCATCGAGTGGACCGCGCCCGGCATCGCCGAACGAGAACCGGTGAACGTTCCGTTGCAGACGGGCATAATGGCCATCGACGCGATGACCGCCATCGGTCGCGGGCAGCGAGAACTGATCGTCGGCGACCGCAAGACAGGCAAGACGGCCATCGCCGTCGATACGATTCTCAACCAGAAGGACACAGGCGTTGTTTGCGTGTACGTGGCCGTGGGGCAGAAGGAATCGACCGTCGCGGCCGCGGTGGAGACCTTCCGCAAGCATGGGGCGATGGACTACACCGTGGTCGTGGAGGCCACCTCGGCCGCCGCGGCGTCGCTGCAGTACCTCGCGCCCTACACCGGCTGCACCATCGCCGAACACTTCATGTACCAACGCGGCGCCGATACGCTGATCGTCTACGACGACCTGAGCAAACAGGCCGTGGCCTATCGCCAATTGTCGCTGCTGCTGCGCCGGCCCCCGGGTCGCGAGGCGTATCCCGGCGACGTCTTCTACCTGCACAGCCGACTGCTGGAACGATCGGTCAAGATGGCCGCCGAGTTCATCATTGTCCCGGCCGACACCCCCGACGACAGCAACGACGCGTCGCTTTCGGTGAACGATACGATCTATCGCCGGGCCGAAGGGCGAGCCGAGGCCGAAGCGATGATGGATGTGTTCCCCAGCGAGGGGCCGCTGAAGGTCCATCGGCTGCCCTCCACCGGCGGGTCGATGACGGCGTTGCCGATTATCGAGACGCTCGAAGGCGAGGTGGCCGCGTACATTCCGACCAACGTCATCTCGATCACCGACGGGCAGATTTACCTGGAGCCGAGCCTGTTCTTCAGCGGCGTTCGCCCGGCCGTCAACGTCGGCATCAGCGTTTCGCGCGTGGGGGGCAAGGCTCAACTGAAAGCGATGAAGAAGGTCTCCGGCTCGCTCCGGCTGGACCTGGCGTCGTACCGCGAACTGGAAGCGTTCGCCCAATTGGGCACCGAGTTGGACCCGGCGGCGCAGAAGCAGCTCGATCGCGGCGTGCGTCTGATCGAACTGCTCAAGCAGCCTCAGTATCAGCCCCGAGACGTGGTCGACCAGGTGATCAGCCTTTTCGCCGGCGCCCGGGGTCATCTGGACCCGGTGGCCATCGGCGACGTTAAGCGTTTCAATGCTGAGATGCTCGCGTACATGCACGAGGACGCCGCCGAACTGGTCGCGAAGATCCGCGACACCGGCGACTTGGATGATCAGAGTGAACAGGAATTGATCGCGGTGATCGAGCGATTCACCGAGATGTTCATGGCCACCGAAGGCGGCCCCGGCGATGGCGCCGAGGAGGCCGAGCCGATCAGCGAGTTGGAGCGCGCCGCCAAGGAACTCGGACTGGGGGCGGTTCCGGAGATCCCTGCCGGCGAGGACGATTCGCAAAAGTAATGCCCAAGCCCCGGCAAATCCTGACACGACGGAAGACCGTCCAGAACATCGCCAAGATCACCCGGACGATGGAGATGATTTCCACCGGTCGGTATCGGAAGTTTCAAGACCGCGTCGCCCGCGTCCGCAGGTACACCGACGGCGTCAGTCGCATGGTGGGCAATGTGGCGGCCGACGCGTCGTTGGGTATCGAATTGCCGCTGCTGACCGAGCACCCCGAGGCGCCTCGCGACGCCCTGATCGTAATGGCCTCCAATCGCGGCCTTTGCGGCGGGTTCAACGGCGGCGTGCTCCGCACGGCGCACCAGCGATATCGGGAGTTGGTCGCCGCCGGACAGACCGTGGACGTCTACGCGGTGGGCAAGAAGACCCACAACTTCATGCGTTTTCGAGGGATCCAAACGTGCTGGGAGATTCCCCAGTACGAGCGTCGTGTGGATTTGGCCGAAGTGGACACGTTGGCCGCCGAACTGATGGATCGGTTCATCGCCGGCGAGCTTCGCAGCGTTCAGGTGGTTCACGCGACGTTCGTTTCGACCAGCGTGCAGAAGCCGACGATCTTGACCCTGCTTCCGCTGGGGGAGATCGCCAAGGCGCTGCCGGAAGCGACGACGCCGGGGCCTCGGAAGCTGGGGCCGGGAGAGTACCATTACATGCCGGACCCCGATACGATTCTGGGCGTCCTGCTGCCGCGGACGGTCAGTCTGCGACTGTATCAGACGTTCCTCGACGCGGTGTTGAGCGAACAGGTGGCCCGCATGACGGCGATGCACTTGGCCAACGAGAACGCCGACGAGATGATCCGATCGTTGACCATGGCGTACAATCGGGCTCGGCAGAGTACGATTACGACCGAACTGGCCGAGATCGTCAGCGGCGTGGAGTCGATGCAATAGCCGGCTGCCAAGGCCGCGTTGGGAGTTAAGGTGAAGATGACCGTGACAGGCAAGATAACGCAGGTGATCGGATCGACGTTCGACGTCGACTTCCCCGCCGAGAGCGTACCGCTGATTTACAACGCCCTGACCGTCGAGGTTCCCACCGACGCCGGATCCGTCCGGCTGGTCGGCGAGGTGCACCAGCATCTCGGGGGCGGGCAGGTTCGTTGCGTCGCCATGGGCTCGACCGATGGCCTCGCCCGAGGCATGGAGGTCGTCGACACCGGCGAGCCGATCATGGCCCCGGTGGGCGAAGGGGTACTGGGACGCGTGTTCAACGTCTTGGGCGAACCGATCGACCAAGGCCCGCCGGTCAACGTGACCGAGTATCGGCCGATCCACCAGCCGCCGCCGGCGTTCACCGAGGTGAAGCCCCAGAGCGAGGTGTTCGAGACGGGAATCAAGGTGATCGACCTGCTGTGCCCGTTCGTTCGCGGCGGCAAGACCGGCCTGTTCGGCGGGGCGGGGCTGGGGAAGACCGTGATTATCCAGGAACTGATCGCCCGTATCGCGGCCGAGCATGGCGGGTACTCGGTCTTCGCCGGCGTCGGCGAGCGGACCCGTGAAGGCAACGACCTGTGGCTGGAAATGCAGGAAGCCGAAATGGGCGCAGGCGGCAAGAAGGTGATCGAACACACCACCATGGTCTTCGGCCAGATGGGCGAACCCCCCGGAGCCCGGCTCCGCGTGGCGCTGACGGCGCTGACGATGGCCGAGTACTTCCGCGACAAAACCGGCGTCGACACGCTGCTGTTCATCGATAATGTCTTCCGCTTCAGCCAGGCCGGCGCCGAGGTCTCGGCCCTGCTGGGACGCATTCCCTCGGCGGTGGGCTACCAACCCACGCTGAGCACCGAAATGGGCGCCCTGCAAGAGCGGATCACCTCGACCTCCAAGGGCGCCATTACGTCGGTGCAGGCGGTGTACGTTCCGGCCGACGACCTGACCGACCCGGCGCCGGCGACGACGTTTACCCACCTCGACGCCTTCGTGGTGCTGCAACGGTCCATCGCGGCCAAGGGTATCTACCCGGCGATCGACCCGCTGGAAAGCTCCAGTCGGATTCTCGATCCGGCGTCGGTGGGTGAGGAGCATTACAGCGTGGCCCGCCAGGTGCAGCAGACGCTGCAGCGGTACAAAGATCTACAGGACATCATCTCGATTCTCGGCGTCGAAGAACTCAGCGAGAGCGATAAGGTTCTCGTCAGCCGAGCGAGGAAGATAGAGCGGTTCCTCAGCCAGCCGTTCTTCGTGGCCGAGGCGTTCACCGGGATGAAGGGCAGTTTTACCCCGCTGGCCGAGACGGTGCGAAGTTTCCGCGAGATATGTGACGGGAAATGGGATCATCTACCCGAATCGGCCTTCATGTACATCGGTACAATCGAGGAAGCCGCGGCCAAGGCTGAAGAGATGGCGGCGTCTTAGCCCAGAAAGGGAGTCGGTCATGGACGTACAACAAGCAATTCGAGAACGTTACAGCGTTCGGTCGTACGAGGATCGGCCGGTGGAGCCGGCAAAGCTCGAAGCGGTGCTGGAGGCGGCCCGCCTGGCGCCTTCGGGGTCGAACCGCCAACCGTGGAAGTTCGTGGTGGTGCAGGACGCCGACCGGCGTGAGGCCATGAAGGCCGCGTGCGGGGGGCAGAAGTTCGTCGCCGCCGCCCCGGTCGTCATCGCCGCGGTCGGCATTCTTCCCGACCGTGTGATGAGTTGCGACATCCCCGGCGACCCGGTTGACGTCGCGATCGCCATCGATCATATGACCTTGACGGCCACGGAGTTGGGGCTGGGAACCTGTTGGGTCGGCGCGTTCGACCAAGACGCGGTTCGCTCGGTTCTGGGGATTCCCGATTCGGCCAAGGTGATCGAGGTTCTGGCGTTAGGGTATCCGGCCGACTCGGCGAAGCCGAAGGAACGCAAGACGTTGGACGAAGTGGTGTGTTGGGAAACGTGGTCGTAAATCGCACGCCGGCGCCGAATGTTGCCGACTGGCCCCTTCACTTGGGGGGGCGGGTTTGGGTATAGTCAATCAGGAGGGCGCCCCGTAGGCGCCTGGCGGGGGGGAGTGGAAAGGCGCCATGCCGGAGACGTTTCGATGCAAAGTGATCACGCCGGAAGGTCCGGTGATTGACCGACAGGCGATTTCGGTGGTCTTCCCGGCCTCCGACGGACTTGTCGGCGTTTGGCCCAACCACGGGGCGATGATCGCCCTGGTCGGCGAGGGTTTTCTCACACTGCGCGCCTCCGACGAGCGGGCGTGGTTCCTCAAGATGGACGCCGGGTTCGCCGAGGTTCGCGACAATGTTCTGACGATCATGGCCGCCAGGACCGGCGAGTTGCTCGAGCAGTCCGACGAGGCGGTGGAGAAGCATCTGACCGACGCCCAGCAGGAGTTGGCCGAAGAGGTGGCCGAAAATCAGGACGCACCGTAGCCACGGTGCGCCGCCAGTCGCTCGATCACACCGAGCGACGTATGTATAAGGATAGGCCCGGTTGCCTTGATGCCGACGAATGAACACGCCCCACGCCAAGCCGAAACTTCTCATGCTGGTCGGTGGTCGTCCCGCAGATGATGCGATACTGAACCTCCTGCAGCCATCGTGCGAGGTCCACCTGTCGACCGAGTTGCCCGACGCTCTGGAACGGCTTCGGAGCCAGTCGTTCGACGCCGTACTGGCCGCGGCGGATGATTTTCTGCCCCTCGAACGCGCGCTGGGAACCGGGCAGGCCGCGTCGATCCTCGATACGATCGGCGAGGGGGCCTGCGTGGTCGGTTTCGACGGCCGGCTGCTGTGGGCCAACGCCAAGTTCAAGGCCATGAGTTCAGACGTGAGCGGTTCGGTGGTCGCCCAAATAGCCGCGGCCTTGCCCGACTGCGGCTGCGGCGCCGGGTGCGTGCGATGGCCCGTCACCGACGAGGGCCGCCGGTACGAGGTGACCGCCTCGGGCGTTCGTAACGGTTCCGGCGACTTGACCCACGTTACGGCCGTGGTGTTCGATGTGACCGAGACGGCCCGCAACCGCGAGAGAATGGAAGCCATTACCCGAGCCGGGCGCGAGTTGGCCTGGCTCGACGGCGGCGCCCTCGCCCGGATGAGCGTGGCTGAGCGGATCAAGTTTCTCCAAGAGCGGATCGTCCACTACACCGGCGAACTGCTTCACCGGGAGCACTTCGCCCTTTGGGTGCATAACGAACGCGACCGCCGGCTCGAGCTGATCGCCTCCAAGGGCTTACCGGCAGCGATGGCCGAGCGGACCGTTCCGGTCGGCGACGACGAAGGCGGCTTGCCCGGATGTGCGGCCGCCACCGGCCAAAGCATTCTGTGCGGCGACCTGGCCGGTGAGGGCCGGCATCGTCCGCTGGCCCTCGCCGACGCCTGCAGCAGTTTGACCGTCCCGGTCCGGCTCAGCGACAAGGTGATCGGCGTGCTGACGTTCGAGAGCCACCGGAAGCACGCCTTCACGGACCAGGATCGTCAGTTTATCGAGATCTTCACCGGGTACATCGCCTTGGCGCTGAACACGATGAATCTCCTGACGGTCGAGCGTCACAGCGCGACCTCGGAGATCACCGGCGTGGTGACCAGCGAACTGTGCGGCCCCCTGGCCGATATTCGCAGCGAGGCCCGGGCCCTGATCGCCGAGTACATCGGCCATGACGAGATGCGCAAGCGGCTCGAGCGGATTGTCGCCACCGCCGACAGTATCGAGGCGACCGTCGAGCACATCGCCGCCCAGCCGGCCGCGGCCATGATGGGGACGATGCCCACCACCGCGGCCGATCCGATCGTCGCCGGCAAACGGATTCTGATCGCCGATGATGAGGAACTGATCCGCGACACCATCTGCGACGTGCTGACCAACGCCGGCGCCTTCGTCGATACCGCCGTCGACGGTCGTGAGGCGATCGAGCGAATCGAGGCCTGTCGCTACGACATGGTCCTCAGCGATATCAAGATGCCCTTCCGCAACGGCTACGACGTCTTCTCGGCCGCCAAGGCCCGTCACCCCGACACGGCCGTTATCCTGATCACCGGGTTCGGCTACGACCCGGGCCACTCGATCGTCCGGGCCAACCCCCAAGGCCTCGCGGCCGTCCTGTTCAAACCCTTCAAGGTCGCCCAACTGCTCGAAGAGGTCCACGCGGCGCTGACGGCCGAGAAGTAGGCTGTTTCGTCGGCACACTCCCCCCAAACCGCCCAGACGGCCCGGCCGGACCGAAGCCGGCGGAATTGCCGTTGGCGTAGCGGCCGATTGGCGGTATAGTGGACATCACGATGCATGTATACTTGCGACATTGGGTGTGGCGCCGGCCGGGATGGGTTGCCGCTCGGCGACGTATCTCGGCCTGACAACGCCGCGTCGGTCTGCGAACGCGGATCGTGAATAGTTGATTCTACCTGATGTTGCGAGGTGCATTGTGAAGCACTACTACCCGAATTTCGAGCAGTTCTGCGAGCTTGCCGATCAAGGCAATACCATTCCCGTTTACCGCCAGTTGCTCAGCGATTCGCTGACTCCCGTTTCGGCGTATCAGCGACTGGCCAACCCGGTCGGGTTTGCTCCTTCGGCCAATTCGCTGCTGTTGGAGAGCGTCGTCGGCGGCGACAAGATCGCCCGTTACAGTTTCATCGCCGTCGATCCGGAGGTGACCTTCACCGCCCGGCGCGACGAGATTACCATCAAGAAACTGGGCCATGCGCCCGAGACGATCACCCGTCACGATCCGCTGGCGGAGTTGCAGCAGTTGCTGGGCGGTTTCGAACCGGTGCATTTGCCGGGCCTGCCGCGATTCACCGGCGGGATCGTCGGCTACGCCGGCTACGACATGGTCCGCTACTACGAGGATATCGGCGAAGGGCCCGATGACGACCGGGGCCTGCCCGACCTGTCGTTCGGCCTGTACCGGACGATGGTGATCTTCGACCACGTTTCCAAGACCATCAAGGTGGTCTGCAACGCCCACATCGACAGCGACCCCGGCCAAGCGTATCGCGACGCGACCGAGAGCATCGAGCGGACCATTCGCCGATTGCAGGAGGGCGCTAACCAGGCGGTGGGTGAGATTACCTTCGACGGGCTGCCGCAGATTCCGTTCGAGAGCAATTTTACGCGTAAGGGCTTTGAGAGCGCCGTGGAGACGTGCAAGGAGTACATCCGAGCCGGCGACATCTTCCAGGTGGTGATCAGCCAGCGGCTGTCGGTGTCGACCCGGGCCGAGCCGTTCGATATCTACCGTGCATTGCGTGTGGTGAACCCCAGCCCGTTTATGTTCATCTTGCGAACGCCGGAGGCGACGCTGGTGGGCTCGTCGCCGGAGATTCTCTGCCGCGTGGAGGACGGGCATATGACCAGTCGTCCGCTGGCGGGCACGCGATGTCGGGGGAAGACCGAGGCCGAAGACAAGGCCCTCGAGGTCGAACTGCTGGCCGACCCGAAGGAGCGAGCCGAGCATGTGATGCTGGTCGACCTCGCCCGCAACGATCTGGGTATTGTCGCCGAGCCGCGATCGATTGAGCTGTCGGAGGTGATGGCGGTGGAGCGGTACAGCCACGTGATGCACATCGTCTCCAACGTCGAGGGCCAACTGGCCGAAGGGAAAGACTCCTTCGACGCTCTCCGGGCGACGCTGCCGGTCGGTACGGTCAGCGGGGCGCCGAAGATCCGGGCGATGGAGATCATTGACGAACTGGAGCCCACCCGGCGCGGGCCGTATGCCGGCGCGGTCGGCTACGTCGATTTCGGCGGCAACATGGACACCTGCATCGCCCTCCGCACCATGGTGATCACCGGCGGGAAGGTTCACGTCCAGGCCGGAGCCGGCATCGTCGCCGACAGCGTTCCGGCCGGCGAGTACGAGGAAACGCTCAACAAGGCCCGCGCCCTGATCCGCGCCATCGAGATCGCCGACGCGGGATTCGGAGAGTAATCCGGGGCTGAGTGCTCGGACAGAGCATTACGCTTTCGTGTACGCCCGCCGCGTCCGGAGAACGGCCTCCGCCACCGTCAGCGCGATCGCCACACCGATCACATCGAAGCACCAGTCGTCCACGGCGGCGTAGCGATTCACCAGAGGCTGAGTGATCTCATCGAGCGCGCCATACAACGCAAGGACGCCGCCGACGATGAGCACCCGTCGACCGAACGGTGTTCCGTGGGCGAGCAGCGTCATCCAGAAGACCGCCGCCAGCAGGGCGTAGCCCACCGTGTGCAGGATCTTGTCGGAGGTGTGAAACTCGGGGAGCCGCTCGGCCGGAAGGTGCGTGGCCACCAATGCCCCGACCCACGTGAGGACCAGAAGGCGTCTGAGCCACAGGCGCCTGGCGGCTTGAGCGGGGGCGGTCACGACCAAGGATTCTCGCCTTCGGTCGTCGTCGGTTCGCTCGGCGTCTCGCTCTCGGCGACAGGCTCAGGCGCGGTCGCCGTCGTGGGCTCGTCGATAACGGGCTCCGCCGGCTGGGGAGGCGAAGGCGCCGCGGGCTCGCAGGGGCGGTCGGTGATTGTCGGCTCCGTCGGTGCGTCTTGTTCGGCGGTCTGACTCGGGGTCGACAGATGGGGGGGCGTCTCTGCTTCCGGTTTGGTTGCGTCTTGGGGCTCACCGCCGCAGTTGTGGAGGGTGATGAACTCGGCCGCGAGGGCTTCGTAGTCGGTCGCGCCGGGGCAGCCGGGGGCGTAGTTGAAGATCGACTCCCCGAAGCTGGGGCATTCCGCCAGTTTGACGTTCCGGCGAATGCGGCTTTTGTACAACGTGGCGTCGGCCCAAGGGGTGTTCGGGTCGCCTCGGTCGTTGAGGAAGTCGGCTACGTCCTGGGTCACCTCCCCGGCCAGGCGGGTGTTGCTTTCGTACATGCACAGCACCACGCCCCCAACGCGAAGGCGAGGGTTCACACGGCGCTGGACGAGCGAGATCGTCTCCAGCAGCTTGCCGAAGCCCTGCAACGCCAGGAAATGCGGCTGCAGCGGGATGAGCACCTCGTCGGCCGCGGTCAGGGCGTTCAGCGTCAGCAGACTCAGCGAGGGCGGGCAATCGATCAGGATGAAATCGTATGCGTCCGGCTGGACCGCAATCCGATCGGCCAGCAACTGCTCGCGCCCGACGGTCGAGACCAGTTCGATCTCGGCGCCGGCGAGGTCGATGCAGGCCGGAGCGATCCAGAGATTTTCCGCCACGGCGATCGCGGTGTCGGCCAACTCGGCCTCGGCGGTGAGCATTTCGTACACGCCCGGGCTAGACGCCCCCGGCTCGATACCAAAGTGCAGCGTCAAGTGGCTCTGAGGGTCCATGTCGATCGCGGCGATTCGCAACCCCCGCGACGCGAGACCCGCGGCCAGATTCGCCACGGTAGTGGTCTTGCCCACCCCGCCCTTCTGATTAATCAACGCAATGGTCTGCATGAACGCATTATAGATCGATGAACGCCCCGCACAAGGGGCGAACGGCCAACGGCGAACGGAAGCCTGATGCCTGCCGTTCTGTTCCGTCCTACGAGAGCATATTGGCCGTTCGCATCCACTGGAGCACCAGTTCTTCAAACGCCGTGTCCGTGGCGGCGAAGACGTAATCGGTCGCGTGGCGGCGGGCGAAGTTGTCCACTCGCCGGCGGAAGATGGCCAGTTGCTTTTGGTAGGCGTCGAGCATTCGCTTGCTGGGAGAAACGTCCACCTGGTGGCCGGTCTCGCTGTCGGAGAGGCGAAGATCGCCGGATATGTCGGGGGTGATCTCCTGGGGAGCCATGACGTGTACGATCATCGGCTGGAACTTCTCGTAGGCGAGCCGCTTGAGGGCGTGATCGTAGCCGTCGTCGAGCAGCATGTCCGAGATAATCACCACGATGCCCGGCTTGACGCTCCCGCTCACCAGATACTGCACGCACGCGCTCAGGTCGGTGGCGCCGCCGGTCGTGGCGGCCTGGAGGAAGTCGAACACCTCGAAAATCGTCGCGCGCCCGCGCCGGCTGCGTAACGAATCGCGGATCGGCTGGGCCTGCTCGCCGACGTTGTCGTCGCCCAGCATGTACAGACTTACGCGATCGCCGTTGTGCAGGGCGATATACGCCAACGCCGCGGCCACCTTGCGAGCGTAATCGAACTTGTCGGGTTTGCCGAAATCCATCGACGCCGACGCGTCGCAGAGCAAGTACAGGCTGAGATCCTCCTCCTCGCGGAACAGTTTGAGCAGGAGATTGTCGAAGCGAGCGTAGGCGTTCCAGTCGATCCGCCGGAAGTCGTCCCCGGGCGTATACTGGCGGTAGTCGGCGAACTCGACCGACGAACCCAGACGCCGGCTCCGCTGCTCGCCCATCGACTGGCCGACAAGCGCCCGACGGGCCGACAACGTGAGCAATTCCAGCTTCTTCAGGAACGCAGTGTCAAACAAATCGGCCATATCAACAGTGTAGCCGGTCGGCTCCGCTTACGCCAGAGATGCGCCAACGGCCCCCCATTCAAGGTTCATCCGCGATTCGTGGGGAGTCCTTCCGATGGGTGCTCGCCGTTACTAGCCCCCCGCAGTGCGGGGGGTCCGAAGGCGTGCG
>CBDVCA010000076.1:0-14789 GCA_965372365.1 uncultured bacterium
GTGGGGGGGCGGTGGTTTTTTACAACGGGGGTTGGCTCCCGCCCCACTCCATAGGGCCGCCGGACCATCGCCAGCCCCCCCCAAAAAAAAACACAGATCCATACACACCATACTACCCATGGCCGCAATCCGCCCTTCCGTGTATGTTGAGGCCGGTTTGAGGCCGGTTAATCACGCCCAAACCCGAATTCTCCGGCCGATGTTTCTTTTCGTGGCATCCCGGCGCGCTGCAGGACCCACCGCCGCCATCGGCCGTTGCCGGGGCGAAGCCTACCGCCGGGGCGAGGTGCTGCGACGTTGCCTGCACACCCCCGCTGTGGCGAATATGCTTGTCGATCTACAGATGCGCGGTAGAATTCCCCTGATACGTCCGCGGCGTTCGTCCGCGGAGAAGACAGGGAGATTGACATGCATGTGTCCCCACGATCTGTGCGCGTACCGGAACCGTCCTCGTTGGACCGCAACTCAGCTTCTCCGAGGAGATCGAAGCCGTCGATTCTATGGCGATACGGACTCTTGCTGATCGTACTCGCCGCCTTGGCGGGTCCGTCCCGGCCGGCGTTGGGTCAGGCGTACACGATGGAGTTCTCGATCGATATCGGCTCGGACTGCGAGTTGAGCGATCCCAACGCCGACGGGGACGAAGCGTTCGACCCCGGCGATGTGTATTGGTGGGACGGTACGCTGATTCCGCCCCCCGGGCGCAACGGGCAGAAGAATGATGTGCGACTGTTCGGCTTCGACCCTGCGCCGGATCCGGCTTCCGGCACGGTCGTTCCAATCCGCATCGGAGCAACCCCGGCGGACTACTACGAATACTTCGACGGCGACGGCGACGGCGATTTGAATGACTTCGTCATTCTGAAGTACAACTTCGGCTGCTAAGACGAAGATGAACTGAGAAAGGGGCGGGCTGCTGTCTTACGACGGCGGCCCGCCCCTGTTGTATCTCCGCTTGGAGCTACCCAGCGCCGACGTCGAATCTCGCCACCCGAACGTGACACGCCCGCCGCTGGGGGTGTTTGGCGAGGTAGTCTTGGTGGTACGCCTCGGCAAGGTAGAACTCCGACGCCGGTTCCACCTCGGTGACCACGTCGAAGCCGTTGGCGCGAAGCTCGGCGATGAGTTTGGCGACGGTCTCTTTCTGCTGAGCGTCCACGTAGAACACGGCCGAGCGGTATGGACTGCCGATATCGGGGCCTTGGCGATTCAACTGGGTCGGATCGTGAATCTCGAAGAACAGCCGGGCCAGGTGCTCGTACGAAACGCGATCGGGGTCGAAGACCACGCGAACGGCTTCGGCGTGGCCGGTGTCGCCGCGGCAGACTTGTTCGTACGTAGGGCCGGGCGCCTCCCCGCCGGTGTAGCCGGAGGCGGCGCTGACGACGCCGTCGACCTTGCTGAACAGATGCTCCACGCCCCAGAAGCAGCCGCCGGCGAAAATCGCCGTCTCGGTCGAGCGAGCGGCCGCGGGTCGGAACACCAGCGAGATCGAATTCACGCAGTGCCGCGTGTTCTTGGGGGTCAACTGCTCACCGGTGAACACGTGTCCCAGATGCCCGTCGCACGCGGCGCACACAATCTCCGTCCTGCGCCCATCCGGATCGGCCTGCCGCTTGACAGCCCCGGGAATCTCGTCGTCAAAGCTCGGCCAGCCGCAGCCGGAATGGAATTTCCTCTTCGACGCGTAAAGCTCCGCCCCGCATTGGCGACAAACATACACGCCCGCTTCCTGCAGGTCGCAGAGCTCGCCGGTGAACGGCCGCTCGGTTCCCTTGTCGATGATGACGCGCTTCTCTTGGGCGGTCAGCGGCGCCATGGGTTGCGTTTCAGATTCGTGATTATCGGTCGGTTCCATCGGTTCGGTCCTCGCAACGCCCTTGCCTTGGGTTCATGACGGATGAGCGGGGGGATCCTCGTGGCCAAAGGTCTGCCGTTACTAGCCCCCTGCAGTGCAGGGGGTCGCTGGACCGCTGGTGCTCCCGCGGCGTCTTCGATGTCGATTGTCCCGAAGCGGCAGTTGGATCCATAGATCGTGGGGTCACACGTCGTTCGACCCCCCCCGCACTGCGGGGGGCTAGTAACGGCGAGCCCGTGGCCGACGCCCCCCTACCGCTTCCTCTTCTTCTTCTTCGCCCGTTCCTTCTTGGTGAGTCGTTTGGAGCGTTGTTTGGTTTTGAGGTTGGGCATACCGCCGGCCATGTCGGCTTGGCCCATTTGCTGGGCGAATCGCATTCGGTCTCGCATGCCCATGCCGGCCATTTGCTTCATCATGCCCTGCATCTGCGAAAAGCTCTTGACCAGGCCGGAGACGTCTTCGGGTTGTGTCCCCGAGCCCTTGGCGATGCGGCGGCGGCGGGAGCCGTCGAGGCCGGCGGGGTGGGTCCGCTCGGCGGGGGTCATGGAATGGATGATGGCTTCCATGGGCGCCAGGGCGTTGTCGGGGATGTCCATGCCGTCCATCTGCGAGCCCATGCCGGGGATCATCTTGAGCATTTCCTTCATGGGCCCGAGCTTCTTCATCTGCTGCATCTGCGTGAGGAAGTCGGTGAGCGTGAAGGCGCCCTTGGCCATCTTCTTCTGCATCTCGGCCTGCTGGTCGGCGTCGAACTCCTGCTGGGCCTTTTCGACCAGCGTAACGATATCGCCCATGCCGAGGATGCGCCCGGCCATGCGGTCGGGGTGGAACTCTTCGAGGTTGTCGATTTTCTCGCCGACGCCGACGAACTTGATCGGCTTGCCGGTGACGGATTTGACCGATAGCGCCGCGCCGCCGCGGGCGTCGGAATCGAACTTGGTGAGGATGACGCCGTCCAGTTCGAGCCGCTCGTTGAATTCGCGGGCCGAGTTGACGGCGTCCTGGCCGACCATGGCGTCGCAGACGAGGTAGATCTGGTGGGGGCTCACCGTCCGTGCGATATCCTGGGCCTGCTTCATCATCGCCTCGTCGACGTGCAGCCGGCCGGCGGTGTCGATAATGACGACGTCGCAGTCGCTCTTTTTGGCCAGCGAGACGCCCTTTCGGGCGACCTTGGCGGGGTTGGTCTCGCCATCTTGGCGATAGACGGGCACGCCGATCTGCTCGCCGAGGATCGTCAACTGCTCGGCCGCGGCCGGGCGTTGAAGGTCGCAGGCGACCATGAGGGGCCGCTTGCCCTGCTTCTGGAGGTACTTGGCGAGCTTGGCGCAGGTGGTGGTTTTGCCCTGGCCCTGCAGTCCGGCCATCATAATGATCGTCGGCGGCGGCGTGACGAAGTAGATCCGCGTGTCGACCGGCCCCATGAGGCCGACCAGTTCGTCGTGGACGATCTTGATCATCAACTGCCCGGGATGCAGGCTCTTGATGACCTCGGCGCCGACGGCTTTTTCGCGAATCGAGTCGCAGAACTCTTTGGCCACCTTATAGTTAACGTCCGCTTCAAGCAGCGCCTGGCGCACCTCGCCCATCGCGTCGGAGACGTTGTCTTCGGTAATCCGCCCGCGGCCGGACATCTTGCGGAAGATCCCGCCGAATTTGTCGGTCAGTGCTTCAAACATAGACCCGCTAGTGTATTGGCGGCGGGTAGGAAAAACAAGACGGCGAACGGAATCGCTGCGAGGCCGGCGTCCCGGAACCGACTCACCGACCGGCCCCGTACGCGGCCGTCTCGGAATCCGCCGTTCGCCGCGGGTCAGGCTGCTCGCCCAGGGCCATGCGGACCGCCTCCAACTCGCCCAGCCGGTCGGCCAGCCAGGCGGTATACAACTTGGCGCCGACCAGCGACATGTGCCCGTAATCCAGGAACAGCGTCGGGTCGGTCTCGGCGGAAACGGAAGCGGAGGCGGAAGTGGAAATGCCGTCGAAGGTTTCGCAGAACACCACGTCAACGCCTGCCTGCCGGCGAAGCTTGTCGACGACGCCGAGGAAATGATCGTACGCCTCGGGGTACCGATCGCGACACAGTTGGATATAACTCCGCGTGGCGGGGGGAACGTTCACGATCAGGGCCGCCCCCTTGCGACGGCAGATGTCCACCAATTCGAACAGGGCGTTCTCGGTGAACTCGAACGGCTCATACGAGGCCATGTGCCCCGACGCCATCTCCTCGCCGGCCAGGGCCTCCGCCGACGGAATCTTGTCGGCGAACTCTCCCCAGCGATCATCCATACGCGGATACTCGCCTTTGATTCGCCCCGTCGCAAGATGAAGCAGTTCGTCGAACGTCCATCGATTGGCGCAGACGACGTCGTGGAGGGCCTCCCTTCGTCCTCGCGGCCCGCGACGCGCGAACTTCTCATCCAGCCGCGATAGTCTGCGGAAGTTGCGCCACCCGCCGAAGATCGCCGGGCTGTTGGAATTGAACTGATACGGCTCGATGTCGATGATCAGGACCTTCATACCCGAGAACAGTTCCGGTTGCCTCTGGAGCAACCGCCCCACCTCCCAGGCCGTCGAGGCGGGGATGGGCATCTTCTCGACCGGACAGCCCAGACGCGCCGCCAGCGTTTGGGGATGCACACCGAGCCCGTTGCGGGACGTTCCGCTGACCATCACCGTCGCCGGGCCGGTCGGCAGCGTCATCACCCGGGCGACGTCATCGGATATCGCCATGGCGCGCAGGCGGGGGAACACGAACACGTGGGCCAGGCCGATCAGCAGGGCCGTCCACAGGATCGTCCACTTCACCGTGACCGCGGCCGATCCGCCGCGTCGGTCGAGAGTGTCAAAACTGAAAATAGATGAAAGGCCGGGCATCACTTCTCCCTATGCAGACAATCAGGAACACCATGCACGCGTAGGCCAGCCCCCGCCAGAGGGGTCGCCAACTTCCGCTGACGGGAAGCTCATCGTCACGATACCAACAGAGGCCCTCGATCAGCAGAGCCCAGAACCCGTAGAACAGCAGGTGGGCCACATACGTCGTCTCCGGCGCCACGGTCAGACCCCTGACGATGCAACCCAGATACGTCGCGGCGTTCGATAGCGAATCGGCCCGAAAAAACACCCACGCCAAGCAGACCAGGTGGAACGTCACGAACATCCCCGCCAGCGCCCCGACCCACTGCCGCGGGCTCCGAGGCGGCCGCGACAGCTCGACTTTCTTGTCGCCGAGGGTGAACTTGTGAACCGCCAGATACATCCCGTGCAAGCCGCCCCAGGCGATGAAATTCCACCCCGCCCCGTGCCAGAGCCCGCCCAGGAGCATCGTCAACATGTTGTTCAGGTAGGTTCTGAATCGCCCCTTGCGATTGCCGCCCAGGGGGATGTAGAGGTAATCGCGAAGCCACGAAGACAGGGACATGTGCCATCGGCGCCAAAATTCGGTGATATTGGTGGCCAGATAGGGTTGCTTGAAGTTCAGCCGCAGCTCGATTCCCAGCAACCTGCTGACGCCCCGGGCGATGTCGGTGTAGCCGGCGAAGTCGCCGTAGATCTGCAGGGCGAAGAAGTAGACCGCGATGATGAGGTTCCACCCGCTCTGACCGCCGGGTGCGGCGAAGGAGGCGTCCGCCATGGTCGCCACAGCGTCGGCGATGAACACCTTCTTGAAGAACCCCATCAAGACCAGTTCACAGCCGGAGGCGATCTTCTCGGCCGAAACCCGCCTCCGCTTGCTCAGTTCCGGCAGCAAGTGCGAGGACCGTTCGATAGGCCCGGCGACCAGTTGGGGGAAATAGGCGACGTACAGCGCAAAGGTCACGGGATCGTCGACGGCGGTCTCTTTGCCACGATAGACTTCGATGGTGTAGGCCAGCGTCTGGAACGTGTAGAAGCTGATGCCGACCGGAAGCAGGAGGTTGAGCGTGGGGATATCGGCGCCGAGGCCGAGCGATTCAAGCAAGTGCGCCGCCGAGGCTGCGAAGAATCCGAAATACTTGAAGAAACCCAGGATGCCCAGGTTCACCAGGAGGCTGACGCCAAGGAATTTTCGCGCGTGGGCGGGTCGTTGGCGAATGCCTCTGGCGCAGTGGAAGTCGACGAGGGTCGAGATCAGCAGCAGGGAGAGGAAACGCCAGTCCCACCAACCGTAAAAGACGTAGCTGGCCGCCACCAGAAGGAGGTTTTGCCAGCGGTGTCGAAGGCATACGTACGCCATCCAGACCGCCACGAAGAAGAGCGGGAATATGTATGAATTGAACGGCACCGCAGTGGTCCCTCACCGTTGATCCGGGCTGACGATCAAGCTCATGATCCGTGCCGTGATGCGAATCGCCGTACTCCGCGGCGGCGGTGGCGCATGCCGCAGAGGGGGACGCGCCACACGAATTCGTAACGCGTTCAAGGACCGTACGCTACAGCAGCGGCGAACCCCTGTCAATGTTCGCCGCGGCAGGATCGCCGGATCAGAGGTACTTGGCCACCAATACGTCGAGGGTTTCCCGGACGGCGGGGTCGATCTTGGATCGATCCGACCAGATACCCAGTTCCAGGGCGCTGTGGGCGGGGCTGGCGATGTCGGCGATCTCGCCGAATCGCTCGACCGCCGCTTGGATCAGGGCGATGGCGTTAGCGGTCGCTGCGGTGAGGTGCGAGATGATCTCTTTGAGCAACTCGTGTCTGTCCAAGTCATCCGGATGCGGGCGCCAGCAATCGTAGTCGCTGGCCAGGGCCACCGCGGCGTAGGCCAGTTCGGCCTCACGGGCAAGCTTGGCCTCGGGCATCATGGTCATGCCGATGAGGTCGCCGCCCCAGAGGCGGTGCATCTCGCTTTCGGCCCGCGTGCTGAAGGCGGGCCCTTCCATGCAGATATACGTGCCGCGGTCGTGGACGGTGGTTTCGACGTCGGCGGCGCAGTGGAGCAGATGCTTGCGGAGCACCGGGCAGAACGGGGACGCCATCTCCACGTGGGCGGCCAGGACGCCATGGAAGAACGACCCCACGCGTTGATGGGTCTTGTCGATAACCTGATCGGGAATCACCAGGTGCCGGGGCTCGATCTCCTCGCGAAGGCTGCCCACCGCGCAGCCGGCGATCACGTGGGTGCAGCCAATGGCTTTGAGTGCGTAGATATTCGCCCGGTAATTCACCGCCGAAGGAGCGATCAGGTGCCCGGGTCCGTGACGGTTCAAGACGGCCACGTCGACGTCGCCCCATCGAGTCTCGATGATCGCATCGGAGGGGGCGCCGAACGGCGTTTCGACGGTTCGCCGCTCGCCGCCGGTCTGGGCGCACAACGCATCGCCAAGTCCGCTGCCGCCGATTACACCGACTTTCACCTGTGTCATCTTATTCTCCACTCGTCCGCCCGGGTGCGTTCCCATCATGGCGCGGCGTTCGTTTCGGTCCTGCTCAAGGGTCCATGTCGAATACTTCTCGAATCAGCGAGTCGATTTGATTCAGGGGTACGGTTCTGACCTTCGGGTCGCGCCACGAGCCGGTCACTCGCGTGGTGGACAGGCCGCTGACTGTCTTGGTCCACAGCTCGCCGAACACGCCCATCAACAGGTGCGGCGGCCCCGATCGAAGCGCCAAGTTCAACTCCTCCGAGGCCAGGTTCACGGTCCCGGCGCCGATGATCGAGGTGGCGGCGGCGTTGAGCCCGACCACCGATTGGCCTTCGCCCCGGAGGTTGATCTTGCTGCAGATCAGCAGATCGTCCTCTATAACGTACTTCACTTCTCCGCTGGAGAACGTCGTCTCGGTCGGCAGTTGCAGCAGGACGACGTTGACCAACCCAAGGAGGATGGGAATCTTTCCGATCTTCGCCTCAGCGAGGACGAACTCGCCGCTGCCGCGACGCGACGTGACGCCTTGGGGGTCGGTGAGGACTCGCAGGGACAGGCCTCCGCTGAGTCGCCCCGAACCGGCGATTCGCTTGTCGGGATCGGCGCCCTTGGCGTTGAGCAGTTCTCCGACCTCGACATCGAGCACGTCGAGTTTCATGGTGACGCCCCCGGAATCGCCCATTTCGATATCGATATCGCCGGCCATTTGCCCGCCGTAGATATCGGCCACGAGATCGGCGAAATGCAGCGTATCGTCGAGGCGATCTTTGCGAACGTTCCCCCGCAGGCGAGTCGCTTGGCGTCCCCACAGCAGCAGCGAATCGGCGGTGAACGCGGCGGCCACCGAATACCTGTCGCCGACGACATCGGCGGTCACCACGCCGGCGACCTCGCCGTTGACCCGGGTGGCCTTGACGCCGACGTCCATGGCCGCGTCGTGCAGGCCGATACTGCCGTCAATCCGCCAGGTCCAGGGCTCGCCGGGGCCGGTGGCGTCCGGTTGGACCTGCTGGACCGGTGGGCGCCGGTACTGCAGCGAAGTGAGATTCACGTCGAACCGCCCGGTGGGCTGGAGGCGCGCCGCAACGGTAGCGAAGCTGTCCGGCGCGGCGTCGAGCAGCCGTTGATCGATCGGCAGGCCTGTGGCGGCCAGCAGGATGTCGGCCTCCTGAACGCCGCCATCGCTCAAGTGCAGCACGCCCTTGGCCAGCAGGCCCGATTCGGCGTCTCCGGCGCGGAGATCCTGAAATTCGACCCGATCGGGGCGTGCGAGGACCGTTCCCCGGAGGCCGGTGATCGGGTACGGGAAGCGAGTCGGCGTCACGCCCATGTCTCGGGCGATCAGCGTAAGCACGTAGTCGTCGCGGCCGGTATCGTCCCGGAACCCGGCGACGAACCGAATATCCGCCGTCCCGGTGGGATTCATCGCGTCCCACACTCGCCCGAGGGTCTCGGGCGACACGGCGCGGACGGCGTCTCTCAGTTCGTCGTCAAACCGCACATCCTTGGCGTCGATTTCAAGATCGAGGGCGAGTTGGGCGTCGGTCAGATCGACCGATCCGGTGACCGTGACGGGTCCGCCGCCGCGGGTTCCCACCACTCGCCGAATGTCGATGGTCTTCGGCGTGAGGCGGACGACGCCCCTGAGGTCGACGAGCGGACAGGGGAAGCGATCATGCCGCATCGACGCGTTCTTCAAGGTGGTCATGAGCGTGTAGTCCAGCGATCCGTCAGGGCGAAAGTGTATCGGGCCGACGACGTCGGCGGCGCCGGCGAAGTGGAACGAATCGTAGTATCCCCGGGCCGGCGCCGATATCGCCCCCAACGCCGCGGCCAGGTCGCTATCAAGCGGGATGTCGGTGGCGTTGATGTCCAGACGGACGTCGGGGTTCGCCGCGTGCAGATCGGTCGCCGTCCCGTCGACGCCGATGCGAGCGGATCCGTGGCGACCGCGGATCGCGTCGAGGGTGACGGATTCGGGATGGATCGACACCTTGCCGGTCAGGTCGGTGACGGCGTAGGGGAACGCCTCGTACACGACCGATGCGTTCCCGTCAAACGTCAGGTTGACCTCGTTGCGAATCTCGCCGGTTTCCGGATGCGAGTACAGGCGCAAGTCGGCGTCGACCGTGCCGCTGGGGGCGAAGCTGTTGACGTAGCCCCGGACATCCTGACGAATCTCCTCCAGCGAAGAGCGGGCCATCGCCGCATCGAACGCCGCATCCAGCGAGACGTCGGTCGCCGTCAGTGAGAGATCGTAGACCCGGTGCTCGGGGATCGAGATCCACCCGTCGACCCCAATGTGCATATCGCCGACCCGCCCGCGCAGGCCGCCGAGCGTCACGCGCCGGGAATCGAAGGCGACGGTCCCGGTCGCGTCGGTCACCGGCAGCGGAAAGAGGGCCACCGTCATGGCCATGCCCAGCACCTCGGCGGACCCGTCGCAAGAGAACTCGCCGACGGCGTCGCGGCCGATACGAAAGCTGACGTTCGCCTTCCCGCGCGGTGCGTAGTCGTCCTGGAACCACTTGAGGTGACGGCCCAACAGGCTATCGTCGGCGGCAAAGGGAAACTCCAGATCGTCGATCCGGCATTGGACCTCGACGGGGCTGTCGGCTCCGTAGCCGGCGAACCCGCCGGTGACGACCGCCAAAGCATCGCCAAGCTGCGGCAACCGGCCGGAGATCTTCTCGATGCCGACGCCGTCGGCGGTGAATTCGATCACGCCGTCAAGGCCGGTCAACTGCACGCCCCCCACCTCCGGCGGCAGCGTCAAGCCTACGTCGGTCAAGGCGAAGGTGAGCCGGTTTCCGACTGAATCGGCCGACGCTTCGCCTTCACAGCGAAGCACGCCGCCCCGCACTTGGTAGCGGTCGAACCAGCGACGATACAGGTGGGGCGACACGCGTCGCAATAACGCGGCCGGGGCTTGGGCGGTCCACGCAACCGAAACCGGTTCAAGGTTCAGACGGACTTGGCCGCCGGCCTCGCCGGCCGAGGCGTCGTCGAAAACCTCGATAGCGTACGCCACCGGAGCCGTTTGGGGCAGCGCCCGGGCGCTGAGCCGTTCGGTGCATAGCGACGTCAGTACGCCATCGACGATTTCCTTGCGATGCACGAGCCCGTCGCGAATGCGGATCACCGGCAACGACTCCCGCCAGTCGACGGCGCTGTCCGGATCGGGCGGATGGAACAGGCTCTGGAAGTTCCACGTCGCGTGGTCGACGTCCTCGGTGATCGTCAGCACCGGCTCGATGCAGATGATCTCCTGTACGTCCAACCGGCCCGATTGGATCAGGCTCAGCGGCTTGTGTTTCAGCCACACCTGCCGGGCCTGGAAGATATCGTCGATGCGGCCGTCGCTGTCTCGGTATATGCGGACGCCGGTCAGTTTGATCCCCTCCAGAAGGCTGAACGAGGCCTTCTGGATTCGCACCTCCGCACCGATGAACTGCCCGAGGTACGCGACGGCCTTCCTGCGGACCCGATAGTGGTTGGTGTATCGCCACCATCCGTACATGGCGATGATAATGATCGATATCAGGACAATTCCCACACGCCGTCGACGTCCCGAAACGTACCGCCACCTGCGGCGGCCGCGTTTGGGAAGTCGGTCCAGGATGGCGCGAACAACACGTCTCATTGGCTCTCCACGGGCGCGTCGGGTTTTGTAGCGTCGGCGACGGCTTTCCGCCGTCGGTCCGGTCGCAACTTCAGATCGTCGGCCCGGTGGACGATCGCTTCGCATAGCGACGCCGGCGTCAGGTCATCGCGACTCAACACAAGCCCGTCGCTGTTGTTACCGGAGAACAAATACCAGGCCACCAGGCCCATCCGTTCCACATCCTCCGGCCGAATCTTCTCGTGCTCCGCCGTCAGGGCGTCGCACGCCGCTAGTACGTCGGTGGCCTGCGGTTCGGTCGGCGGAAACTCCAACGCCGGACCGGCCACGATCGCCCCACGATCGCACACGAAGCTGCACGCCTGCTGACGCGAGGGTCCCGGCTGAATGATAACAAACCGGAAGTCACGGGGCTCGCGAACGCTTCGGAATCGGGGAGATTCGAACTCGTCCAATCGTTCCATACGGCCCTTCATGACCCCAGCCTGCTCAAACTGCATCGCCTCGGCGGCCCGGGTCATCTTCTCATGGAGCAGCAATCGCTGGGGCTCCCGATCGCCCGCCGCCAGGGCGATCGCCCTGCCCACCACGGCGCGATACGCGTCCATCGACGTCGACCCGTCGCAGGGAGCCGCGCATCGGCCCATCTGCTTGTACGCACAGCCTGCCCCGTGAGGCGCCTGGCGAAGAATGGATACGCACCGGCACAGGTCGAACGCGTCGATCAGCGCGTCGATGAATCGCTCGGCGCTGCGACGATCGGGGAACGGGCCAAACTGCCTCCCTGATCCGACCGGACCGGCCACGACGCCCAGGTCGGGCACGGGGGCCTCCGCGTCGATGGCGACGAACCAAGCCGTCCGCTTGCCCAGCAGGTCACGATAGGTCTCGGGCCAGACCGCCCTGACGATCTCCATGTACCGCCAGTCGGTTTCGAACCGGCTGTGGGTGAGCCGCCAGCAGACCGCAGTGGTGATCTGTCGCAAATCGGCGGCCTTGCGACGCGGCTCATCGGCTTGCTCGGTAAGACGATACCGAAGGCGGGATCGGATATCCGCCGCCGTTGTGACAAGGATAGGGGCATCGCCGGCTCCCAGTAGGGCAAACACCCCCCGTTTGGCCGGAATGGCCGCCAGGGCCGCCTCTTCCAGAGGAGCCGTCACCGCCTCACACGTGTCGAACAGCTTGGCGAAGCCGCTCATACTCAGCCCACCTGACAAACGCCGTTAGAACACTTCACGATTGACCTGCGGATCCAAGCCGGCTCCGGCGGCCGTGAACATGGCGCCCGACCTTCTTGCCGGGACAGAACGCTAGATCACCGAACCGGTGACCGAGCCCTCGAAGACCATCTTATCGCCGACAAGGCCCTGAACGGATCCGACAATGCGTCGGGTGCCTCGTATGTCGGTGATTCTTCCCAGAATCAACAGGCGATCGCCGGGGATGACCTGGCCGCGAAACTTGACGTCGCTGACCGCCCCAAACCCTACAAAACCATCCGTCTTGGTCAGAATCTTGGCGAAGTAGCCCACCATCTGGGCCGCCGATTCGATCATCAATACTCCCGGAAAAAGCGGTCGTCCGGGAATGTGCCCGCGAACCCAGAACGCATCGGGGCGAACGTCCACCCACGCGATCATCTCCCGGGTCTCCAGATCGAGATGAGAGAACCCGTCCAACAGGGCGAACTCGTGGCGGTGGGGATTGATCTGATAGATCTCGTCCTTGGTGACCACGGCCTTGTCGGTATCGATGCTGCCGATGTCAAACAGTAGATGGGGGGGCATGTGTGGCCGTCCTCTTGAACCGAATTCCTTGCTCTCAGGTGATATACCAACGTTCACAATAGCATCACCCGAGTCGACCTGTCAATTCCTATTCGTCGCCCCGATATCGCGCGTGGTGATGAGGCGAGGCTACGATTTGCGGCGGTCTCCGGCGGCGGCGAGCAGTTCGCGGACGGCGAGTTCGAGCGCTTCGGATCCGAACGGCTTGGCGAGGAACGCCGCGTCGGCGGGACGAGGGCCTTTGCGAAGTCCGGCCTCCTCGGTGTAACCGGAGACGAACAGGACAGGCAGGTCGGGGTCGTCTTCTTTGAGCTTGGCGGCCAGTTGGGGCCCACGCATGACGGGCATGACGACATCGCTGATCAGCAGGTCGATTTCGCCGACGTGCTTCTCCGCCAAGCCCAAGGCTTCTTCGGCGCCGGCCGCTTCCAGAACGGTATACCCCAGATGTCCCAGCATTCGCACCATGAACTTACGCACCGTGTCGTCGTCCTCGGCGACCAGGATCGTCTCGCTGCCGCGTGCCGGCGGGGCCGCGGCGGCGTGGTCGTCGGTGGTCCCTTCCGGTTCGGTGGTCGTCGGCAGGTAGATTCGAAACGTCGAGCCTTCGCCGACGGAGCTTTCGACGGTGATCCGCCCGCCGCTTTGGGCGACGAACCCGTAGACCATCGACAGGCCGAGCCCGGTTCCCTTGCCCGGGGCCTTGGTCGTGAAAAACGGATCGAAGATCTGACGGATGACCTGGGCGTCCATCCCCTTGCCGGTGTCGGTTGCTTCCAGCAGAACGTACCGGCCCGGCTTGGCGTCCGGACTCAGGCGGCTGTCGCCGGCCGGCAGACTCACGTTCGACAACTTCAGCGTCAGCATGCCCCCATCGGGCATCGCGTCATGAGAGTTGATCGAAAGGTTCATCACCGCCTGTTCCAGTTGGGATCGGTCAATCTTGACGCATCCGACGCCGCTGTCGGAGACAATCGACAAGACGATCTCTTCGCCCAGAATTCGCGACAGGGTGGCTTGAATCTCGCTGAGAATCCGATGGGGGTTGACCACCTCCGGTTGCAGCATCTGCTTGCGACCGAAGGCCAGCAATTTCCGGGTCAGGTCGGCCGAACGCTCGGCGGCCTTCTGGATCTCTCGCAACGACGCTTCGGCCGCATCGCCGGGGCGCAACGCGATCAAGAGCATGTCGCAATAGCCCCGAATCACCGTCAACTGGTTGTTGAAATCATGGGCCACGCCCCCCGCCAGCCGACCGATGGCCTCCATTTTCTGCGCCTGGCGAAGTTGCTGGGCGAGTTGCTGGGTCTCTCTCTCAGCAGCAATGCGTTCGGTGATGTCCCATAAGACGCCAAGGATGCCGATGATCTCGCCGGCTTCATCGCGAACCGGGCTCCTGACCGTATGCACGTACTCCTGCCCGTCAAGGCCGTACGACTCCTCGAACTCCAGGCTGATTCCCGATTCCATAACGTCTCGATCGGCGGCGCGGTACTGCTCGGCCTGCTCGGGAGTGAAGAAGTCCAGATCGCTCTTGCCGGCGATCTGCTCGGGTCCGATGTGCAGATCGGCCGCATAGCTGGCGTTGCAATTCACGTAGTTCAAGGTCCGATCTTTGTAGAACACCCGTTGAGGGAGATTCTCCAGCAGCATTCGGTACGTCCGTTCGCTTTTGCGTAATGCGTCCTCGGTTCGGCGGCGATCGGCGATGTCGGCCATGCAGACTTCGGTCCCGATCGGCTCGCCGTTGACGCCTCGAATCGTCCCTGATAGGATTTCGACCCAAGTGGCCGATCCGTCGCGGCGGCGTATCCGGGCCTCAACCTTCCGCTCGCCCGGTTCGGGGGCCAGCCATCGATCGCGGACCCCGGCGTCGACGAACAGGGCCGACAAAACCACGCCGATCAGCGATTGGGCGCCGTCATAGCGGAGAAGTCCGGCCAGGTGAGCGTTCCCCTGTACAATACGGCCGTCAGGCCCGACAAGGCAGAGCCCCACCGGCAGAGCGTCCAGGTACTCGGCGTAGCCGCCCTCGACTCGCAAGGCCGGCCCGCCGCCCGATGGGGATATCCCGTCGCCCCTGTGATCGTTCTTGCCTGCGCCAGTCACATTGCCTCCCGCCGATCCTTGCGAGGGCCAACGAATCAAGACCGGTCGAAAACCTCGCGCCG
>CBDVCA010000077.1:0-14730 GCA_965372365.1 uncultured bacterium
CATAACACCACATTATCCCTGGGACAGAGTACTAGTAACGGCAAGCACTCATCCGGCGACTCCCCGCTGATCCGACATGAGCCTCATTTCATGGTCTCATGCCCTCCCGGGGCGCCATCAGGGCCGCTTGTAGGGGTTCGGATCGGCGTTGGCGACGGTTATTGTGCGGAACGTCTGGACCCGCTCGGCCGGTGCGTCGAAAGGACTCATAGCTGCCGGCCGCGGCGGCGAGGGGAATACGCACAACGAATGCGCGCCGAAACGGGGGGGTCCGATGAATCTCGGTAGAACGTCCGGACGGATAAATGTTAAGGTCATGATGATTGTTGTCGTCGTAGTCGGGATGGGGGCGGGGGCGGTGTTGGGGGGGCATTATCTTCACAAAGGTCGCAACGCCTCCAACGCTCTGGCGGCCGGGCAGGTCGCCTACGAGCGGGGCGACTGGCCGACCGCGGTGGTCCGGTTGCGGGAGTACCTGTCGGACAACCATGACGACGTGGCGATTCTCCAACGTTACGCCACGGCTCGCATGCGGATACGGCCGTTCGATCCGCAGAATGTGGCCGCGGCGATCGGGGCGTATCGGTCGCTGCTGCAGATCGATCCGTCCGACTCGAAGGTGTACCGGTCGCTGGCCCGCCTGTACTCCTGGGTCGGCGATTACGGCAACCTCAGCTACATCGCCACCAGACGCTTGGCGAGCGATTCCGACGATCCCGACGCGGCGGTCTGGCTGGGTCGGGCCCAAATGCTGATGCGGAATACCGACCAGGCCCGCCAGACGTTGGAGACGTTCCTGGCCCGTTGCGAGCAGAGCGGACGCATGGGTCGGCGATATGTGGAAGCCTGTGCGTTGCTTGGGGCGATGGCCGCCGACAGGGCCTCCGAAGCCGGCGTCGACGACGCCGAAGCGATGCAATGGGCGAACCGTGCGGTCGAGCATTGCCCCGAATCGGCCTTGGCGTGGGTGGTTCGCGCCGAAACCCGCCGCCGCGGGGCTGACCGAGACGGGGTCGATCGCCCGGCGATGCTCCAAGAGGCGATCGCCGATCTACGAACCGCCGATTCCCTGGCGATTGACGATCCCCGCACGCGTCTGATGTTGTGCGATGAGTGGCTCGCCCACGACCGGCTCCTGCGAGCCGCGGACCAACTTCACGCGGCAGCCACATTCACGCCGGCCGATATCGCCGAACGCTTCATCAGTTTCGACGAGTGGGAGGTCGCCGCCTTCAGCCGATCGGGTGAACTGGCCATGCGACAGCGGCAATACGATCGCGGCGCCGCCGAGGCCGAGGCGATTCTTGACAGGGTCGCCAATCGAAGCCTTCGCGCCGCTGTCTTCCCCTTGGCCATTCGCCTGTGTGCCGCGGCCGGACGATCCCGTCAGGCCGACGACTATCTGCAAGAGCACCTCGCCGCCGGCGCCGCCGACACGGTCGACGTAACCGAAGCCGAGCGAATCGCCCTGTTGCAGACGGCGGTGCTCTGGGCCGAGGATCGGCCCTACCGAATCATCGGAGTGTTGGAGCCGGTCGTGGCCAACAACAGCGCCAACCCCGCGCCCCTGCAATTGCTGTCTCAGGCGTACAGTCGCACCGGCCAGACCCGCCGGGCCATTGACATGCTCGGCCGCTATTTGCAGTTGCGCCCCGACGACGGCGTCATGTGGATGCAATTGGCCCGGCTCCACGTTCGAGCGGGACAGTGGGTCCAGGCCGACCGGGCCGCCCACGCCGATCCGATGGATCCTGCCGATATCGAGGTGCGTCTGCTCCAGGTGGAAACCGAGATCCGCGCCGCCGCGGCCTTGGCGCCGGCCGAACACGCCAAGCGATTGGGGGCGTTGGTCGCCGAACTGGCCGAACTGGCGAGAACGCATCCCGACCGCTTGGACACCGTGCTGCTGCAGGCCGAGGTCGCCTACGCTTGCGGCGATACGCAGGTCGCCGAGCAACTTCTTACCGGCGCGGCCACCGGCGAAAACGATTCGATGGCGGCCCAGTTGAAGCTGGCGTCGCTGTTTCGTCGGACAGGCGGACTGGACAGGGCCATCGCCGCCGCCGGCCAAGCCTGCCGGCATTATGGGCATAGGGCCGAGCCCTGGGTGCTCACGTCCGATCTGCTCGTGGAGGCCGGGCGGCCCGCCGAGGCGATCGAGCGATTGACCGAAGCGGGCGAGTGCGTCATCGGCGCAGCCCAACGCGCCGACGTCGCGATTCGACTGGCGACGGTCCGGATTCTCCACGGCGATCGCGCCGCCGGCGTCGCCGGGCTCGGCGCGATGGCCGCGGCCCATCCCGACAATATCGCCTCCAGGGCGGTGCTGTTGGGCCTGCCGGAGATTCGATCCGATACGACGGCCGCCCAGATGCTGATCGACGACATCCGACGCATTCAAGGCGATAGCGGCCTTCTGTGGCGAATACACCAGGCGAGATTGTGGATGGATTCCAGTCAGTGGCGAAGCAGGCAGCAGGATATCCGGGAGTTGCTTGCGGCGCCGATGGCGGCTGATCCCAGATGGTCCGAGCCGGCGCTCCTGTTGGGACGCATGCACCAACGGCTTGGCGACCTTCCCGCCGCCGAAGCGCTGTACCGGCGACTGCTGGCCGCCGACCCCGGCGCCATGGACGTGGTGGATCGCCTGAGCGGACTGCTTCAGCAGCAGCGCCGATACGCCGAAGCTCAGCGACTGCTGGCCGGCACGGACGCCGGCGTCGCAGCCCTGAGCTCGAGACGAGCGCGCCTGGCGTTGATCACCGGCGACCTATCGGCGGCGATCGACCAACTGAAGCTGAAGATCGCCGCCGACGGCGATGACGTAACCGCCCGTGTGCTGTTGGCCCGAACGCTGTACGGCCAGACGCATAACGCCGCCCAAGCCTTCGGGCATCTTGATATGGCCGAAGCGGCGGCCGGCGATTCGATGATGGTGACGGCGGCGCGGGTCGCCATTCTCACCTCCGAAGGCCAATTTGCCGAGGCCAAACGGCTGCTCGATGAGCAGATCGCCAGGACCGGATCGTTCGAGGCCTACCTCATGCGGGCGGCGTTCCGATCATCGATGGGCGAACCGGAGGCCGCCGAGGCCGATTACAACCACCTGGCCGGCCTGGCCGCCGACGGTCGCGGCTACGAAGTGCTGGCGGCGTTCCATTGGGACCGGAACCGACCCGACGAAGCGTTCGCTACGCTGGAGAAGGGACTTGGGGCGCATCCGGAGGACGCCTCGCTGATGCGCCGCATGGTCGCAGCGCTGCTGGACCGGGGCGACGCCGAAAGTCGCCGACGGGCCGCCGCGGTGCTGGACAAACTGGAGGCGGCCGATCCGGACGATACAAAAGTGATGGTCCTGAGGGCGCAGTGCTTGGCCGGCGCGCGGACGGGCGAGGCCCTGGATCAGGCGCGCCGGCTGCTGACGCGTGCGGTTGAGATCCAACCTGCTGAGATCGAAGCCCATCGTATGCTGATCGAAATCGCCTCCGGCCGGATGGATTACCGACGGGCGAGGGATTTGGCCGCCGGGGCGCTTGGACCCAATCCCGGCGACGTCGGCCTGCTGATGGCGCGTGCGGCCGCGGAGTATCACCTGCGGAACCTGGATAATGCAGGCAACCTCGCCGAGGAAGTTCTTCGGGCCGCCCCCGGGCATGCGGACGCGCTGGCCATGCTGGTCGACATCGCCATTCGCCGGCGCGACGCCAAGGCGACCGAGCAGGTGGAACGGCGTATCACCGAAGCGGTCGCCCGGGCTCCGGCCAACGGTCGGCTTCACGCGGCTATGGCCAGGCTGCTGAGTTCGTCGGATCGGTTCGCCGAGGCGATCGCGGCGTTGGAGACGTTCTGCCGCACCCCGACCGGCAGCGATCGCGCCGAGGTGATGGTGACGCTGTCGCAACTGTACGAGAAGCAGGGCGATACGGCGTCGGCGGGGCGGTGGATGGATAGGGCGGCGGATACGTCGAGGGATTCGGATATTGTGCAGTCGCGAATGCGGTGGCTCGCTCGCCGGCGACGCTACGGCGAGATCGCTTCGGTCGCGATCACCTACGCCGATGGCCGGGCCCCGGACCCGGCGGTGATGTGCGTCGCGGCGTCACTGCTGGCCGAATCGGCCGAGCCGGACCATGTAACCGTGGCCGCCCGGCTGTATGAAACGGTCATCTTGACCTACCCCGACTACGTGCGAGCCCACCACGGGATGGCCGTTGTCGCCCACCGAGCCGGAGACGCCGAACTGGCGGTGAAGATACTCAATGACGCCCTACGCATCTCGCCCGATCATGTAGGCTTACTGAACGACTTGGCGTGGATCCTTCAGGAGAGCGACCGTAATGTCGACGTCGCCCTTGAACTGGCCGACCGCGGGCTGTTTCTCGACCCCGACAACGATCATCTGCGAGACACTCGGGGTGAGATTCTCATAAGGATGGGCCGGTTGGAAGACGCCTACCGCGACCTTACGGCCTGCCTGCAACTGCGCCCGGAGGCCGAACCGCCCCGGGGAAGGACGCTGTTGAAACTCGGCAAGTTGTGCGCCCGTCGGGGCGAAACCGATGAGTCCAAACGCTACCTTGTCGAGGCCATTCGCATCGATCGCCGCCACGACGTGTTCGGGGCCTCTGAGCGTGATGAAATCAGCAGAATGATTGAATAGCCGACGGGGGGTTCGGGAGTGCGGAAGGCTATCTACTAAGTGGCGAGCGTGTCGTCTGTCTGATGGTGCACTCACAACGCTATAAGTGCAATGGGGATAAGAGGGAAGGGGTCATCGCGGCGGCCGGTACGGTCGCCGACCTGCGACGGTGGGAACCCGGGACGGCTCCGATGGCGGAACATTGGGCCGAAATGATGTCCGGGGTCTGTAAACACAGGGTATACGCGTACATCCGTTCGATACCGGACGCGTCTGAACGGTCCATGAGTATAGAGTGAATCGGGGTGGCGGCTGTAATGCCTGTTGGCTAAGAGGGCTATCACATTATGGCATCGCATCCGGTTTTTCTTGGCAACCGGGGACCGAAGAGGTATAGTGCTCTGCTGATTAGTGGCGACGCCTGATCGCGTGGCGTCGTGGTTGTCCCACCGCTGAGTGGCTGCCCGGGGGGTGGTCGCTCTGTGAGCTCATGAAGAGCGACACGCCTTGCAGCACTGAGCCGTATGACCCCGTCCGGAAAGGATGCTGATCGATGTCCGACCGGAGAGTATTGCGCCTGCGAACGTTCCTGATCGTCACGTTAGGAGTAATTCTATTTGTGATCCTGCCGCTTGAATGGAATAGCGGCATCCCTATCTTTGAAAGGAATTTGTGCATGCTGGAAGCCCTTGAGCCGCGTATGTTGATGAGCGCGGGGGCGCTTGGGACTGAAGTGAGTATTTTAGATAATGGCGAGTCCGGTTTCGGTACGACCGGCTCCTGGCAAACCGTTGGAAGCAGCGGTTACGATGGAGATGTTCTCGCAACCGGCTCTAGTGGCGGAGCTGCGACGTGGACGTTTTCGGATCTCGATCCCGGCTATAAGTATCGCGTATCCGTAACGTGGGTCGGCGGCGCCGGCCGGGCCGGTGAAGCGCTGTACAAGATTGTTGATCACGAGCAGGACGGTCGCACCAGTGAAGTGACGGCGATCGAGTTGAACCAGAAGCAGACGCCGTCAGGCCTTACCGACGCCGGAACCGTGTGGGAGGACCTCGGCGGTCCGCATCTTATTCGCGGCACAAGCCTGTCGGTGACGTTATCCAGCGCCGGCAGCGGAACCACCGTCGCCGACGCGGTTCGTATCGAGCGGATCGGCGAGTGGGTCGCCCCGACCGGCGTAGTGACCCCTGAGTTCGGGATCGAGGAAAGCCACTGGATGTATGCCGAGGCGGGCAAGAGGTTTGACTACGGCTCAGGTCCCGAGGCCTATCGCATGGGCGCTGACGGTCCGTATACGCACTATGTCGACGTCTCGGCCTCCAACGCCACCGACAGCGGAAATCCCTTCGGTACGCCCGGCAAGCCGCGAAAGACCATTCCCACGTGGGTGGCCGCCGGCAGCGTCGTCGAAATCCACGGCGGTTCCTACAACACCGCCACCAGCAACAACAAGATCATACTCGCCGGCGTCGGATCGGCCTCCAAGCCCATCTTCTATCGCGGCGCCGAGAACGACAGCATGCCCCGGCTTAACGTGCTCACCACGTTGGGGCATTTCGCCGAAGGTCGTTGGATTATCGTCGAGAACCTTTCCATGGCCTCCGGCGAAGTTCGCGGCAAGAACGATCACATCGCGATCCGCAACAACGTCTTCAGCAACGGCGGCGGCCTTCGCGTCTCGGGCGATACGTCCGGCGAGTGGATCTACGACTTGGTGATCTACAACAACACGTTCCACGACAACGGCGACTGGCAGTCCGGCAGCGAGAACGACGTCCACGGCGTCACGATCAACATGTACAACAAGGACGTGTGGATCGTCGACAACCACGGCTACCATCACGGCGGCGACTCCGTCCAGGTGAACTCTCGCGGCTCGTGGACCACGTCCAACACCTACGTCAGCCGAAACGTGTTCCATCACGATCGCGAGAACGCCGTCGATCTTAAGACGTTAGAGAACGTCATCGTCTCGGAAAACCGGATGTACGGCTACCGCCACACCTCCACCTCCGAAGGCGCCGCGTTCGTGGTGCATTACAATCCCAAGTGGGTCTGGGCTCTCAATAACGAGATCTACGACTCCGAATACGGTATGGTCAACACCGGGGCCTCCGATGCGTATTTCCTCGGGAACCTGATCTACGACATCCATTCTCATGGCTACGGCAACCCCTCCAGCGCGTACGAGCCCGGCATTGCGATTCACAGCCGCAACTCGGCGCCGTTGAACGTGGCCAACAACACGATCTACGACGTCGGATCGGGCATCGCCGCCCCCAACGCCGTGGTTCACGTGACCAACAACATCATCGCCAATCGAAGCGAGTCCAGCGGATACGACCTGAACTTCCCCAATACGGGCATTTCGGCTTCGTCGCAGATGAGTAACAACGTGGTGTACAACCCCGGCGCGCTACGCATCAAATGGGGCGCGACGTACACCAGTCTCGACGCGTTCAAGTCCGGCTCGGGCAAGGGCGCCGGCAGCACCGACGCGAATCCGCAGTTCGTCGCCCCAGGCGCCGACGACTTCCGTCTGTCGTCGAACTCGCCGGCTCTCGACGCCGGTAAGAGCGTCGCGGGGTTCATGAACCTGTTCCAGTCTCGCTACGGTATCTCGATCAACGTCGACCTCGACGATAACCCACGGGTCTACGGCAGCGCCGTCGACATCGGAGCCATCGAAACGGCTGGCGGAACGGTCGAGCCCAACGAGTCTCCGACGGTGTCGGGCCAGTCGCTTGTGACCGATGAAGACGAGTCGGTGACCGGACAGGTCGCCGGCAACGATCCCGACGGCGACGCCTTGACGTTCGGCGTAGTCGACGCCGCGGCTCACGGTATGGTGACGATGGCCGGCGACGGTTCGTTCATGTACGTTCCCGACGCCGACTGGTACGGGACCGACAGCTTCACCTTCACCGCCAACGACGGGTGGTACGACGCCTCTGCGGCGACCGTCGCCATCGAGGTGCGGCCGGTCAACGACGCCCCGGTGTTGGCGGACATGCAGGTGACGACTCTTCGCCAGACGCCCGTGAGCGGGCAGGTGGCCGCGACCGACGCCGAGGACGACGACGTTACCTTCATCCTGGGCGACAATCCCAATCATGGGCAGCTCAGCTTCGCTGACGACGGAACCTTCACCTACACCCCTGACGTCGGCTGGGCCGGGACCGACAGCTTCACCGTCACGGCTACCGATGGGACGACTTCGGCTCCCGCGGTGATCGTCAGCGTTCTGGTCGGCAGCCCTGTGCTGGACGTCAGCGACGGGGTGCTGAACTTCGGGACCACCGGCGACGATCTGGACTTCACCGTAACCAACACCGGCGAAGCGTTGCTGGATTACACCATCACGACATCGGAACCCTGGCTGACCGTCAGCGCGACGTCGGGCTCCGGCGCCGGCGAGGCCGACATCATCGGCGTTCAGGTGGACCGGTCGGACCTGACGACCGGGCCGCACACGGCGACCATTACCGTGGACGCCGGCGTCGCCGGGGTGCAGCAATTGCAGGTGGTTCTAAACGTGCCGACGGTGACCGAGCAGGAGTGGATCGAGGTCGGCGATACGTGGTCGTACCGCAAGGGCGATACGGCGCCGCCGGCCGACTGGAACACTCAGGGCTTCGACGATTCGTCCTGGTCGACCGGTCCTTCGGGCATCGGGTACAGCAGCGACATCAGCTACCCGACGACGCTGACCGACATGCGGTACGGGTATCTGACGTTCTACGCCCGCAAGACGTTCGACGTGGCCGATCCTGAGGCGGTCACAGAGTTGCAGCTCGGAATGATCTACGATGACGGGTTCGTCGCCTACATCAACGGCGTCGAAGTCGCCCGCACCGACAACCTGAGCGGCGCGTGGGGTGTTCCGGTCGACTATAACGAGCCGACGTCCTCGATGCGAGACGAACTGGTTCCCGAGGAGATCTTCACCCTCGCCGTCGGCCCGGGCCTGCTGCATGCCGGGACCAACACGCTGGCGATCGAGGTGCATAACATCGTCGAGACCAGTTCCGACGCCGCCCTCGTGCCGCGGCTGATCGCCAAGGTCGCCGACGGCGTCGAGGTTCCACAGCTCGGCGACATCAACGCCGACGGCGTCGTGGACGTTCGCGACATCGATCTGCTGAGTTCGGTCCTCCGGGGCGAGACGGTGGAGTTGGCGGCCGACCTGACCGGCGATGGGATTTTCGATGAAGCCGACACCGAGATGATGATCCATACCGTGCTGGGCACCGAGTTCGGCGACGCCAATCTCGACGGCAGAATCGACTTGGCCGATTTCTTCAGCCTCAAGGCTGCCTCCGAAGGCTCGGTCCCCTCGTGGGCTGACGGCGACGTCAACAGCGACGGCGTGGTGGATCTTCAGGACTTCTACGTCATGAGGAACAACTTCGGCTTCATCGCCACGGCTCCATCGGTCTTCATCGGACCCGCCGAGTTGAATGACGATGGCGTGGTGGACCTGTTGAACCTTACGCCGCAACTTGACCCGCTGGCGTAAAGCGTAAGTGGGCCTGTAGTCATTCTCCGGGCGGCGCGGTTTTGGTTGCTCTCCTTTCAGGGAGCGCCAAGCCGCGTCGCCCGGTTTCGTTCTGCGACCAAGACGCATCCGGGCGGGCGCCGCGTTACGGTTGCAGGAAAGTTGTGCCGGCGCGGTTGATGTTCTGTTTGGCGCCGGTGAAGAGGTCCTGGTTTCCGATGAGGTTGTAGCTGATTCCGGCTCTGAGGTAGAGCGTTCGGTTGATGAAGTCTTGCACCCGTGTGAGTGTGGTCTCGGGGACCCAGAGAATGTCGCCTGATTTCAGCGTGATGTTCGGGTCCAGGCCGCTGGTCAGGCGGATGAGGTTGAGCCTGACGTGGGCGTCTTTTCCGTCGGGCATTCTACGGATGAGGGTCGCCTCGGTGGGCGTGACGTCGGTGCGAAGCCCGGCGGAGCCGGCGAGGGCCTGTAGGATGTTGATGTTCGTTCCGGGGGGATAGGCCTGGCGTTGAGGTGCGTTTACGAGCCCGCCGACGAAGTAGGTATTGGGAGTCGCGGCATGGACAGTGATGATGTCGCCCTGCTCCAGCGGCGCCAACGATAGCATTCGCTTGATACCGATCGGATCGGTCAGATCGACCACCACGTGTTCATCAGGCTTTCGGAGCCGCTGCAGCGCGACGCGGCCGGAGGATAGATCCGAGAGCCCGCCGGCCCGATTGACGGCGTGCAACAAGTCCAGTTCGGTTCTTCGCAGCGCGATCAGCCCCGGATGGGTGACGGCGCCGATGACGACGACGTTGGTGGGCTTGACGTCAACGACGGTGGCGTGGGCTGTGATGTTGCGGAAGTACTTGGGCACATATGCGTTGTGGACGGCCTTCTCGATTTGCTCCATCGTCATGCCGGCGACCTTGATCTTGCCGGCGAGAATCAGTTCGATATCCCCGGCCCCCGAGACGCGTCCCTGCATGGGGGGCAGGGCGTCTTCGGCGTTTTCGGTTTGGATGACGATCTGCAGTACATCCGAGGGCCCGACGTGGTAGTCTTGCAGCCGGCGGTCGATCATGGCCGCGTCGGCGGGTCGGAACCAGCGGGATTCACTGGCCAATTCCTCGGCAAACGCCTGTTGCATCTCCTGGAAATCCGACAGCGAGATGCGGAAGTCGGGGCCCCCGCAGCCGGACAGAATCGTCAATCCCACCGCGGCCGCGACCAGGACGACGACGTTGAATGAGTGGTTCGAGAACGCTCGACGTACCCCTGTGTTCATCATCAACTCCCCCTCAAAGCGTGTAGCTGTGTGGCCGGACGGCGTATTCGGCCCATCCCGCATTGCTGGTATCGGCAGGAATGGGGGGCGACCCAAGCAACGCAGCCGCCAGAAATGGCATACACGGGAAAATGGCGACACAGCCACCTGCAAGGGGGGTCGAACCGGCCGGGTCGGCCCGCAGGCGAAGGGATCGGCGGCGCGGGGGCGGGTTTCTATTGTACGGTGACTGTGGCTTCATGGCGGCCGGGTAATGGCCGCCGGAGTCGTCACAGGGGGGGACGATGCTATGATGGCGGGTGTGTCGCTGTATTTGGCCGCGTTGTTGGTGGCGCTGCTGGGAACCCCGGTGACGGCGCGTATCGCACGGGCCGCCGGCGCCATCGACATGCCGGGCGCTCGCAAGGTGCACCGGGCGCCGGTGCCTCGAATCGGCGGGTTGGTGTTCATTGTGGTCGCGTTCGCCGTCGCCACGCCCATCATCGCCTACAGCCCCAGCCTTCAGCGAGCGTTAGCGCCGATCCGGACGCCGGTCGCCACGATGCTGGTCGCTTCGGGGGTTGTGTTCCTGCTGGGGCTGATGGACGATCTGTGGGACATCTCGGCGAAGTTGAAGTTCGTCGGATTGGTGGGGGCGGCCTTGGCGGTATGCTCGACGGGGGCCAGAATCGAATCTCTTTCCCTCGGCGGCGGCTGGTCGATATCGACCGGCATGTTCGCTTGGCCGATCACCGTGCTATGGATCGTCGGCGTGACCGTCAGCATGAACTTCATCGACGGGCTGGACGGTCTGGCCGCCGGCGTGGCGGCGATCGCGTGCGGGGCCATTCTGGTGGTGTCGATTTGGACGGGGCAGACGGTGATGGCCGCGTTGATGCTGGCGCTGCTGGGGGCGCTGACGGGGTTCCTGATGTACAACTTCAATCCTGCCGGTATCTTCATGGGCGACTGCGGCAGCATGTTCCTGGGTTTCATCATCGCGTCGTCGGCGATTGTGGTTTCCTCGGCCTCTGGGTCGTTCGCGGCCTTGGCGCTGCCGGCGCTGGCGCTGGGGGCGCCGCTGGTCGACACGTTGCTGACGTTCATCCGTCGGGGCGTGCTGGAGCGACGATCGATCTTCCGAGCCGAACGTGGACATATTCACCATCGGCTGGTCGATCTGGGGCTCAGCCAGCGCCAGGCGGTGTTGCTGCTGTATGCGATCACCGTCGCGGCGGTGGGTCTTGGCTCGTTTATGATGGTAACCCACGGTATCAACACCGTGCTGGTGTTCGCCAATGTCGTGCTGCTGCTGTTGCTGGTCTTCAGGGGCGTCGGCTCCCTGAGGCTGCGGACCATGGTCGCGGCGGTGCAGCGGAACCACCACATTCATCAGCGTCACGGCCTGAAGCGGCGTAACTTTGAGGATGTGCAGTTGATGCTTCGGGTGGCCGCGAGGTTCGATGTGTGGTGGGACGACCTTTGCGAGGCGGCCCGGCGGATGGACTTCGCCCGGATGACCATGCGGGTGATCAATCGAGACGGCGCCACCCGAACGCTTCGCTGGCGCGGGCGGCGGCGGCCGGAATCGGCCGAGATGCTGCTCACCGTCGCCATCCCCGTACGGCAACGTCGACGCGGCGGACCCCTGCGGATCGAAGTAGACCTGGTCGGAGACGGATCGCTCGAATCGGCCGGCGAGTCGTTGGTGTACTTCTCGCGACTGCTCGATGAGCACAGCGTGGCGGACCTGCCCAACCCGGTCAACCGGGGAAACGCAGATCCGACGATCGCGGGTGAGGACATTTCGGCGATGGTGGACCCCGATGATTTCGCCGGTGAGAACGACCGATCGTAGGGCGGCGCGCGTGGCCGGCGAGTTTCGCCAGTTTCCGCAGGCGGAGCGATCGATACCCCCCAACGCTCCTTTGGGGCGGTCGTGGCGGCGATGGGTGGGGACCGGGGCGCCGGGGAGCTAGGATTCATAGGAAGCCGATAGTTCTCATGGCCTGACCGGAGTGTGTGGCGCCGGTCGGGCCGGGGTGCAAGTACGGGGAGGAGTTATCCATGGACGGTCGGGAGTTGAAGTACAAATCCGTGCCCATCTTGGGCGCCGGCGTGACCCCGTTTCGATCGTACGGCCAGGCCGTCGCCTGTGCCGCCGAGCAGATTGAATCGGGCCGGAAGGCCTTTTGGGTGGCGGTGAATCCGGAGAAGGTGTATCGATCCTGGCGCGACCGAAGGGTTCGAGACGTTTTGGCCGCGGCCGACGTGGGTATTTGTGACGGCGTCGGGGTTTCGTACGCCGCCAAGTTACTGCACGGACGGTTCATCCCTCGTTGCACCGGCTGCGACCTGTTCAGCGCACTGATCGCCGCGTCGGCTCAGCGGGGGTGGGGGGTGTTCTTGCTGGGCGCCAATCCCGATTCCAACCGGGTGGCCTCGGAGAATCTTCGCGCCCGCTATCCCAGGTTGCGGATCGTCGGTCGCCAGGACGGCTATTTTCTCGACGCCGATGCTGTGGTCGAGAAGATCAACGCCAGTGGGGCCGATCTGCTGTTCGTGGCTATGGGCTCGCCAGCCCAGGAATTCTGGATCGCCGACCACATCGGCTCGCTGAACATCCACGTGGCCCTCGGCGTCGGCGGCAGTTTCGACGTCGCCAGCGGCCTGGCCCGACGGGCGCCGCGGTGGGTGCGACGGTTGGGGATGGAGTTCTTCTACCGGGCGGTGACCACGCCCGGGTGGACGATGAAATCCCGCCTCCAGCGGACGGGGGTGAAATTCGTATTCGCCGCGGCGGTGCTGCGGCATTGGATTCGCGGCGGGCGGCGCGCGGTCGAGCCGACCGCCTAAGGAGGGGCGCCTGCCGCACGAGAAAGGCCCCGCCGATGTGCAGGCGGGGCCTTCTTGTTACTGTACTGCGACCGACTTGCAGGCCGTCGTCACGATCGAGCCTTACGCCCATCCCAAGGCGCCATCGGCGAGTGCGTGACTGGTCTTTCCGGCCTATCGCAACGAGTTTCGCATACGAGGATCAGGTGTTAGGCCGTTGCTGTCAGCCCCAACGGGGCGGAGGCGTTTAGCCGGGGTGCGTAAGCCCCCGGAGACCCCTGTGAACGGTTACAAACGAGTAATGCTCTCCGGCTCACTTCGCTCTGGCCATGCGTTGCCGCGAGTGTTCTCGGACGGCCGCGGCACGGGCGAATTCATTCTCGGCGCGATCGTTGTCGCCCCGGGCCTTGCACAGGACTCCGAGGTTCAGGTGGGCGTGGTCGTCGGGGAGCACTTGGCGATACAGCGCCAGCGATTCCTCGTACCGACCTATCATTCCCAGCGCGATGGCCATATTGGCGCGGTATCTCGCACCGGCGGGTGCGATGGCCGCCGCTTCGGTGAACTTGCCGAGAGCCTTGGCGTACTCGCCTTTTTCGAGGTAGCACATGCCCATGTTGTTGAGGATCACCGGGTCCAGCGGCCTGATGCGCTGCGCCTGTGCGAGCGTGGCGAGGGCGTCTTGGGGGCGGCCCTGCCTCAGGTGCAGTTCGGCCAGGTCGCAGTAGGCCGGCATGAATCCGGGGTAGTCGCGCAGAATCCGGATGAGCACCATGCGGCACTTGGGGTCCTGGCCTTTGGCGGCCAGGATGCGAGCCATGCCGTACAGCGTGCGGGCCGTGGGTTTGCGGTTGGCCCCGGTCTCGAACTGTAGGTCCTGGTCGGTTCGGATATGGGCGTAGGACAGTCGCGAATCGCTCGCCCCCCAGTGGCTGCAGCCGCCCAGAACGATCAGTACACAGGCGCCGGCGACGCCGAAACGTGAGGCTGTCATTGCACGCCCCTTTGCAGAATCAGCGGCGCCGACTGCGGCGCGGCGCTCGACTTGGGCTTGCTGATCTCGATGACCTCTTCAGAGGTCATGCCCGCCCCGCCGGGCGTCCCGTCGGAGATCTTCACCTTCGCGGCGTTGACCTCGGCCTTGACCATCGCGGCCAATACGCCCTCGGTCCGCTGGGCGTACAGCCGTTCGGATTCATCGCCTCGGCGAATGTTCAGTTCACCGGGATAGCTGCGGTAGTGGTCGATCAACACGTCGAGATCACGCTGGCCCAACTCGTTCAACACCGCCCCGTTGGGAACGAAGTGGTACGGGTACAAGGTGTGCTGGCGGATGACGGCGTTGGTGATCGCCTCATCTCCCAGCGAGTTGGTCAACGCCATGTTCACCTGCCCGTACGGGTCGACAGGTTGCGGGTCGTCGCAGCCGGCGGCGATCAACGCGGCGGCGATAGCGATAACGGCCATGCGGTTCATTTGTTCTCTCCCCTTGGTGTGCGTGAC
>CBDVCA010000078.1:0-14587 GCA_965372365.1 uncultured bacterium
GTTAGTAGGTTTTGGTGTGACGGAGTACTAGCCCCCCGCAGTGCGGGGGGTCAAGGGACGAGTGAAGCTATCCTATGACGTGTGACCCCATCGCATATAGATGGAGCTTCCCCGTCCCTCCCATCGACATCGAGCATACAGCGGGAGCACCATCGGTCCAGCGACCCCCTGCACTGCAGGGGGCTAGTAACGGCAGATCGTTGGCCGTGAGAACTCCCCACTCATTCGTCATGAACCTCACATTTCTGCCGGGCTTGCGGACCTGCCACGACGCCGCCCCAACGACGACGACGCCCTACTCCAACATCATCACGCCGGCGCTTTGCGGGTCGCGGCTTCCGTTGAAGTCGGGGTTGACGGGCCATTCCATGCGTTTCTCGCGGCGCCAGGGATGCTTGCCGCGAGTGAGGCGTCTCCAGTCCGCCGGGTCCATGTCCATATCGACAATATCGACGTGGAAACCGGTCAGGCTGCCGGCGCCGGTGAGCTTCAGGTCGGCCAGAGGGATCACCACCTCGCCCTGATAGCCGTCGTCGGTTCGCATCGCGGGCTTGCGACCGCCGGCTCCGGCTTCAGGGGCGCCGATCGTGATGACCTTGGCGTAGCGGAACCCCTCGGCCCTGGAGCGGAAATTGTCCTGATCGAACCCGAAGCGGATCACGTCGCCTTCGCGATAGACGTCGTCTCGCACCTTGAAGGCCAGGTACAGATTCTCGTCGTCGTACGCGGCCATCACTTCGGCGCTCAGGTCGGGCTCGCCGGCCCAGTTGTTGAAAAGCCACCGATCGCAGACGAGTTGCTCAGGCGTTTTGAGGGCGATACTGGCCGCGTCGGGCCATTCGGTGAGATCGCCGTCGGCGATGACGGCCCCGGTGGTGCGTCGGACGGCGAAGACGGGCTTCTTCTTGGCGACGGCGATCCACAGAGCGAGTTCACGCTCGGGAGAGTAGCCCAACTGCTCGGCCGCCTGCTGGTATTTCTGCTGGTTGAACAGCGTCCCGACGATCTCGAACATCGCCTTGTAGTTGGGCGACAATCCGGAATCCTGGTCGGAATTCAGCAGGCGGATGTTCTTACCGAAATCGGCGATCCGCAGTCGCAGCGGCTCGTGCGCCTCCTTATCGCGAACCACCGCCATCTTGGCGATCGTTCGCCCCCCCGCGGTGCGGAAGGCGTGCAGGCCATAGGCGGGAAGGATCAGTTCCAGCGTGTCGCCATCGGCGACCTGCTTACCGTCGACGAGGTTAATCACGCCGGCGGGCTCACCGGTCAACGTCACGGCCACCTGCGCCGGGGTGTGATGGTTGTTCAGCAGATACAGGTACGTCGTGTCGGGGCCGGCCAGTTGGCGGGCCACAACGAAGTGCTCGCTGGCGGCGGTGTCAAACGTCTTGGCCGGCAGCGACCGGAACGCTTGGGCGAACGGCCGGATCAGGTGCGGCGCCCCGATGGTGGGGTTCACCCAACTGGCGTTGAGCAGCACGGGAAAATCCTGCTGCGACAGCGGGAGGGTGTAACACTCCATCAAGAACGGCTCGGCCGGGTTGATCTGCGGTGCGATCCAGGTTCGGTCCCACCAGAAGTTCAGCCCCTCCAACAGCGGCGTGGTCACCTCGAAGTAACTGCCGAACAGGCACGCCCCCATCGGCTCTCCGGTTTGCATCAGGTCGGTGACGGCTTGGGAGGCGTTGAAGTCGCGGAAGATCATGTACCGCGGCGTTCTCAGCGGGTAGAAACGGAAGCACCGTTCATCGTTGGGATAGTAGCTGCGATGCACCATCATGTTCGGCTTGCCGCGGAAGTCTTCGATATTCAGGTGGATCGACCGGTAGTAGTCCGCCACCTTCGCCGCTAGCACCTGCGAGAACGACGCGCCCTTGGCGTCCAGTTCCCACGCCCTGACGATCTTGTCGGCGGTGAAGTCCCGCTCGTTGAATATGAACCGGTGGAGGAACTTGTAGCCGAAGAACACGTGCTGAACCAGGTCGGGGCGCTTGCGTTGCAGCATGGCGTAGATGTCGTTCTGTAGCTTGCCGAACTTCGGCGACGCCATGCGATTGCAGCCGGCGGGACCGCCGAAGGAAACGCCCTTCAGCGAGGGGTGCTTGCCGTAGACGCCCACGAATTCCTCCAGGGCCTTTGCCCACGCGTCGATCACGGCGTCATCGGTCAGGTCGCCGGTGGGCTTGCCGTCGACCTTGAAGTTTTTGGTCGGATCGAAAACGGCGAGAAAGTCGATCCCATGCCGGTCGGCCGCGGCCAGGACGTTTTCGGTATCATCGTTGCCGCCGTCGAACGAGGGGATCTTGCTCTTGGCGTAACCGTAGATCACCGAGTCGAACGATAGCAGGTTCTGACCGGTGTACTTGAGGTACTCCATGCAATGCTCGATACCCCCGCCGCCGCGGCCGAAGTTGAAGCGGAACATTCGCGAGTCTTCAAAGAAGATACCGATCTGCCGCGTCGGGCCGGCCGGCTCGTTCACCGGCGCAGGGGTCATCGGACCTTTGATCTCGTAGAGCCATATCCGCGACATCGCCGCCGGGCTTCCGTGATGCTCGTTCAAGCAGACAATCGCAGGCCCTTGCGTGGCGGGCCAGAAGATCGACTGGAAGGTGCAGAACTCGTCGCTGGTGGGGTAGATCCCACCGGTGTAATACCCGCCTTCGATGTGAAAATCGCTGTTGTACGTTCCGCGCATGCCTTCCTCGTGCAGAAAGATCGAGGCGGTTCGTTCCTTGTCGTCGGGGTACTCGGCCACGATCAGGTGAGGAGCGTGGATGTTCTTGACGAACAGCCGGTACGCGAAGAAGCTGTTGTCGCTGACGGCCGTCTCGCGATAGGTCCCCATCGGCGTGGTGCGAACGCGGCTGAATCCGTCATCGGCGAACGGGTGGGTCGTATTGTAGCCGGCGCAATCGATGAAGTCGACCAGTTCCAACTCCAGATCGCCCGCCACACGCAGAGGCTTGGGCGCCGCGGCGACCACGGCCTTACGCTCCTGCTCGCTGATCGGAACAAACGGCGCCGTCACGTCGTCTTTGGGCTCGACGGCCCCGGCGACCGACACGGCAGCCGCGATCGTCATGGCGCACATCGCCAGGCGCCCCCGTTTCACCGGCTTCCATTGAGAGATCATCAGTGCTCCCTTCCATACCCGTCCCAAGCTCGTCCCAGGCTCGTCCCAGGCTCGCCCCATCGATCGGACAAGACGCACTTCTACTGGATCTTGGCCAGAATCTCACGCACCTGCTGTCGAATCGTCGCGTTGCTGGCGTTACCGAGGTGCTTGTGCAGAACCGGCGCGGCCGCCGCACCGCTGCGTATCAGTTCGCCCCGGGCGGCGAGCCGCTGGGCCGGGTTGCCGGAATCCAACTTCCGGATCAGTCGCTCGATCTTTGCGGCGAACCGCCCCGAAGGAAGCACGCCCGTATTGGAGATGGACAGGATCTTGTCCACCTGTAGATGCAACGTGGCCCCATCGCCCAACAAGGCGAAGGCGATGGTCTTATCGACGAGCCGACCCTTGAGACGAACGTCCGACCACAACTCGGCCGTCACCGCCCCCATATCGATCCGACTGAACGTCAGCGATATGATCTCCGAGGCCGGAATCGGCGTGGGGCCGAACCCGTCCTTGAACGTCAGGGCTTCCTGGCCGAACCGGCCGACGACTTTCTGGTCGCCGTCAAGGTAGGCCACCGCCACTGCACCGGCGACGATCGGTTCGGGTCGGGGCCAGAGGATTCGGACCACTTGACGCATGTCGATCGTCGTCTCCAGCGGCGCGGCCGGGTCGATGTACAACTTGGCGGCGAATGTGGGCGGCGCCAACTCGCCCACCAACAGCGACCCGTCGCGAAACGCCACGCGCCACGTGTTGGCGGCGCCGTCAATCGCCTCGATCGACGCCGGCACGTCGGCCGTCAGCGACACGTCGCCATGAACGGTCCGCAACGTGAAGCCGATCTCCGGCTCGCGTCCCAGCGAAATGCGGCTGTCGCCTATGACCACCATGGGCGTGTCGATCGGACGATGGGCCGGCTTGGCGGGCGAGATCTTGTACGAACATCCGCGGACTCGCCGGACCGACACGTCCATCTCTTCGCCAATGGTCATCGCCAGGCGAACACGCGGATCCTTCATACTGCCGGTGATGATCTGCCCGTCGGTGAGCAGCACCCGAACGTTGGACCCGAGTTGGCCGACGCGAGACAGGCCCACGACGCGATCGGGCGCCAGCGAAATCAGGCCGAACCGTGTGTTCAGCGAGTACACCGAGTTCAGCAGCGTCCCGGGGATCACCGAGCCCCGCTTCAGATCGATGCAGTCATGGTCGGCCCGCCGGGTCAGCGAGATCATCGGGTCCGGTTCCATCACCGCGAGCGAGGCGATGTGGAACGTTCCGACCCCCACTGACGCTTTGGTCGCCACGATGGACATGGTTCGGATCTCGGCCCAGTCGGGCGCCTTGCCTTCGGCGACCATTTCGCTCTTGGACACGGAGATCGTATTCCACCCCGGAGCCGTCGGAATCGGAGCCACCTTCGTATGAGAGCCGTCGGGGCCGCCGAGATAGATCACGAAATGCCCGATCGGGCCGGCGTTCTCGCAGTACAGGCCAAACTGTATCCCCGGCGCCGTCGACAGGTCGATCCTGAGGTCCCGATCCCACCGGGCCAGGGTCGCCTTCGACCGGCCGAAAAAGTCGGCCGTCATCGCGACCGAAGTCCGTCCGCCCGCCTCGCCCGGAATCGCCGGCCGACCGCCTGAGCGAGCCCGCCATGCGTCCGGGGCCGCCGCGATGACGGTGAAGCCCGGACCGGCCGACGAATCCTCAGCCGGCAGAGACGCAGACAGAACCCCCAAAACGACGACCTGTACGCATACCGCCGCCAGAGCGCGGCGTCTGCGCCAATATCCAGATGGTAGAGTGTGTTCCTGGTGTGCTGTAGCCATAAGTCCTAATCGAACCTCCCCGCATCCGGCGGCTCGCGCCTACACCGGCATGCTCCCCCCGTGAGCAGCGACCGGACGCACCGAAAGCCCCGGTGCGTCTCCTGCGACTATACTACCTTCCGGCCCGGTCAGGAGCAAAGGAATTCGGCTCCGGCGGCGCCGACGGTCTCCGGCCGGGCGTGAACAATCCGCCCAGAACGTCCTCGGCTCCCGTCGCGCCGCCTGGGGCGGCTGGGGCGGTTGTCAGCGACGCCCTTGGCGAGGCTGGTTCTTCCACCGACGATGAGCCCAACCAAAGTACTGGCCCGGATCGCGGCGAACCACCGCCTCCAACGCGGCCGTATACGTCTGGGTGATCCACCAAACCTCGTCGTCGGCCCCCGACCATTCGGCCGGCGTAATCACGCGTTCGACGCCCACCTCGAACTCATAACCATTGCCCAGGCGTTTGGTATAGGCCACCACGATGGGTACATTGTGCCGCATCGCCATCAGGGCGATGGTCTTGAAGGTGCTGGCGGGTCGACCGAAGAACTCCACGAACACGCCCTTGCGGCCGGCGTCCTGGTCGGCGATGAAGCAGACCGCGCCCTTGGCGTTGAGCGTTGCGTCGACGTCGGTCGAGGCGCCCTTCTTATCGACGATCTTCAGCCCCGTCCGCTCGCGAACCCCCCGGACGAAACGGTCCACATAGGGGTTGTCCAGCGGCCGAGCCACGGCCACCGCCGGGAAACCCAGCGCCGCCATGGCGTAGCCGCTGACTTCCCAATTGCCGAAATGCCCGGTCAGCACGATGACGCCGCTTTGGCCGCGGACGAGATACTCGAGCATCTTATCGATACCGGCAAAACGGATGTGACGCATGAACCGGCCGGGCCGGATCATCCGCGGCGTAATCAGCATCTCCAGCCCCAGCAGCGCGATCGACTGGATCGCCTCCTTGGCCGTGCGGCGAACCTTCGCGTCGGGCCAATCGGGGAAGCTTCGCTGAATCTGTTCGCACGCCAGCCGCCGATGCCGGCGATCGACCCAATACGCCAGCGACCCCAGACCCTTGGCCAGTCGATACGCCACCGGCGTCGGGCTCGCCTGGACGAACATCGCCACCGTGCGAAGAAGCACGTACACGAGGTAGTCCAGCGTCTTGTTTCGTGATTTCGCCATTGTGAACGAGGCTCGGAGGGCCTGTTGTTACTAGCCCCCTGCAGTGCAGGGGGTCGCTGTTACTAGCCCCCTGCACTGCAGGGGGTCTTTCCCAGGACGATCATCGGACATTTCACCCCCCGCACTGCGGGGGGGTAGTAACGGCAATGCTCCCCCTCGCATTGCGGGGAGGAGGGGGAGGCGGTCACGCCACTCGCCGATCACGCTTCGCAGGCGGCGCGCATTTCGTCGATGATCTTCATCGCTTCGTCGATCGCGACATCGAGGGCCACCAGGGTCGGCTCGGCGTCGGTGCGGCGTTTCAACTCCACTTTGCCTTCGGCGAGGGCCTTGTCGCCGATGGCGATCCGCAGCGGAATGCCCAGCAGGTCAGCGTCTTTGAACTTCACCCCGGGGCGAGCTTTGCGATCGTCGAACAGCACATCGACCCCTCGGGCCAAAAGGCCGTCGTACAGTTTCTCGGCCGCGGCCATCACTTCATCGCTCTTGGCGTTGATGGCTAGAACTTCCATCTCGAACGGGGCGATGGAAATCGGGAATACGCATCCGCCGGCGTCGTAGCCGGCTTCGACGGCCGATGCGACGATGCGATTGACGCCGATACCGTAGCAGCCCATGATGCACGGCCGCGAGCTGCCCGATTCGTTCAGGTACGTCGCGTCCAACTTCCGGCTGTACTTGTCGCCCAGCTTAAACACGTGCCCCACTTCGATCCCGCGCCGGGTCAGCAGGGGCCGGCCGTCGTGGGTATCGCCGGGAGCGGCGTTGCGGATATCCGCCACCGTAATATTGTCGCCTTCGAGGGCGAAATCGCGACCGGGAACGACGTTCCGCACGTGGGCGTCGGTCTTATTGGCTCCGGTGACGCCGGCGACCATCGCCGCGACGGCGTGATCGATCAGCATGCAGTCGACTTTCGCCGCCAGGCCCATCGGCCCGGCGAACCCGACGGCCGCGCCGGTGACGTTCTCGACGGTCGCCTCGGCGGCCATCTCCGCCGCCTCGACAGCCGCGGCTCGGTTCAGTTTGGCCTCGTTGATCTCGTGATCGCCGCGAATCAGCGCCACGATGACCTTTTTGTCGTCGTCGTCGCCGGCGCCGGCTTCGAAAATCAGCGTCTTGATCATCTCTTGCGGTTGGGTTCCCAGGAACTCGCACACCGCCTCGATACTCCCGACGTCGGGGGTGGCCACTTCGGCGGCCGCGTCCACGTCGCCGGCCGCTTCGGCCTTCGCCGGCGGGTCGACCTCGGCCTTCTCCACGTTCGCTGCGTACGAGCCGTCCTCGGTATAGAACAGCAGATCCTCACCCACCTCGGTGGGGACCATAAACTCGTGGCTGGCGGCGCCGCCGATGGGGCCGCTTTCGGCTTCGACGACCACGAAGGGGATGCCGCAGCGTTTGAAGATGCGGCAGTAGGCGTCGTACATTTTCCGATACGTCTCGTCGAGGCTCTCGACGCTCGTATGAAAGCTATACGCATCCTTCATAATGAACTCGCGGCTACGCAACACGCCGAAACGCGGACGGAACTCGTCGCGGAACTTGGTGTTGATCTGATACACGTTCAGCGGCAACTGCTTGTAACTGTTGATCAGCCCGGCCACTAAGTCGGTCACGACCTCCTCGGCCGTCGGCGACAGCACGTTCTCGCGACCGTGGCGATCCTTGAACCAGCCGAGGGTCTCGCCGTAATCTTCCCGGCGCCCCGTCCGGTCCCACAGTTCCATCGGCTGGACCATCGGCATCATGATTTCCTGGGCGCCGGCGGCGGCCATCTCGTCGCGGATGATGTCGCTGACCTTCCGCAGCATCTTCAGCCCCAGCGGCAGGTAGGTGTACGTTCCCGAAGCCAGCTTCCGCATGAAGCCCGCCCGGATCATCAACTGGTGCGACGGAATCTCCGCGTCGGCCGGAACTTCCTTCACCGTCGGTATCAACGTCTCGCTATAACGCATCGCTGGATAACTCCTTCTAGAACGAATCACTTATACCCTTTGCCCGCAGCGGGTGCAAGCAAACGACGCCGGTTTGGAATCGCAATCGAGCGATCAGCTTAGTACAATCCCCGCCATGAGCACCGAACGAAGATACATCAACGAGTTGACCGCCGGGGAGAATCTTGACCAGGTCTTCCTCGTTCGCGACAAGGATCTGCGAACCGCCTCCAATGGCGGCCTCTACATCATGTGCACCCTCATCGATAAGACCGGGTCGCTGAACACCCGCATGTGGCGAGCCAACGAACCCATCTTCAAGGCCATCCCCGTCGACGGCTTCATCCGGGCCCGAGGACGCACCGAAAACTATCGCGGCAACCTACAGTTCATCATCGACGCCCTCCAGCCAATCGCCAAGGACCAGGTCGATCTCGGCGATTTCCTGCCGATTAGCGATCATGACATCGAAGAGATGTGGGCCGCGTTGCTGGAGATTCTTCGGACGGTCAAGAACCGCTATCTCAAGATGCTCATCAAGAAGTTCATGGAAGATCACAAGCTCGTCGCGGCCGTCAAGCGGTCGCCGGCGGCCGTCGAGATGCACCAGGCCTATATCGGCGGACTGCTGGAGCACACGCTGCACATGGCCCGTGCGGCCGTGGCGATCCTGCCGCTGTATCCGCAATTGAACAGCGACCTGCTGCTGACCGGGATCTTCCTGCACGACATCGCCAAAACGACCGAACTGACCAGCGAACTGGGGTTCCATTACACCGACCCCGGCCAACTGGTCGGCCACATTACCACCGCCGCGGTGTGGGTCCAGCAGAAGGCCGACCTGATCTCCGAGGAGACCGGCGAGCCGTTCCCGGCCAAGACCGTCACGCTGCTACAGCACCTTATCCTGAGCCATCACGGCATCCACGAATACGGATCGCCCAAGCTGCCGGCCATCCCCGAGGCCATGGCCCTGCACTATCTCGACAACCTCGACGCCAAGATGAACATGTTCGATCGGCTCATCACCTCCGACGCCGACGCCGACAGCAGCTTCACCGCCTACTACCGAGCCCTCGAAGTTCGCATCTACAAACACTCCAACACCCTCGACGGCGACGGGCCGGCCGAACTGTTCGACGCCGGAATGGATGGGGAGAAGTAGGCGGACTGGATGGCCAGAAGTAGGCGGAATGATCGCGCGCCGTTACTAGCCCCCCGCAGTGCGGGGGGTCCCAAGGCGTGCGAGCCCACAATCTATGGATCGACCCGCCGCTTCCCGCCGCTCGACACCACATCTGCAACGGGAACGCCATCGGCCGGGCGACCCCCCGCACTGCGGGGGGCTAGTAACGGCAGGCTCGCGCCCATGAGAACTCCCCGGACCATCCGCCGCCATGGCCCCTACTTCACCGCGGCCGTCTGGCTCCGCAGGGCCTTCACTTCCTTGTCGGTCAATACCCGATGCTTGCCCGTCTTGATCCCGCGATCGGTGATCGGGCCGATGGCCGTTCGACGAAGGGATCGAACCTTGTAGCCGAGCCGGGCGAGCATGCGTCGAATCTCACGGTTACGCCCCTCGGTCAGGCGGATTTCCAGCAGCGTGTGGGTCTTGCTTCGTTTGATCACCCTCACCGCCGCGCCGGAGGTTCGCTTGCCGTCGATGTACATGCCCGCCTTGAGCGTCTCGATGGCGTCGCCCTTGACGAACCCGTCGACCTCGACGACGTACGTCTTGGCCAGCCCGTACCGGGGATGGCTGATCCGATTGGCGAACTCGCCGTCATTGGTCAACACGATCACGCCGGTGCTGTCGGCGTCCAGCCGGCCCACGCAGAACAGCCGCCGGGGAATCTCGCTGACCATATCGATCGCACGCGTCCGCCCCGACGGATCGCTATTGGTGCATACCACACCCTTGGGTTTGTTCAAAAGCACGTACATCTTCGGCTCCGTCGACCGGTGAATCGATCTGCCGTCTACGGTCACCTTGTCGGCGTCGGGGTCGACGAAGCAGGGCAGTTCGGTCACCAACTTGCGATTGACCCGCACCCGCGCATCGGCGACCATCTCTTCGCACGCACGCCGACTGGCCACGCCGGCTTCGGCGAGCATCTTCTGGATTCGCACCTTCCCCGCAGGAGGCCCGGCGGGACGCTTGGCCGACTTACGCTTGGCCTTACGCTTGGGAGGCGGCGCAGCAGCGGACGCAGCGGAGGCAGGAGGCCCCGCGGGACGCTTGGCCGACTTACGCTTGGCCTTACACTTCGGAGGAGCCGTAGCGGAGGCCGGGGCGGCCTTCTTGGACGTCTTCTTCTTACGTACAATCGCCCCCGCGGCCGACTTGGCGGCGGGTTGGACGGTGCGCTTCTTGTGCAGGGGATGTACGGGTTCTTTCGCCATGGGTTCGCCTCAGATGCAGGCCGCGATTCATTCGAACGGCGGCAGCGTGATCTCCAACCATCGGGTTGATTTCGTCGCGGCCATCCGGGGCCGGATCAAGTCCGCCGGCAACAACAGCGTATCGCCGGCCGTATAGGCGACGGTCCCATCGGGATCGTCGCTGCAAACGTCGCCCGCCCCTTCGAGGATCATCCACGCCAGGGGCCGCCCCGATCGGATATCGCACCGGCCCGGTTGGGCCGATCGTAGATAGACGCCAAAATATTCGGTCTGCAGCAGTCGCTCGCCGCCGGCGCCGGGGATCGAATCGGCCGAAGGGGCGAAATGGATGCACTGCATCGCCCGTTCGACGTGGATCTCGCGTCCGCGGCCCCAGTCGCTTACGCGATAGGTCGTATCCGACGGCGTCTGCACCTCCGCCACCAGCACCCCAGCCCCCAGGGCATGCACGGTGCCGGCCGGCAAAAAGTGAAAATCGCCGGGCTCGACGTCGTATTTCACCAGCAGTTCGGCCACGTTATCGTCGGCCAAGGCCGCGCGAAACTGCTCGGCCCCGACGCCGGGCTTGACGCCCTTGTAGATCGATCCGTTATCGCTGGCCAGAACGTACCAGCACTCGGTCTTGAGGGCCGCGTCGGGGATGATTCCGACGGCCTGCTCATCGGGGTGGACCTGAACGCTGAGATTCTCCGTCGCGTCCAGCAACTTCAGCAGCAGCGGGAAGCGGCCATCGGCCGTCAGCGGCGTCGGCCCCATCGTCGCGGCTCCGGTCTCGGCGACGACCCGGTTCAACGACTGGCCCGCCCGGGCGCCGTTGGCCACGGCGCACTCGCCTGCGGCCAGGTCGGCCAGTTCCCACGATTCTCCGATCGGAGCCTCGGCCGGCAACGCTTTGCCGAACAGAGCCGCCAACCGGCGACCGCCCCAGATCTTCTCTTTGAACAACGGGGCAAGCTTATAGGGATAAACGCTCATGCGACCTCTCTCGCCGGCGACGACCGGCAGGCAGGTGGGTAGGTAGACAAACTCTATCTTCGATTATAGCGCAAAGCCAATCCATTCGCCATGCAACTATTGAGAACCACACACGATCCCCCTACACTGTCGGTGCGATCGGCCACCCGGACGCGCCGGACGCATTGACCCTGACGCCATGGAGCACAGCATGAACGACCAAGCCGCCGACACGAACAACGATCAGACCCCCGACACCAGCAATATCATCCAGTACGACGACTTCACCAAGCTCGAATTGAAGGTGGGAACCGTCCTGGAAGTAACCGACCACCCCAACGCCGACAGGCTGCTGGTCTTGCAGGTGGACCTCGGCTCCGAGAAGCGGCAGATTATCGCCGGACTCAAGGGCTACTGTAGCCACGAACAGCTCATGGGCGCCCAGGTTATCGTAGTGGCCAACCTCGCCCCGCGAAAGATGCGGGGTATGGAGAGCCAAGGCATGCTGCTGGCCGCCAGTTGGGAAGAAGGCGAAGGCGACGACAAAACCCGCCGCGTCGTACCCATGACGGCCGGCCTGCCGGTCCCCGCCGGCTCGGAGGTGTCCTGAGAAGGACGCGACGAATCGAAAACGCGTAGGGGAACACGTGTAGGGGACTGGCTCCGAAGGCGCCTGTCCCCGGTGCAATGCCATCGCATTTCAGCCGCGGCGGATCTTTTCGGCGTAGGTACTCATTGTCGTATCGGGTCGCATTTCGGCCGGGGACAGGCGCCTGCGGAGCCAGTCCCCTACGTCCCTACGCTTCCCCCCCCCTCGCGGCTGCACGATTAGACGTGTATGCCGCGTTCGGTCAGAATTCGCTTGACCTCGCCGACGAGGTAGAAGCTGCCGGTGACGCAGATGATGTCCTCGCGACTGACGGCCGACATGGCGATCGTGAGGGCCTCATCGGTGGTCTCGGCGATCTGGGCCATCTTGCCGCTGCACTCTTCAAACTCGGCGCACAGGTCCTTGGGCTTGGCCATACGCGATCCCGAGGTGGCGGTGAATACAATCTTGTCGGCGCCGAGGGCCAATTCCCGCATCATGCCGGGAATGTCCTTGTCGGCGGCGCAACCGAATACGACCACCATACTGTCGTAAGGAATATTCTGCCCGACGGCCTTCATCAACGCGGCGATCGACGCGCCGTTGTGGGCGCCGTCGGCCAAAATCCGAGGATCGGCGCACATCATCTCCATCCGACCCGGCAGGTACGTGTGCTGCAGCCCGTCGATGGCGACCTGATCGTCGATCTTATCGAAACCCTTCTTCTTCAGTTCGTCCAACAGCGCCAGGGCAAGCCCACAGTTGAGGGCCTGATGCTCCCCCAACAGCGGCACGGGCAGATGCTCGAACTGACTGGTGTCGGTCGTCACGCACACGCGGGTATGCGGGCCGACGGTCCGGCTCGATTCAAATCGGTAGCTGAAGTGGATGTCCTGGCCGGCGAACATCAGCGGCGTCTTGGAGTCTTTGGCGACGGTCCTGAACATGCCTTCCACTTCCGGCTTCTGCGGCACACTTACCGCCGGGACGCCGGGCTTGAAGATTCCGGCCTTCTCACGAGCGATAAGACTCAGCGTGCGACCCAACTGCTGCGTGTGGTCCAACGAAATGCTCGTCAGCCCGCAGACGTCGGGGGTCAGCACATTGGTCGAGTCGAGCCGCCCGCCCAGGCCGGTCTCGATCACCGCCACGTCCACCTCTTCATTGACGAAGTGCTGAAACGCCATCGCCGTGAAGAGCTCGAAGAACGTCGGCTTGTCATCGCCCATCTGGCGGACGATCGGCTCAATCGAGCAGATCAGCCGCGTCATCGCCGCCTGGGTGATCATGGATCGGTTGATTCTCACCCGCTCGCGGATATCGGTGATATGGGGGCTCGTATAGACCCCAACCTTGTATCCGCAGGACACGAGCATGGTGGACAGCATCTCCACCGTAGAGCCCTTGCCCTTGGTGCCGGCGATGTGGACCGACCGCAACTTATCTTGCGGATTCCCTAAACCATGCAGAATCTTAAACATACGATCGAGGCTAAAGGTATCCCGGTTATACCGCACACGCAGCATCTGCTCGTAATCAGTCATCGAGAACAGATACTTCATCGCGGCGTCATAGGTGCGAAACGGCGCTTTACGCGTCGTTTTCGCCCGAATCGTCTTCTTTGTGGTGCTTGCCGATACCATAGTGCGCGCAACTATAGCAGATATGGCGACAAAGTCAAGAGAATCCCGTTCGCTTGACACTGTAAGCCCATATCCGCCAGTCCTTTATGTAATATTTTTTCAGACACATGCATAGCAACAGGTATCTCATCAGGCCTTACAAGCCAACATATTGGGCTCCAGGGGGCAACCCTACCCTTCTGAGTGTGTGTATCAGGGAATCCACTCCCTTCCCAAGCCTTCGGTTGACTACAGAACCCACGAGACCGGACACGGAATCCATGCGACCGGGCACTGAACCCATGAAACGCTTCATCTACAGACACACGAAGCGTTCCTTTGTTAGGTCGTTGGGCCCGGAATTCTATTTCAGTCTTCCCGACGCCGATTTGCACGGCCGCAAGAACACCTCCTCCCGGCATGCGGCGTTGTCCTTGCTTTACGCTTGTTACGTGCCGACCACGCGTTAAGTTCGCTGGTCATTTCTGCCGCAATGCCTTGCTGGAGGCAGAGTAATGCCCCAAATGCCGAAAGAGCAGCGTGAAAACTGGAGAACGCGATGATAGGCTTGCTGTAGCGTCTGGTCCTTGGCTGGGCGTATCGGATAAGCTAGCCGCGGCGCCACGCCAACGAGAGAAGCGATTCAAAACTCGGCGTGTGGTGGGATTGGAATCCTCCCGCCGTCCCCAGACGACAGGCCCGAAATCGCGAAAAAGTAGCCTGTCCCCTTAGACTTATCTCCAATCCGCGATGCCGCGGTACGTCGCTGTAATATAAGATATTATGACGCGCTAGCGAAAAATGCCGCACACCAGATTCGGGCGAGGGCGAGCTGCTCACGACACGGTGGGTAAACAACTCTAAGACTCCCTCGGGCATTCGCCCCGGGTGTTCTCCGATGGGTCGGAAGACTTCTACTGTCTCGACGGCCACTGTGAGACCACTGGGTACTGCTCTTC
>CBDVCA010000079.1:0-14579 GCA_965372365.1 uncultured bacterium
CTGCATCCGACGATTGCCCCGTTGCGTTACACGATGCGGCAACCCCGGCGTTACAGTGCGCGCGATCTCCAGCATGCACGAATGTTATTACGCTCCAAGCAGACCGTCAAGCCGAAGCAATTAAGTATGGCGCCCCCCGAACTAGGAAAGAGCCCCCGCAGGGGGCGATTGAACCCGGCGCCACTCCCACACACGCGCCGGATCCTTGCCGACTATGTGCGCCCCATGTGCGCCCCTTTCAATCGCCCCCTACAGGGGCTCGTCCCCCGTTGGGCATCTCCATTCCACGGGCTCGCGCCCGAGGCTACTTACAAACGCCCCTACGGGGCTACCAGCAAAGACAGGCCGCGATCGCATCGACCTACCCGTCCTCCGGAGCCTCCGGCGCCGCCGGAGCCGCGGCGGAGCATGGACGAATCATTCGCATTGCCTCCACAACGCAAAGCGGCGGATGGGGATCCAGTCCCATCCGCCGCTCACGTTCAATCTGCTACACATCTTGGGGGCGGTTACAGCCCGACGGCGCTGTTGTTCTTGATCGTCTCGACGCTGCACGCACGCTTGGCGGTGTAGCCGGCCAGCGGCGTGATGTGCTCGTGGACGGCGTCGATTATATCATTGGGGTACGGGAAAAACGAGTCTTCAACCGCATCGCCGGGGGTAATCCAGTTCTTGGCGCCCACGACGACCGGGGGAGCGTCGAGCTCGTCGAAGGCGAGTTGGGAGATCTTCGAGCCGATGGTGTGAAGGTAACTGCCGCGTTCACAAGCGTCTGAGGCCAGAAGGATCTTGCGGGTCTTGGAGACCGACTCGATGACCTTGTCGTAGTTGAACGGCACCATCGAGCGGGCGTCGATAATTTCACACGAAACGCCATATTCGCTTTCGAGCGTCTTGGCGGCCTCAATGGCCCGGTACAGCGTGGCGCCGATGGTGAGGATCGTCAGGTCGGAGCCTTCGGTGCGGACGGCCGGCTCGCCGAACGGGACTTCGTAGTACTCTTGGGGGACGCCGCCGTCGACGAAGATCTCGGTCTGGTCGTACAGTCGCTGGCTCTCGAAGAACACCACCGGGTCGGTCCCGGTCAGCGCCACGTTGATCATGCCCTTGGCGTCGTAGGGCGTGGCCGGGAAGACCACCTTCAGGCCCGGGATATGGGCGCAGATGCTGGTCCAGTCCTGGCTGTGCTGGGCGCCGTACTTGGAGCCGACCGATACGCGGAGCACCATGGGCATTTTCAGCAGGCCGCCGGACATCGACTGCCACTTGGCCATCTGGTTGAAAATCTCATCGCCGGCCCGGCCCATGAAGTCGCAGTACATCAGTTCGACCATCGGGCGACCGCCTTCGAGGGCGTAGCCGACGGCGGTGCCGACGATCGCGGCCTCGGAGATCGGACTGTTGAACAGCCGGTGGTACGGCAGACATTCGGTCAGGCCGCGATAGACGGCGAACGCCCCGCCCCAATCGCGGTTCTCTTCGCCATAGGCGACGAGCGTCGGGTCGGTGTAGAACCGCTCGATGATCGCCTCGAACAACGCGTCGCGAATGGCGATGCAGCGACCCTTGGGAATCACCTGACCGTCTTCGTCCAGCCCGCCGCGGCTACGCTTGGCGAGCATCTTGATCCGGGGGTTCTCTTCGATCGGCATCAGCACATCGGGCTCGCGGCCGGGGTCGAGCGACTCGACCTTCTGATTGGAGAACATCGTCTGCTCGAGCAGGTTGCCGCTGTGCATGAACTGCTCACGCGGGCTGATCTCTTCGTCGATCGCCTTGGTGAACGCCTTGAGGATCAGCGCCTCGGCTCCGGCGACCATCGCGTCGATATCGGCCTGCGTGGCGACCTTGGCCTCGACCAGTTGGGCCGCGTAGGTGACCAGCGGGTCGTGCTCCTGCCAGGCGGCGACCTCTTCCTTGGTGCGGTAGCTGCTGGCGTCCGACGGCGAGTGGCCGCTGTAACGGTAGGTGATGGTGTCCAACAGGACCGGACCGTCGCCGGCGGCGATGATCTTCTTCTTGCGGGCGATCGCGTCGATCACGGCCAGCGGGTTGAACCCGTCGATGCGCTCGGAGTGCATCTGCTCGGGGTTCATCCCGGCGCCGAGACGGGCGAGGAACTCGAAGCCCATCGTCTCGCCGTTGGGCTGACCGCCCATGCCGTAGAAGTTGTTCACGACGTTCATAATCAGGGGCAGCCCGCCCTTGTGGGCGTCGTCCCAAAGCTTCTTGTACTGGTCCATCGTCGCGAAGCACAGGCCTTCCCATACCGGCCCGCAGCCGAGTGAGGCGTCGCCGATGTTGCAGACAATGACGCCGGGCTTGCGATTGACGTGCTTGAACAAAGCCGCACCGACGGAGATGTCGCCGGAGCCGCCCACGATGGCGTTATTGGGATAAATCCCGAACGGCGGGAAGAACGCGTGCATCGAGCCGCCGATGCCCTTGTTGAAACCGGTGGACCGGGCGAAAATCTCGGCCAGGGCGCCGTAGATCAGGAAATCGATCGCCAGATCCGTGACCGACCCGTTGGCGTCGCCTTCGACCACCTTGAGGCAATCGCCGTCAAAGTAGTTGGTCATGATGCCGGTCAGCGCCCCATCCTCGAGCTTCTCGATCGCCGACAGGCCTTTGGCGAGAATCTCGCCGTGGCTGCGGTGGCTGCCGTAAATGTGGTCGTCGACGCCGAGCCCGTACGCCTGACCCACCGCGGCCGATTCCTGACCGATCGACAAGTGGGCGGGGCCGCCGTGATTGTACTCGATGCCCTGATAACTCTTAGTGAGCTTGATCTCGTTGAGCATGCCTTCGAACGCACGAATGATCGCCATGTCGCGATAAATGCGGACGAGGTTGGCGGCGCCGAGGTTCTTCACCTCGTCTTTGACCGTCTTCTGATACTGATTGACGGGGATCGGCTTGAATTCGATTTGGCCGCTCTTGCGGACCTCAACGGGGCAGACTACTTGATTTTTCGGCATCGTACCTGTGCTCCAAATATCATGTTCGGTTGCGGTTGTTGGTCTTCAAAGGGCCTGTTGCACGTCCGCCTCGTCGCGGTGTTCAGCCGGACAGGTCACCTCGATAGTGCGTTCTGCAAGAAACTCCATCCACGCCTCCGACGGCGCGACGTCGGTTACGACCTCGTCGATCGGGTCCCAATCGACAATTTTGCACAGCGACGGCGCCAGGAACTTGCTGCTATCGACCAACAGCACCGTCCGGCGCGCGTTGCTAACCGCCAGGCGATACAGGTGGGCGCTCTCGATATCGTTGGCCGTCAGGCCGAACTCCATGCTCAACCCGTCGGCCCCGATGAAAGCGGTATACCCGCGAAGCTGCTCCAGCGTGGCCACAGCCAACGGGCCGATCGTGTCCATGCGGCCGTGGCGGTACTGCCCGCCCAGCATAATCACTTCCAGGTGAGGGGCGTCCAGTTCCAACGCCAGCCGGGCCGAGTTGACGATGACCGATACGCCCTGCTTGGCGCGAAGTTGAGGGGCCATCTCGAAACACGTCGTACCCGAGTCGATGAAGATCTGGCCGCCAACGCCAATCTGCTTGGCCGCCAGACGACCGACGATGCGCTTGGCGTCGATGTTCCGCATACCCTTGGCCCGGAACGACGAATCGCTGTTGCGAGGAGCGACCGCCCCGCCATAAGCCAGTTCCAACTGACCCCGCTCGGCCAGCGCGTGGAGATCGCGACGGATGGTCGCCTCGGACACCGAGAGCGACTCCGCAAGGCCACTGGCTGTAACGTGCTGCTTCTCATACACTTGGGCCAGTATACTGTCGTGGCGATGTCGTGTGGACGACCGCATCAAAACTCCTGTGCATCGGCTGGATTCGGATCCAACGCGGCCCACTTGTACCAAGCACTCTGCAAAACATCAACAGAATACTGACAGAATAATGACCATTTCTGATTGACTATTGCGCGGATGTTCCTAGTATAGTGCTCAACTTGGAACACGATTCACTCATATATGGATAGATCATGCATACGATAGTATTACCGAAGGCCGAAAGAGACATGACCGACGGCACCGTGGTTCGCTGGCTGAAAGCCGTCGGCGCGCAGGTGGCCACAGGCGAAACGTTGCTGGAGATTCAGACCCAGCGGAATCGCGTGATGATTCAGGCCGACCGCGACGGCGCCCTCAGCAAGATCCTCGTCGCCGCCGGCGCCACCGCCAACGTGGGCGATCCGATCGCCACGCTGACCGCTGCAGACGCCGCGGCCGCCGATGTAGCCGCCCCGGTCGCCGAAGCCGCGGCCCCCGCCGCCGGCGGAGCGGTGACGCCCGTGCTGATGCCCAAGGCCGGCAACTCGATGGAAGAAGGCACGATCATCGCCTGGCGAGTCAAGGCCGGCGACTCGATCGCCGTCGGGGATGTGATCTTCGAAGTCGAAACCGATAAGGCCGCCGTCGAGGTCGAAGCCACCGACGCCGGTCGCCTCGCGAGAATCGTCGCCGACGAAGGCGATATTGTCGAAGTGTTCAAGCCCGTCGCTTTCCTGGCCGACAACGACGCCGACGCCGACGCGTACATCGCCGCCAACGGCGGCGCAGCAGCGGCCGCACCTGCCGCAGCACCGGCCCCCGCGGCGGCGACCGCAGCGCCGGACAAACCGATGGCGCCCGTCACGCCCGCGGCCAAGACGAAAACCGGCCGCGTGAAGGCGTCGCCGGCCGCGCGAAAGCTGGCCGGCCAACGCGGCGTCGACCTGGCCGCCGTCGGCGCCGGCCGCGGACCCGGCGGACGGATTCTCTCGACCGACGTACCGGCCCAAGCCCCGGCCGCCGCTACCGTCGCGGTGACGACCGGCCAGGCGCAGCGACTTCCGATGAGTTCCATGCGAAAGGCTATCGCGACGAATCTGCTGATGTCCAAGCAGACGATCCCGCACTTCTACATCGAAATCACCGTCAACGCCGACGCGATGATGACGTTCTATAAGGCCGAGAAAGCCTCGTACAAGTGCAGCGTAAACGACGTCGTCGTTCGTGCGGTCGGCAAGGCGATCGGCGAGTTCCCCGCCTTCCGCAGCCGGATCGACGGCGACGCCATCACACTACATCCTAACGCCAACATCGGCATCGCCGTGGGCATGGACGAAGGCCTGGTCGTCCCGGTTGTCTTGGGCGCCGAGCAGATGAATCTTCAGCAGACGGCCATCGAGACGCGAAAAGTCGTCGACGCCGCCCGCAACGGAAGGATCCCCAACATGGGCCGCGGCGTGTTCACCATCACCAACATGGGCATGTTCGGTATCGACCGATTCGCGGCGATCATCAACCCCCCCGAGTCCGGCATCCTGGCCGTCGGCGCCGTACGCGAAGACATCATCGTCGTCGACGGAGCCATCAAGCCCGGACGCGTCATGACCATGACGCTCAGTTGCGACCATCGGGTTGTTGACGGGGTCGTCGCGGCTCAGTTCTTGGGACGATTGAAGGAACTGCTGGAAGAACCGGAAGTTCTGCGGTAACGGGAAATACGAAATACGAATATCGAAATACGAAACAAATTCGAAAACGGCAAACGACAAATAACGGCAAACGACAGCAAACAACAGCGAACGGCAAACGACAAGACGGCAAACGGCAAAACGACAAACCATGATGCTGACCGTGGGAAGACCTCGAATAGATAGGAGACGCTAATGTCAGGGGGCAAGCAGTACGACTTGGAAGACAGGACGTTGGCGTTTGCGAGGGAGACACGGGTATTCGTTAAGGCGATGCCGCGGAATTTGGCGAATGTTGACGACATTAAACAGGTTGTGCGGTCGTCCGGGTCGGTGGGGGCGAACTATATAGAAGCTAACGAGGCTCTGAGCAAGAAGGACTTTCTCATGCGGATCCGCATCTGCCGCAAGGAAGCGAAGGAATGCCGGTATTGGTTTGATCTTCTGGATGGCAGCGACGACAATCACGTAGAGCAGCAACGACAGGCCCTCCGCCAGGAGTCCGTCGAACTGATGCTCATCTTCGGCGCCATCCTCCAGAAGTCGCAATAGACGATCGCAATCATTCGCTGTTCGCCGTTGTTTGCTGTTTTGCCGTTATTTGCCGTTTCGTATTTGTTTCGTATTTCGATATTCGTATTTCGTATTTTGCCTCTACCAGTGAGAACACGATGCCCAATAGCCACTTCGATATCGCAGTCCTAGGTTCTGGCCCCGGCGGATACATCGCCGCATTGAAGGCTGCCCAACTGGGCGCCTCGGTTGCGGTTGTGGAGAAGAGCCACCTCGGCGGCACGTGTCTCAACAACGGCTGCATCCCCTCCAAGGCCCTGCTGGCCTCGGCCCAGATGCTGCACCAGATCGCCCACGCCGGCGACCTCGGCGTCAGCGTCGGCGGGAAGGTGAGCTTCGACTGGACCAAGATCCAGAAGCGCAAGGACAAGGTTCTCGCCACGCTTCGCGGCGGCATTAAGGGCCTGTTCGCGGCGCGGAAGATCACCGTGTTCAACGGAACCGGCAAGCTTAACGGTCCCGGCAAGATCGCCGTGACCGGCGCCGACGGGAAAGCCAGCGAGTTCACCGCCGACAAGATCATTCTGGCGGTTGGCTCGACGCCGGCGCGGATCCCCGGCTGGCCGGAAGATCCGAACCTCGTCTGCACCTCCGACGAAGCTCTGCACTGGGACGTGCTGCCCAAGAAGCTCGTCATCGTCGGCGGCGGCGTCATCGGCTGCGAGTTCGCCTGCATGATGCAGCCGCTGGGCGTTGAGGTCACAATCGTCGAAATGATGCCGCGGCTGCTGCCGGAGATGGACGCCGAACTGGCCGACACGCTGGCCGCCAGCTTCGCCGGTCGCAACGTTCGCTGCTTCACTGACACCAAGGTCGACGGCATTGTCGCCAAGGGCAAGGGCGTGGAAGTCACGCTCGCCAATGGCGAGAAGATCGCCGCCGACAAGGTCTTAGTCGCCACCGGCCGCCGACCGGCCACCGCCGATATCGGCCTGGAGACGATCGGCTTGGAGACCGACCGCGGGTTCATCCGCGTGAACGATCGAATGGAAACCGCTAGTAAGGGCGTCTACTGCATCGGCGACGCCAACGGCCAGTGCCTGCTGGCGCACGCCGCGTCGGCCCATGGCGTGGTGGCGGCCGAGAACGCATTGGGCCATGATCGCGTGATGGACGGTGCGATTCCGTGGTGCGTGTACACCTTCCCGGAGATCGCCGGCGTAGGTCTTACCAATCAGAAGGCCGTCGAGCAGGGTCTGCCGATTTCGATCGGCATGTTCCCGATCGGTCACTTGGGCAAGGCCATGGCCACCCATCACACCGAAGGGTTCGTCAAGGTCATCCGCCATCGCGAAACCGACGCGCTGCTCGGCGTTCACATGGTCGGCCACAACGCCACCGAGGTCATCGCCACCGCCGCGTGCATGTTGGACCGGAAGGTGTCGACCACCGAACTGGCCGAGGTCATTTTCGCCCACCCGACCATCAGCGAAGCGATCAAGGAATCCGCCGAAGACGCCCTCAACGCCGCCCTGCACCTGCCGCCGCGACGGGTGTTGAAGGCCGTCGCCGACGTGAAATAGACCGATGTCGTCGACATCATCGGGCGCCGCGGCTTCTTCTATAATGGGCGCCGTGAAACCGACGATTCACCCTTACCTTGAGGTTGTACGATGCCGCTTACTGAACGTGAGAAGATCAATATTATCGCCCCAGCCCTGCGTGTGCTGCTGGCCGCCAACGGCGCCCCCAAGCTGGTGACGTTCGAAGAAGGCTCCGCCGACGGCGCCTTGACCGTTGCACTACCAGCCGACGCCGAGACGCCCGCGCAGATCGTCGCGGCGTTGAAGAAGGGCGTCTGCTGCCAGAAGCCCGACGCCGTCGTGGTCGAGGGCGTAGGCACGTTCCGTATCGCGGCTCCGGCCGCCGAAGGACGCGTGGCCGGCAGAGTCGCCTTGGTCACCGGAGCGGCGCAGGGGTTCGGCCTGAAAATCGCCCAGGACCTCGTCCGCCAGGGCGCGACAGTAATTCTCGCCGACATGAACGTCGACGGCGCCGTCCAAGCCGCGACCGCCCTTTGCGAAACGGCCGGGCCGGGCCGGGCGATCGGCCTGGCGATCAACGTCACCGACGCCGCGTCGGTCCACGCGGCCTTTGATCAGGTCGTCCGCACCTTCGGCGGTCTCGACGTGCTGGTCAACAACGCCGGCGTCCTGAAGGCCGGCAGCGTCAAGACGATCCCGGAGAAGGATTTCGACTTCGTCGCGGCGGTTAACTACAAGGGCTATTTCCTCTGCGTTCAGGCCGCGGCTCCGATTATGGCAATGGGCTACCTCGCCGACGAGAGCTACCGCAGCGACATCATTCAGATCAATTCCAAGAGCGGGCTCGCCGGCTCCAACCGCAACGCCGCCTACGCCGGCAGCAAGTTCGGCGGCATCGGGCTGACCCAGTCGTTCGCACTGGAACTGGTCGAGGACGGCGTCAAGGTCAACTCGATCTGCCCGGGCAATTTCTTCGACGGCCCCCTGTGGTCGGACCCCGACAACGGCCTGTTCGTCCAATACCTGCGGACCGGCAAGGTCCCCGGCGCCGAGACCATCGACGACGTTCGGGCGTTCTACGAATCTAAGGTTCCCATGGGCCGCGGCTGCACCACCCCCGACGTGATGAACGCCGTCTACTACCTGATCGATCAACAATACGAAACCGGCCAAGCCGTCCCCGTCACCGGCGGACAGGTTATGCTGAGCTAAACTCGCAACGCTGAGAAAGGCATCCACATGCTTCCCGAGACGCAATACGCCGTGCAGTTGACCGGCCCGAGCGAACTGAAACTCAACACGGCCAAGGCCGTCCACCCATGCGGGCCCACGCAGGTGATCGGGCGAATCGAGTCGGTGGGGCTGTGCTTCAGCGACCTGAAACTGCTCAAGCAGTTCGCCAAGCACGCCCGCAAGACCGAGGTCCTTTCGGGCATGTCGGCCGAGCAACTGGCCGAGATCCCCAGCTACGTTCCCGGCGACCAGCCCACCGTCCCCGGCCACGAGGCCGTCTGCGAGATCGTCGCCGTCGGCGACAAGGTCACCCGATGCAAGGTCGGCGACCGCCGGCTCATCCAGACCGACTACCGGGCCTTCCCGACGGCCAATTCCAATGCGTCTTTCGGATACAACTTGGAAGGCGGGCTGCAGGAATACGTCCTCATGGACGAGCGGATCACCGTTGACCCGGCGACCGGCGAGTCGTTTCTGATCCCCGTCGAGAGCGGAATCAGCGCTTCGGCCGTCGCGTTGGTCGAGCCGTGGGCGTGCGTGGAATGCTCGTACGTAACGGTCGAACGCCGCACCATCAAGGCCGGCGGCAAGCTGCTCATCGTCGCCGAAACCGGCTGCGAGGTTCAGGGCGTCGCCGACGCCTACAGCCCCGACGGCGAGCCGGCCGAGACCGTGCAAGTCGACCCTGACGCCGTGGCCGCGTTGGCCGACTTCGCCTTCGACGACATCGTCTACTTCGGCGCCAACAAGGCTGCCGTCGAGGCCCTGTGCGACAAGCTGGCCGCCGAGGGCATTTTCAATATCGTCACCGGCGGGGCGACATTCGGCGAGCCGGTGTCGATCGACATCGGGCGCACGCACTACGGCATGACCCGATGGACCGGCACGACCTCGGCCGACCCCGCCGACGGCTACGCCCGCATCCCCGACACCGGTGAGATCCGCGACGGCGATTCCGTTCTCGTCGTCGGCGCCGGCGGGCCGATGGGCCAGATGCACGCGATCCGCGACTTGTGCACCGGCGCCGCCGGCGTGACCATGGTCGCCACCGATTTCGACGACGATCGCCTCGAATCGCTCGGCGCCAAGGCCCGCCCCCTCGCCGCCGCCAACGGAGCCACGCTGCGACTGGTGAACCCGCAGACCAACCCGCTGACCGAGAAATTCACCTACATCGCACTGATGGCCCCCGTCCCGGCCCTGGTGGCCGCGGCCATCCATGACAGCGCCGACGGGTGCCTGATCAATATCTTCGCCGGCATCCCGGCCGGCACGCGGCAGGACGTGGACCTCGACACCTACATCGCCAACCGCTGCTGGATGTTCGGCACCAGCGGCTCGCGGATCAGCGATATGAAGATCGTGCTCGGTAAGGTCACATCCGGCCGGCTCGACACCAACTGCTCCGTCGACGCCGTCAGCGGCATGGCCGGCGCCATCGAAGGCATCGCCGCCGTCGAGAACCGAACCCTCGCCGGCAAGATCATGGTTTACCCCACGCTCGGCGAAATGGGACTTATCCCGCTGACCCAACTGGGCGACCACTACCCCACCGTCGCGGCCAAACTCGTCAACGGCATGTGGACCAAGGGCGCCGAGGACGAACTGCTGAAGGTCGCCGGTAAGTAGGAAGTAAGCGATCGACTCGACGACGGCGTGAGAATCGCCTTGCCGTTACTAGTTGCCGTTACTATCCCCCTGCAGTGCAGGGGGTCGTTGGACCCATGGCGCCGCGGCTGTGGATGCGACGCCGGGCGCGAAGATCGTTGAAGAGTCGATCCGCAGGTTGCAGGCCGCGGGGACGTTCGTCCCCCCGCACTGCGGGGGGCTAGTAACAGCTCCGGCCGCTACAATCGTGATGTACTTGCGAGTTATGCTCGCGCCCGAACTATCATGGCAGAATTGGTCATACTCAATCTTGGACACGCACCCTACGAACCCACGCTGCAGTTGCAGCAGCGGTTGTGGGGACGCGTACAGGCGTCCGAGAGCGAGTTGGCTTACCTGGTGCTCGTCGAGCACGACCCTCCGGTGATCACACTCGGCCGCGGCGCCGACAGAAGGAATGTCATAGCGACGCCCGAGGCGCTGGCCGCCGCGGGTGTTGAATTGCACGAAGCCTCGCGCGGCGGCGACGTTACTTACCATGGCCCCGGCCAACTGGTCGGCTACCCGATCCTCCGGGTCGACCGCCACGGCCGCGACGTGCATCGGTACTTGCGGGACGTGGAAGAAGTGCTCATCGGCGTGCTGGGCCGATTCGAAATCGACGCCGGCCGCAGCAAAGGGTTCACCGGCGTGTGGGTGGGCGCGAAAAAAGTCGCGGCCATCGGCATCGCGATCCGGCGGTGGGTTTCGTACCACGGGTTCGCGCTGAACGTGAACCCCGACCTGTCGCACTTCAACTGGATCGTGCCGTGCGGGATCCGCGACAAGGCGGTGACCAGTATGGCCAAGCTGCTGGGGGAGCCCATCGACGTTTCCGACGTGGTCGACGACGTGGTACAATGCACGCTCGACGTATTTGGCTTCGAGTCGGCCCGAACCGGCTCGGTGGACGAGATGGATGACTGACACCGGCGACACAACCCGACGACGACTGCCCCCCTGGCTGAAGCGGCGAATCCCCGCCGGCGCCAAGCTGCACGAAGTCACCGCCCTGCTGGCCGAACTGGGATTGACCACCGTATGCGACGGAGCCCACTGCCCCAATCGCGGCGAGTGCTTCGCTCGCGGGACGGCCACGTTCATGATCCTCGGCGACCACTGCACGCGTAACTGCCGCTTCTGCGCGGTCCCGACCGGAGCGCCGCCCCCCCCACGGGCCGACGAACCCGAAGCCGTCGCCACTGCGTGCGAGAAGCTCAAACTGCGATACGTCGTGATCACCTCGGTAACCCGTGACGATCTGCCCGACGGCGGAGCCGGTCATTTCGCCCGGACGATCGAGGCCGTGCGCCAGCGCATGCCGAACGCCCGCATCGAGGTGCTCACGCCCGATTTCCAAGGCGATACGGCCGCGATCGATACGGTGCTGGCCGCGAGGCCCGACGTATTCAACCACAACGTCGAAACCATCGGGCGGCTGTACGACACCGTCCGCCCGCAAGCCAATTACGCCCGCAGCCTCCAAGTACTCCGCTACGCCTCCGAGCATGGGACGGACCTGGTCACCAAGAGCGGTCTGATGGTCGGGCTCGGCGAAACCGCCGACGAAGTGCGCCAGGTCATGACCGACCTCCGCGGCGTCGATTGCAACGTGCTGACCATCGGGCAATACCTCGCCCCCTCCACGTCGCACCTGCCGGTGGTGCGGTTCGTCGAGCCGGCCGAGTTCGACGCCCTGCGAACCGACGGCGAAACCATGGGCTTCGCCGCCGTCGCCTCCGGACCCTACGTCCGCAGCAGTTACAACGCCGAACAAGTCTTTTTCTCGCGATAGCGGGGAATGAATGGTGGATAGGGGACTGGCTCTGCAGCGCAGGGGACTGGCTCTGCAGCGCAGGGCGGAGCCCGAAGCGAAAGTGCCTGTACCCGGAGCTTTGCCCCAATCCCCAATCGCAGTGACAGACGCAACGCCACGTCGGGGCCAATCGGGAGTTGCAATTCCATTCAACCGGGTACAGGCACGTCCGTCTCGCCGCAGCGAGACTCCCGAGCCAGTCCCCTACACCCCACACGCTCAACGCCGCGGCGAAGATTTTGCGCGACACTGAGGTGGAAATCGGTTCCAATATCGTCATGACGATCGAATACGCTCGACAGGTATTGAATATGGAACTGGCCGCGATTGAGAAGGTTCGCGATCAGTTGGACGGCACGTTCACCGCGGCTCTGGACGCGATGGAGCGTTGCACCGGCCGCATCGTAGCGTGCGGGATGGGCAAGGCCGGGCAGATCGCCACCAAGATCACCGCGACGCTGGCCTCGACGGGGACGGCGGCGTTCTACCTGCATCCGGCCGAGGCCCTCCACGGCGATCTCGGCATGGTCCAGCCGGGCGACCTGATGCTGATCTTCTCCAACTCCGGCGAGAGCTCCGAGATCTCCGCACTGCTGCCGTTCGTCCGCTCGATGGGCGTGCCCATCATCGCCGTCACCGCCTCGGCCCGCTCGTTCCTGGCCGCACAGTCGGACATGACCATCCTGCTGGGCGACCTCACCGAAGCCTGCCCCCTGGGCCTGGCCCCCACCGCCACCACCACCGCCATGCTGTGCGTCGGCGACGCGCTGGCCCTGTGCCTGATGAAGCGCCGCGGCTTCAACGTGGAAGACTACGCCAAGCGCCACCCCGCCGGCGCCCTCGGCCGAAAGACGCTGCCCGTCAAGCACCTCATGCGAGTCGGCGACGCCGTCGCCGTGATCGGCCCCGACCGACCGGTCCGCGATGCGATTCTGAAAATCACCCGCGCACGCAGCGGCGCGGCCGTCGTCGTCAGCGGCGATGACAGCGGTGTCGGCGACGCCAGCGGCAAGGTCCTCGGCATTTTCTGCGACGGCGACCTCCGTCGCGGCATCGAGAAAGACCCCGACTTCCTCACACGCCCGGTCGGCTCGGTCATGACCGCCAACTGCACCTGCGTCGACGCCGAACGCCGCGCCGGCGACGTACTCGCCATCCTCCGCGACAAACGAATCGGCGAAATCCCCGTCGTCAACGCCAACAACGCCCTCGTCGGCCTCGCCGACCTCAAGGGACTGCTGGCGTCGCAGTAGGGTTGCGATTGTCCGGCCAAGGGCCGCCGGTAGTGCTGGATCCGTAAGGCCATCGCCGTAAGGCCATCGCCGTAAGGCCGTTGCCGTAAGGCCGTCGCCGTGAGGCCGTTGCCGTAAGCCCGTCGCCGTAAGGCCGTCGCCGTCAGCCCCATCGGGGCGTCTGGTAGTAGCCTCGGGCGCGAGCCCGTGGAATTGGCGCATCCCATGAACAAGAGAGCCCCCGCAGGGGGCGATTGAACGACGTCGGCCTATTCCCCCGTCCATTCAGTCGCCCCCTGCGGGGGCTCTATGTACATACGCGGCTCTTTCCCCACGGGCTCGCGCCCGAGGCTACTAACAGTCGCCCCCTGCGGGGGCTTACATTCATGCCAACTCGGCCACGGTGTGGAGCCAGTCCCCTACGCGTTGCCCCCCCGCGCATTGCCCCTTGCGTGTGATGCGGCCCGCTTGTACCCCCTCGGAAACCATTTTGCGCGATGATATTCCGGTTGGCGGTCGTATACTGTTTGCTTCGACCTGCTGCTGCTTAACGCGGGTGTGGGTCGGAGCCGACCGCCTACGGGCGTATGGAACCCGGTGACGGCCGGGTGCATGGAACCTACTGGATGTAACTCATGGGCCGCCATGAGCTTTCATATCCGGAGTTGTTATGACCGATTCGGGTGAAAACCCGTCGGGGCAAGACGCCGCGCGCCCGACGGAGCCGACCGATCAGGCTGCGCCTGTCGAACCCAACCACGAAACCTCCCCGCCGCCGACCTCCGAGGCTCCCCAAGCCCCCGAAGTTGAGCCGGTCGCCGACCCCGTCGACCCAACGGCCGAACCTGCCTCTGGCGAGCCAAGCGAAGCCCAAAGCGACGAAGCGAAGCCCGCGGCTGAGGAGGTTCCACAGCAGGACGAACCTGCCGCCCAGGCTAAATCCGACGAAGCCGACGAGGCGAAATCCGACGAAGCGAAGCCCGCGGCTCAGGAGGTTCCACAGCAGAACGAACCTGCCGCCCAGGCTGAATCCGACGACGACGCCCAGGCGAAATCCGGCGACGCGAAGCCCGCGGCTCAGGAGGTTCCACAGCAGAACGAACCTGCCGCCCAGGCTG
>CBDVCA010000080.1:0-14131 GCA_965372365.1 uncultured bacterium
GCGACGACCACCGTCGCCGTGACGGTCGACTCGGTGAACGACGCCCCGGTCGCCGTCGGCAACGTCGCCGTCACGGCTGAAGACACTGCGGTGACGACGGTCGACGTTCTGGCCAACGATGTCGACATCGACGGCGACGCCCTCAGCGTCAGCAGCTTCACGCAGGGCGCTCACGGGGCGGTTGCGTACAACGCCGACGGCACGTTTACCTACACCCCGGCCGCCGACTACCACGGCGCCGATGCGTTCACGTACACCGTTACCGACGGCAATGGCGGCTCGGCGACGACCACCGTCGCCGTGACGGTCGACTCGGTGAACGACGCCCCGGTCGCCGGCGATGACATCGCCGTCACCACCGAAGACGCCGCGGTCACCACCGGCGACGTTCTGGCCAACGACGTTGACGCCGATGGCGACGCCCTCACCGTCAGCGCCTTCACGCAAGCGGCCCATGGCGTGGTGACCTACAACGGTGACGGCACGTTCACCTACACCCCGGCCGCCGACTACAACGGCGCCGACAGCTTCACGTACACGGTCGACGACGGAGCCGACGGATCGTCCACGGCCACCGTCGCTGTCGCGGTCGCCGCGGCCAACGACGCTCCGGTCGCCGGCGACAATGTCGCCGTCACCACCGAAGACGCCGCTGTTACGACGTCGAATGTCCTCGCCAACGACGCCGACATCGACGGCGACGCCCTCACCGTCAGCACCTTCACGCAGGCCGCCCACGGCTCGGTCGTCTACAACGGCGCCGGCGCGTTCACCTACACCCCGGCCGCCGATTACAACGGCGCCGACGCGTTCACGTACACGATTACTGACGGCAATGGCGGTTCCTCGACGGCGACCGTCGCCGTGACGGTGGCCGCGGCCAACGATGCTCCGGTCGCCGGCGACGATGTCGCCGTCACCACCGAAGACGTCACGGTGACCACGCTCGACGTGCTCGCCAACGACGCCGACATCGACGGCGACGCCCTCACCGTCAGCGACTTCACGCAGGCGGCCAATGGAACCGTGACCTACAACGATGACGGTACGTTCACGTATGCTCCCGACGCCGACAACCACGGCGCCGACGCGTTCACGTACACGATCAGCGACGGCAATGGCGGCTCCGCGACGGCGACCGTCGCCGTGACGGTGGTCGCGGCCAACGACGCTCCGGTCGCCGGCGACGATGTCGCCGTCACCGCTGAAGATGTCGCGGTGACCACGGTCAACGTGCTGGCTAACGACGCCGACATCGACGGCGACGCCCTCACCGTCAGCGACTTCACTCAGGCGGCCAACGGAACCGTGACCTACAACGGCGACGGAACGTTCACCTACGCTCCCGACGCCGACTACAACGGCGCCGACAGCTTTAGCTACACCGTCAGCGACGGCCAGGGCTCCGACGCGGTCGCCACGGTGACCGTGACGGTCGAATCTGGCGGCGCCCCGACCCCCGGCGACGTCGTCGCCGCCCAGGTCAGCTCCGTCGACGGCGGTCTGCAACTGACCGTCATCGGCACCGACGGCGCCGACGTGATCACGCTCAGCCAGACCGGCGCCCAGTTGACGCTGACCGTCGGCGTCGACGTGTGGACGTTCGACGGGCTGTTCGTCAGCATTATCGCCTACGCCTTCGGCGGCGATGACATCGTCCGCACCACCTCCGACGTGACCGCCGACGCCTGGCTGTACGCCGGCGCCGGCGCCGACTCGCTGTTCGCCGCCGGGACCGGCGTCGCCGAACTCGACGGCGGTGACGACAACGACCTGCTGGTCAGCATCGGCGGCGTCGCCGACAACCTCTTCGGCGGCGATGGGCTCGACAGCTTCTGGCTTGACGCCATCGACACCATCGACGACCTCTCCGCCGCCGAAGCCGCCGTCGGCGCCGACCACCGCGTCGCGGAGTTCTACCAGCCCTACAGCAGCGACCCCGGCGACGCCCAGTATGTCTCGACCGTGATCGACGGCCAGGACTTCACCGATCCGACCGCCACCAGTTACGCCACCGGTTGGGCCAACTACGCCGACTCGCCCCTGTTCGTCGACGGCGCCGGCTATGACGATATCGCCCAGGGCCAGATCGGCGACTGCTACTTCCTCGCCGCACTGTCGGGGATGTCGGTTACCGACCCCGAGGCCTTGCATCAGATGATCGCTCCGATGGGCGACGGGACCTACGCCGTGCGATTCTACGACTGGGCCGGCGTCGAACACATCCTGCGGATCGACGCCGATCTGCCCGTGCGAAACGGTTCGCCGGCCTACGCCAAACTCGGCGCCGGCGGCGAGATGTGGGTTCCGATGCTGGAGAAGGCCTACGCCCACTTCCGCTACGACGCCAACACGTACGCCTCGCTGGCCAGCGGCTGGGTCGCCACCGTCTTCGAGCAGATCACCGGCCAGGACAGCGATACCACGTGGATTAGCAATTACACTGAAATCGCCCTGTTCGACTACATCACCGATCAGCTTGCCGAAGGCCACGCCCTCGGGATGATCTCCACCTCCGGCGGCGCCGGCCCGATCGTCGGCAGCCACGCCTACACCGTCATCGCCGCCGAGCAGATCGACGGCCAGATCACCTTCACCGTCTACAACCCCTGGGGCTTCGACGGCGGCGGCAGCGACGGCAACTCCGGCGACGGCCTGCTGACGCTGACGTTCGATCAACTGGCCGCGGCGTTCAGGAGTCTCGCGGTATCCCTGGCCTGATCCGCCACGCAAACCCGATGCCGACCCCGCCAGGCCGTCCCCCCCTCAGGGACGGCCTGGTCTGTATTCTGGCTGACCGCACCGGAAGATGAGCCCTGTAACGATCTGCTGACACTTGGCTGACGAAATCCATTCCGCCATCGCTTCTTCCCGCCGATTCGCCCTCAGCGGCGGCCTTCGAGTGCCGCAGATTACCGACGTTACCCAGTTTGCCTCAAGGCCGGATGAATCTTACGTTTCCTATGTGGATGCACGCGTGGGTTTGCCGCGGGCGTTCGTAGTTGGCGACGCTGCCCTCGGAGGCGGCCGGCGATACGAGGTTTCTGGTTCCGAGGGTATAGCATGGGTACGTCATCTGATAGCGTCGCACGGCTGGAGGGGCTGGAGCCCCGCCTGCTGATGAGCAGCACTCCTTTCTTCGATTTCGGCGCCGACCGAACCGGAGGCGTCGAAGCCCTGGCTCAGGCCTCCTACGCGGCCACGACCGTCGGGGTCGAAGTCTCCAGCCGAACGCAACTGATCGAGGTCGGCGCCAATGAGAGCGTCAATCTCACCGGGCTGATCGTCTCGTCCGACTCGTCGGATCTATATCGCTTCGAGGCGCCGGCTTCCGGGCGTTTCATCATCGAGATGAACGCCGCCGACGGGTCGGGACTGAACCCGTTCCTCGAACTGTTCAACGGCCGCGGCCGGCGGATCAGGCGGAACAACAACATCAGCCGCAGAAACACCGACAGCCGCCTGCGGTTCCGCGTGAGGCCGGGCCGGGTGTTTTATCTCAAGGCCCGCAGCGCCGCCGGCACAACCGGCGCGTACCGGCTCACGCTCACCAGCGTTCCCAACGACGACCACGGCGATAGCGCCGAGCAGGCCAAGAAGATCAAGCTTGGCCGCGGGGGCAACGGCCGCCGCGGCGGCAGGGTCAACTACGGCTCCGACCTCGACCTGCTGAAGGTCGTCGCCAAGAAGACCGGCGTCATGCACGTCGCCATGGCGCCCAAGGGCCGCAACGGCGTCGCCGCCTGCACCCTGTCGATCGCCAATATCGCCGGCGACCTGCTGGCCGCCGGCGACGACTTCTCCAGTTCGGTCACCTCCCTGGCCCTCGACGTCATCGCCGGTGAGACCTACTACATCACCGCCGCCGGCGACGGCGACCATGTCGGTCGCTACCAAATCCGCATCGTCACCACCGACCCGCGCCCCGAGCCCGATCCGACGCCTGATCCGGACCCGACCCCCGATCCTGATCCCGATCCGACGCCTGATCCGGACCCGGCGCCCGATCCCGATCCGACCCCGGATCCCGACCCGGACCCGACGCCTGATCCGGACCCGGCTCCCGACCCGGCTCCCGACCCGACGCCCGACCCGACCCCCGGCGAGAGCATTATGACTTACGTGCAGTCGTTGGCCTCGGGCCTTCGCCTGCTGGTGCTCGGCACCGACGGATCCGACGCGATCTCGCTGTCGCAGACCGACGACGCCCTCACGCTGTCCACCGACGCCGGCGTCAGCGTCTTCGACGGGCTGTTCGCCAGCGTCTTCGTGTACGGCTTCGGCGGCTCCGACGTTATCCGCACCGACTCCACCGTCACCGCCGACGCCTGGATCGACGCCGGCGCCGGCGACGACCGGTTGTACGAAGCCGGTCAGTCGGCTGAGCTCCACGGCGGCGACGGCGACGACCTGCTCATCAGCATCGGCGGCGGCTCCGACATCATCTCAGGCGGCGACGGTTTCGACAGCTACTGGTTCGACTCCACCGACGGCCTGCTCGACGCCTCGACCGCCGAGCGCGACGCCGCGGCCGTCCATCGCATCACCGAGTTCTACCAGCCCTACTCCAACAATCCGCTGTCGTCGTCCTACGTTCCGCTCAGCATCGCCGGGCAGAACCTCAAGGATCCGACCCTTACCTACTACGCCACCGGTTACACCAACTACGCCGCCTCCCCGCTCTTCGTCGGCGCCCCGGCCGTCGCCGATATCGACCAGGGCGGCCTGGGCGACTGCTACTACCTGTCCTCGCTCGCCGGTTACGCTCACGACGATCCCAACGTCATCGGCCAGATGATCACCTCCCTGGGCGACGGCACCTTCGCCGTGCGGTTCTACCGCAGCGGCCGCGAGGTGTACCTCCGCATCGACGCCGACCTGCCCACGCGCAACGGCTCGCCGGCCTACGCCAACCTCGGCGCCGAAGGGGAGACCTGGGTCGCCCTCGCCGAGAAGGCCTACGCCTACTTCCGCTACGGGTCTAGCAGTTACGACTCCATCCAGGGCGGCTGGATGAGCACCGTGTACAAAGAGATCACCAATCGCCGCACCGCCCTCAAGTGGACCATGAGCATGTCTGGCGCCGCGATGTTCGACTACATCGCCGCCAACATCGCCTCCGGCGCCACCGTCTCGCTCGGCTCCGGCTCCGGCGGCTCCGGCCCCATCGTCGGCGGCCACGCCTACGCCGTCCTCGGCGTCGCCGACCTCGACGGCGTCAGGACCATCACCGTCCACAATCCCTGGGGCGTCGACGGCCGCACCCACGACGACAACCCCGCCGACGGCGTCATGGTCCTCACCGTCGACCAGATGAAGGACGCCTTCATCGCCGTCGCCACCAGTTTCGCATAGCCCGCGGCATGCCGCGGCCTGTCCCCGCGGCCGTCACCGCACCTCGTCGTCGTATCGCCGCACCGCCAGAAGCCGCCCTATGTATGTGGGCGGCTTCTCGCCGTTCGCCGTCAATTGTTGCCGTTCGCCGTTCCAATCCGCAATTCGCAATCCGCAATCCGCAATCAAATGGGTTCGTTTGGTCATTTTTGTAATTCTCGCCTCCGTCGTCGGTTCCGCGCCGATCCGATACCGGTAGTGTGCATCGGTACTTCGTGTGCAGCCAGTCGTTTCGGCGTCGATCCGTCATCGTCAATCTCGCCACGTGCGTCTCCGACGGCCCTTCTGGCAAAGTCCGAATTCTCCCGCGGCCGTTTGGCCCGTACTCCCAATAATCCGGGCAAATAGTCCGGTCGAGGCCGTTTTGAGGCCGGTCACCGGCCTCAAACGGCCTATCCGACCCCCAAACCCCGAATTCTCAACCCGCAAATGGCCCCGCCGGCCGTTCGTTCGCCGTCCGCCGTTCGCCGTTCCAATCCACAATTCGCATTTCGCAATTCGCAATCAAGAGAGTGTAACGAGTCCAATCGTCCTTGCGCACGCGGCATGAGGAGTTGTGAAAGGTTGTGAGAGAAAAGGAAAAAAAGGGGGGCGTTGGGCGGGCGCAAAAAAAGGTCGCCCCTTTGAGGTGGCGACCAGCTGCTCCGTAGAGCATGGCTTGCGAATGTTTCGTCTTGTTACGAAAAGACGCGAGCCGGGATCAACTACACATCGGCATTGTCCCCCTGTCGCCGCTGTTGTCAAGTGTAATTCAGAAGGTTCTTGCCTTTGCCTTGAACCGAACTGGACGCCCTCGCCCCCTGGCGGTACCATAGGTTCTTCACTCACCTGCGGGGCTTATCAGGATTCCTGAAAGGGAGAAGGCACATGGCCGTTACGCTGGGATTAGACTTGGGACCGAATTCAATCGGTTGGGCGTTGGTCGATGAAAGCAAATGTTCAATCCTCGCATCGGGAGTAAGGGCGTTTCCCGAGGGGGTGGATAACTTCGGCAGCAGCAAGGAAGTATCTCGCAATGAGCAGCGGCGACATGCGAGGGCGGCTCGTCGGAAGACGCAGCGCCGCAGCCTGCGGAAGCAACGATTGCAGAAAGCCCTGATCGACAAGGGCCTGTTCCCCACCGACCCGGCCGAACAGGCCCGGCTGTACGCGCTTGACCCTTACGAGCTTCGTACCCGTGCGCTTGACGAGCGCCTCGCGCCCCATGAACTCGGGCGCGTTTTGATGCACCTGAACCAACGCCGAGGTTTTCTGTCTCTACGAAAGCGAGACGCCGGCGACAAGGAGGCCGGCAAGATGCTTGCCGAGATCAGCGAACTTGCCAGAAGCATTCAGGCGTCTGAATCGCGAACGCTGGGCGAGTATCTGTACCGGAAGACGCAGACGCTCGATCATCGCAACCGAGAGGAGGACGGTTCAGATCGTATCCGCGATAGACACACGCGCCGGGTGATGCTGGAAGAGGAGTTCCTCGCTATTTGGGTCGCGCAGCAGCCACATCATCCCGACCTGCTGACCGATTCGCTGTGTTTCGGCGCCGAGGGTCGGCGGAAATCCTATCGCAAGCCCATCGCCAAGCGTGATCCGTCTCGACAGGGGCGAGATGATCTGGCTTCGTTCGGTTTGTTCGGCCTGACCTTCTTCCAGCGTACAGTGTACTGGCCGCGGTCGGTCGTGGGCTTATGCGAGTTGGAGCCCAAACAGAAACGGTGTCCCTTGGGCCATCGACTCGCTCAGCGTTTTCGCCTGTTGCAGGAGGTGAACAACATCCGGTACATCGACCCGGACACGCGCACCGAGGAGGCGCTTTCGGCCGAACACCGCGCCGTTGTGCTCGATCATCTGGCGACGCGGGAGAAACTGAAGTTCGTCGACCTCCGCAAGAAGCTCACCTTTGATGAGGGGATTCGTTTCAATCTCGAAAGGGCCAAACGCGCCGCCATTAAGGGCATGACCACCGATTGGAAGATCGCCAAGGCGGTGGGAAAATCGTGGCACGAGCGACCCGATGACCAGAAGGACGCCATCGTGGAAATCCTGCTCAACGCCGAGACCGACGAAGACGCCGCGGCCGATGCGTTGGTGGAGACGTTCGAGTTCACGCCCGAGGAGGCCGACGCCCTGCTTTGTGTTGAGTTGCCGGCCGGGTACGGCGGCCTTTCGCTGATGGCGATCCGCAAGTTGCTGCCGCACCTGGAGGCCGGTCTGCCTTACATGGCCAACGACGCCGAGAACTCGGCGTTGCACGCGGCCGGGTATCTCCGTCGCGACCAACTTCGCCGCCGCATCTTCGACAAACTACCCATGCCCGGCCGCGCGAAAGACTGCAAGATCGGCGACATCCCCAACCCCGTGGTGAAGCGCGCGCTGGTGGAACTGCGGAAGGTCGTCAACGCCATCATCCGCGAATACGGCAAGCCCGACGCGATCCACGTTGAAATGGCGAGGTCGGTTCAACTCGGGGGCGAGAGACGCGCCGAGTACATTAAGGCCATGCGCGACCGTGAGAAGCTGCGCGAAGAGGCCGCCGCCGAGATCCGCGCTCACAGGGTGCGTGTCAATCACGACTCCATCACACGCTATTTGCTCTGGCAGCGGCAGAACCGCGAGTGCCTGTATTGCACCCACACGATCAGCCAGACCCAACTGTTCGGAGGCGAAGTCGACATAGACCACATCCTTCCTCGCTCCCGATCCCTGGACGACTCGCAAGCGAACAAGGTCGTCTGTCATCGGCGATGCAACGCCGATAAGGGCCAGCGAACCGTGTATGAATGGCTGGCCGCCGCCGACCCCGACCGGTATGAACAGGTGTGCCAGAAGGCGCAGAGCCTGCTCCGCAAGGGGTCGCTGCCCTACGGCGTGTATCGCCGCCTGTTGCAGAAGAGTGTTGATTTGGACGACTTCACCAACCGTCAACTCGTCGACACCGGCTACATCACACGCGCCACTGTCGAGTATCTCCACTGTCTGTTTGAAGCCGATCACGCCGTTTTGGGCCTTAAGGGCCAGTACACGGCCGCGCTGCGGCGTCAGTGGGGCATGGGGAACATCCTTTCGGAATTGCCAGACAGCCCCGCATGGATCGCTCAGACCAAGCTTCGCGCCGGCGAGAAGAACCGCGCCGACCATCGTCACCACGCGATCGATGCGATTGTGCTGGCTCTGACCAATCGGTCGCGGCTGCAGGAACTGGCCGCGATGTGGCGAATCGGCGGCCGCGAGGGCATTGACCGATCCACCGGAGAACTGCTCGAAATCGTCCCGCCATGGGACAACTTCCGCCAGAGCGCCGTCGACGCCGTCAGCGATATCAAGGTGTCCCACCGCGTGCGCCGCCGCGTCTCGGGGGGGCTGCATAACGACACGTTCTACAGTCCCGTCTACGACGCCGCCGGCAGCCGCGTCGAAGGCGCGTTCGTTGTGCGAAAGAGCGTCGAGAACCTTTCGCTTAACGAGATCCACCTCATTCGTGACGCCGGCATCCGCCGGATTGTGGAAGCGCGCCTGGCGGAAGTGGGTATCGAAGTCGGACGCGGCAAGTCGGTCGACCGGCTGGCGTACCGCCAAGCAATGGCCAAGCTCGCGATGCCCTCGGGCGTGCCCATCAAGAAAGTTCGAGTCTATCGAAACGACTTGACCATTCGCCCCATTCGCGAAGGCTCGCTCGGCGAAGTGTGGATCAAACCCGGAAGCAATCACCATCTCTGCATTTTCCAGTGGCGGGTCAAGGGCAAGACCAAACGCGCATCTGTGTTTGTCTCTCGCCTCGAAGCCGTCCAGCGGGCGAAGGAGGGCGTTTCGATCGTCCAGCGAACACCTCCGCAAGACCACCCGACCATTCCCGCTGACGCCGTGTTCCTGATGAGCTTGTCGGCCGGAGAGATGATTCTTGCCGAACACAAAGGCCGAGAGAAGATTCTTATGTTCAAGACAGCCTCGTCTACCCAGGGACAAATCTGGTTCGTGGAGCACACCGACGCCAGGCCCGGTAAGAACGATGGGCGATTTTCCGTTCAACCCAGCACCCTGAACGGCCGAAAAGTGACAGTAGACACACTGGGTCGTTTGCGATGGGCGGGTGATTAGGGCGTCGTATTGATCAAGCGAATTATCGAGATTTCGTCCCAGCCGTTGCACCTTTCGGTGCGGGATGAGCAACTGCGCCTGCACGAACCCGGTTGTTCGGCGGAAGCCCCGATCCGAAGCGTGCCCTGTGAGGATATCGGCGTCGTGGTCATCGAACACCCCCAAGCCACCTTCAGTCAGGCGGCGATGGCGCGACTGGCCGACTATGGCGCCGTGGTGGTGTTCTGCGGTCGCAACCATCTGCCCGTCGCCTTGTCGGTGCCCGTCAGCGGCAACACCGAGGTGGCCGCGAGGCTTCGCGATCAGATTGAAGCGTCCAAACCCGTCCAGAAACGTATCTGGCGCGACCTGATCAGGGGCAAAATCGCCGCCCAGGCCGACAACCTCGACCATGCGCCCATCGTCCAGCGAAAGCTGCGTGTTCTGCGAGAGAACGTTCGCAGCGGCGACCTCAAAAACGTTGAAGCCCACGCCGCGAGGCTCTATTGGCAAGCGTGGCTCACCGGAGCCCAGCGAGCCGCCACGCTCGGCGGCGACCGGCGTTTCCGTCGCGATACCGATGGCGACGGACTGAACGCCTTGCTCAACTACGGCTACGCAATCCTACGGGCGGCGGTTGCCCGCGCCCTGGTCGCGGCGGGCCTGCAACCGGCCCTGGGCATCCACCACAGCAATCGCAGCAACGCCTTCGCCTTAGCCGATGATCTACTCGAACCGCTGCGACCGGCGGTCGACCGCATCGTGCAAGCGCTTGCCGACGAGGGAAACGCCGAGATTGATCCGCAGACCAAACGCGCGCTGTTGTCGTTGCTGCATACAACCGTGGCGTTCGAGAAACAGACCGGGCCGCTCATGGTTGTTTTGCACCGCTACACGGCCGCGTTCCTCAGGTGCTTACGCGGCCGCGACAAGTCGTTGGCCGTTCCGTGTCGGGTCGACGACCGTTTCCCCCCCCCCATGGCTCAGATGAGTGAAACATGAACCTTTCAGGATACCGCTGCATGTGGCTGCTGACGATGTTCGACTTGCCGACCTCCACCCGTCAGGCGCGAAGAAGCTATACACAGTTTCGAAAGGTCTTGCTCAAAGACGGCTTTGCCATGTTGCAATACAGCGTGTATATTCGTCACTGCGCCAGCGAGGAGAACGCCGCCGTTCACCAGCAGCGAATCAAAAACGCCCTGCCCCCCGATGGAGAGGTGCGATTGCTATGCATCACCGACAAACAGTACGAACGTATGCTGGTTTTCTGGGGAAAACGGCGCAAACCAACCGAGAGACCCCCCGCCCAGCTAGAGTTATTCTAGCGTCTCTGTGCCCTAATTCCTCCGCAGGCAATCACTTGCAGGAGATCGAGTGTAGTTGATCCCAGCCCGCAATCAATCCGCAACTTGCGACGCTTGCGGACCTTGTCGGAGACCAGTGTAGTTGATCCCAGCCCGCAATCAATCCGCAACCATGTGAACACGCTCTACGAGCGGAGCGGCAGTGTAGTTGATCCCAGCCCGCAATCAATCCGCAACTAGTATGTGGCGATCTTCCCCGCCGCGGCCAGTGTAGTTGATCCCAGCCCGCAATCAATCCGCAACTTGGTCTTTGGCATCGTCTTCCTCGTCGTCAGTGTAGTTGATCCCAGCCCGCAATCAATCCGCAACTCAAGTTCGGATCGAACATAACGTCTGGCGGAGTGTAGTTGATCCCAGCCCGCAATCAATCCGCAACGTACATATCCATCGCCCGGGGACATGGAACAGTGTAGTTGATCCCAGCCCGCAATCAATCCGCAACTACGACGGCGATCGGGCCGCGAAAGTCGCGAGTGTAGTTGATCCCAGCCCGCAATCAATCCGCAACTGCGGTGCGGCGTGATCCGGCGGTTGGTTTAGTGTAGTTGATCCCAGCCCGCAATCAATCCGCAACCAGCGACGCGTACTCGCTCAACGCGACGCCAGTGTAGTTGATCCCAGCCCGCAATCAATCCGCAACTGTAAACAACCGTGCCGCCCCAACCGTTGGAGTGTAGTTGATCCCAGCCCGCAATCAATCCGCAACGCGGTGTCCTACGGATCGCCAAGGTGCATAGTGTAGTTGATCCCAGCCCGCAATCAATCCGCAACGTCGATACGCACCGGGCGAACGATCTGTTGAGTGTAGTTGATCCCAGCCCGCAATCAATCCGCAACCTTGCTTGCGGTCTTGCCGTGGCGACGGTAAGTGTAGTTGATCCCAGCCCGCAATCAATCCGCAACTCATCGTCCCTCGCCACGACGCCATGGTCAGTGTAGTTGATCCCAGCCCGCAATCAATCCGCAACCACATGGACCATGTCCAGGCGACCACCGACAGTGTAGTTGATCCCAGCCCGCAATCAATCCGCAACGGTGAATGCGGCACAAGCACAAGCCCTATAAGTGTAGTTGATCCCAGCCCGCAATCAATCCGCAACGTGCTGCTGTGCGGAAAACCGATTCTCGCTAGTGTAGTTGATCCCAGCCCGCAATCAATCCGCAACTATAACGGACAAGAGTACACACCTTTCCCAAGTGTAGTTGATCCCAGCCCGCAATCAATCCGCAACGCCGTGGCCGCACTCACCCAACGCGGCTTTAGTGTAGTTGATCCCAGCCCGCAATCAATCCGCAACACGTGGGTGCAGCGGACCGGGACCGGGGCCAGTGTAGTTGATCCCAGCCCGCAATCAATCCGCAACTCTGCTCACCTTCGGCATGGTCTGCTCCTCAGTGTAGTTGATCCCAGCCCGCAATCAATCCGCAACCATATCAATGGTGGGGTGCAGCTCGTCGGGAGTGTAGTTGATCCCAGCCCGCAATCAATCCGCAACCAGCACAGACGTGCGGCCTCGACTGGGTCAAGTGTAGTTGATCCCAGCCCGCAATCAATCCGCAACTTCTGTAAGTGTAGCTGCTTACTCCTTTTAGTGTAGTTGATCCCAGCCCGCAATCAATCCGCAACGTGTGGATGCGTGAAGGCGTCGATGATGCGAGTGTAGTTGATCCCAGCCCGCAATCAATCCGCAACGTGTGCGGCGGCGGTGACGTTCTCGAAGAAAGTGTAGTTGATCCCAGCCCGCAATCAATCCGCAACTAGATCCTCAACTACAGCGCGGCCGGTAGCAGTGTAGTTGATCCCAGCCCGCAATCAATCCGCAACAACCTCAACGCTGGCCCGCGATTTCCGACAGTGTAGTTGATCCCAGCCCGCAATCAATCCGCAACCCATAAGCGTACGGGGTGTCCGACGCCTGAAGTGTAGTTGATCCCAGCCCGCAATCAATCCGCAACCACCTTTGTGATTCGCCTCGGGAAAGCCTAAAGTGTAGTTGATCCCAGCCCGCAATCAATCCGCAACTGGATCAATGAAGGTCCACCATGTGCCAGTAGTGTAGTTGATCCCAGCCCGCAATCAATCCGCAACTGCTATGACGAAGTGCATGTGAGCTTGAAGAGTGTAGTTGATCCCAGCCCGCAATCAATCCGAAACGTTGACACGACGGTAACCGTACACGTACTTAGTATAGTTGATCCCAGCCCGCAATCAATCCGAAACACCGTCGAACGCAGGGCAATCGCATCTAAACAGTGGATCGTGAAGCATTATTTTGCATGTTCGGGTCGTGTTCGGGTTGCGCCCGCATTGCGCAGCGTATAGTGTGGTGGGTGACAAGCTTACTGTGGCCACGCAGAGAGTATCCCTTACGATAGAAAGGAGCCTTGGCATGGATGCCAACGCACCCTGTGGCCTGCTGCGCGCATTTGCCGAACTGGAAGACCCTCGCATGGATCGAACCAAGAAGCACAGCCTCACCGACATCCTCACCATCGCCATCAGCGCCGTCATCTGCGGGGCCGACGGCTGGGTGCAGGTCGAGGAATTCGGGGAATGCAAGGAGCCATGGTTCCGAACCTTTCTGGGTCTGCCCAACGGCATCCCCTCCCACGACACCTTCGGGAGGCTGTTCGCCATGCTCGACCCGCAGGCCTTCGAGGCCTGCTTCATGAAATGGATCGCGACGTTGGCCACCGCCTCCCAAGGTCGCCTGGTCGCCATTGACGGCAAGACGATCCGCCGCAGTCTCGATAACGCCAACGACAAGGCCGCCATCCACATGGTCAGCGCCTGGTGTCAAGTCAACCACTATGGTGCTGGGCCAAATGGCCATCGACGCCAAGAGCAACGAGATTACCGCGATCCCGAAGCTACTTGAACTTCTGGACCTTGACGGGGCTGTCGTGACCATCGACGCGGCGGGTTGCCAGAAGAAAAACGCTCGGAAGATCATCAATCACGGCGGCGATTATGTCCTGCAACTGAAGGGCAACCAGGGCGGACTTCATGACGAAACGGTTCTGCTGTTCGATCAATGCTTGCGGGACGACTGTCGCGGCGTCGCCTACCATACGGCCGCGACGACCAACGGCGGCCATGGGCGGGTCGAGCAGCGTCGGATCTGGTCGACTTCCGAGGTGGGCTGGTTCGCCGAACGGAGCAAGTGGAAGAACCTCCGCAGCCTGATCCGCGTGGAAGCCCAACGCACCATCCATGGCAAAACGTCTTGCGAGACTCGCTACTACACTTCGAACGCTGATCACGTGCAGCCTGCTATTCGATCGTCCGCCGGAACAAGCCG
>CBDVCA010000081.1:0-13911 GCA_965372365.1 uncultured bacterium
TCCGTTAGCGGCGGCGAGGTTTCGCGTCTCGATCCAAGCGGTCATAATCCGCAGAAGCCGCTCGCAGTGACCCGACGCCTGCTGACCGATCCGGGTCAGCCGGTCGCGAAGGAAGCTGTGAAAGAACATCATCGGCACCGCCACGATCAGGCCCAGGCAGGTGGTGACCAGCGCCTCGGAGACGCCCACGGCCAATTCGTCCGGCCGAGCGGCGCCCTTGGCTATGCCCAGTACGTTGAACGATGCGATCATCCCGGTGACCGTGCCGAGAAGCCCCAGCATGGGGGCGATCGAAGCGATGAAGCCGACATAGCCGACCCGCTGCTCCATTCGCGTCATCTCACGGGTCCCGGCGGTCAGCATCGACTCGCGAACGGCGTCCATCCCCAGTTGCCCGTCCGATAGCGCCCCCCGGATGATCCGGCCGAGCATACTGTCGCTGCCTGACGATAACGCTAGAATCTCAGAGAACTTACCCTTGGCGGCCAGCGCCTCGGCCTGCTCGGCCACCGACGGCGGCAACAGTTTGTCCACGTTCAGACGCAGGAACCCCTCGATAATCAGAGCCGCCCCCACGAAACTCATCAAGACGATCAGGATCCCGATAATCCCCCCGGCCTTGAGGAAGTCGAGCATGCTCTTGCTCGACTCGCCGGTCGATTCGGCGGTCACGTCGGCCGCCGAGGCCGCTGCGGCCACCGCCAGACCCACCGCGACCGCCAACACACATACCCATCGGCGCCTGTTGAGAAACGCTGCCATATCCGCCACTCCTATGAGTGTCCACAACCACATTACCAGTCGCAGGTTACCGACCGCTTACGCGAGTGAGTTCCGCCCGCAACTGCTCATTGCCAAACCTCGGGTGCAACGCCGCCGACACACGAAGAATATCCGACGCCGCCTCGTCGAGCCCGTCGGCCCGCAACGCCTGGGCGAGGTCCAACGTCGCCCGGCACCACTTGGCCGATCCGGCCGGCGTGAGCGCCCGCGCCCGTCGGCACGCCGCGGCCGCCGCGGCCGGCTGGCGCAACGCCATCTTCACCTGCGCCCTCATTAGATACAGATCGGGCGATCGGGGGTGCGACTGTTCCAGTTCTACAAGAAGGCCGTCGGCTTTGGGGCCTTGGCCGCCTTGGCGGAGGGCGTCGACGAACATGAGTGAACAGACCAGGAACGTCGCCTCATCAGCCCGAACCGCTTCGTCGGCCAGAAGATCGGTCAGAATCGCCTCGGCCTCGACGTGAGCTTTGACGGTCAACAACACCCTGGCGGCTCGCTGGGCCATGGGCCTGTCGGTCGTGCGTTGGGTCGCACGCTTGCACAGGTCGATCACCTGGCCTCGGGTGGCTACGTCGGCGCCGCGGGTTCGCTTGGCGAGAATCTCGGCCGCCTGAACCACGAGATCAGGAATGTCCGCCAGCGACGGGGGAGGAAGGTTTGCGATCGCTTCGTCGTCCATGCCCTGGTCGATCATCAACCGGACCCGAAGCCACCCGGCGACGGCGGCCGTCGCGTCGGAGGCGTCCAGCAACGAACGCTTCTCGCCCAGGAGCGTGATGGCGCCCCGGGCGTCGGCGACCGGCGGTTCGCTCAGAGCGACCACGGCCAGCAACGCGGCCCTGGCGGCCAATTCCCGATGGTCGGCCGCCTCGGCGGTTCGCATCGCCTTGCGCGCGTAGCCGATCACCCGCCCGGCGATGTCGTCAGTCATGCCTTCGGGGGTCCGTCCCGCCTCCCACAACCCGGCGGCCAGAACGAACGTAAGGTAGCCGTCGCGCTCGGTGAGATCGCTTCGCGAGGTGAGCATTTCAACGCACCCGCCCTGGCCGGCGCGACGGCTCTGCGTCCCCACCCACTGCCGCAGGGCGTCGAGGCGGACCCGGGTGTCGACCGACGGGCAGTCGAACAGTTCGGTCAGCGCCCCAAGCAATCGCTCCAGCATCGCCGCATCGCCGGCGGCCGCGGCTTGCGATCGGGTCAACGCCGCCACCCGCACCTGCAGGGCCTTGGCCTTCATCGTGTCGCTGACGCCAGGCAAAGCCGCCAACGCGTCGCACCGGTCGGCGGCCCGGTCGAACCGGCCTCGCTTGAACCATTCGACCGCCAGCAGATACTGCGCCGTTTCCGGCAGCGGCCCCTCGGCGATCAAGCCGGCCCGGTTGTAGATCTCGAACACCTCGGGGCGATCCGCCCCGGCCATCAGTTCGGCCCACGTCAGCAGCTCCCGGCAGGTCATAATCTGCCGGCCCACCGCCTCGAGGGCCATGAGCGTTTCGAGCCGTTCGTGGGGCGGAGCCGCCTTCACCACCGACTCTCGTCGCAGCAGTTCGGTCGCCTCGTCCTGCAGTTCGCCAACGATGGCCGCGTCGGCCCCCGACGCGTGCGCTTGCAGGCACGAGGCCGCGTAGGCGCGGGCCAGCAACCATTCGCTACGTGCGAGCCATGTGTCCTTGCCGGCCAGCAGCGGGCTGCGACGAAGAGCCGACGCTTCACCGATGGCTCGGTCGGCGTTCTCCAGCAGCACCACCTCGACGGCGGCCAGTTCGCCGGCCCTCCGCAACTCCATCGCGGCCGCCTCGCCCACCGGAGGCTTACCTCGCACCAGTGGATCGAGCGCAACGTAGGCGGCCCGCAGGTTACCCGTGAGCCGATGGATCTCGGATTCCTGCAGGTAGCCCATCATGCCAAGGTACAGGTCGCCGTGCTTGGCCCGGACGCCCCGGCAGGCTTCCAGCGCCCGACGCACGTACCGCTTCCGCCCGGGGCCCGGCGCACTCGCCTTGGCCGCGTGAATGTAGAGAGCCCCCTCGGTGAGCGACAATCGGCAGTACCGCACCCGTTCGGCCACGCTGTCGGCCTCAGATTCCTCTTCGGGGGTCGCGGCCATCTTATCCAGAGCCGCTCGGGCCGCGTCGAGAGCTTCGACGCCGTCCATCACCGCCTCGTCGATCTCATCGGCGGCGTCCCCCGGGCGATATCGCAACTGCTGCAGCCTTCCCAGGCACAGCCCAACGGCCTTCAACGCCTTATCCGCCGGATCGGCCTTCGCATCGGCGGCGGCCTTCTGCGCCGCTCCGGGGGCCGCGATCGCCGGCATCGCCGGCAACGTCACCATCGCCAGCATCGCCGCCATCAGGGCGCGACGCACCGCCGACGCTCTCCCGCTTATCGCCACAGGTGTGTTCCTCGCCATCGGACCCCTCGAAACCGCTTCACCACGCCGCGAGATGGCTTGTACACACACGCGACGCCGATCTCCGCGTTGCAGTTCAGGTTACGGGCGCCGGTCATCCTTGACAAGACGCTCTGGCTCCCACGCCCCCGCCCTCATACTACACTAATCGGCTCCGAACCACCACGACTGAGGCATCTTCGCCGATTCACCGTAACCGATGAACCCCACCCGGATTTGCCTCACGCGTTCCGCTCCGCCCTTCACACTACGAGTTGACACAAAACAAAACGGCCGACTGCCGTGGGCAATCGACCGTTTCGGATGGGCCTTACTGGACTCGAACCAGTGACCTCGCGGGTGTGATCCGCACGCTCTAGCCAACTGAGCTAAAGGCCCGTGTCGCCGACGCCCGGCATGGGCGCCACTGCGACGGACAGGATATGTACCTGTTGAGACCGGGGGTGTCAAGAGCTTGTCGACCGGGGAAACAGGATTCTTGACGGCCAGGGGCTTGGTTCAGCCTGTCAATTCGCGGAGGGCGGTGATGGCGTTGACGAAGTCGGGGGGTAGGGGCGCTTCCAGTTCCATGCGCTGGCGGGTGCGGGGGTGTGTGAACTCGATTCGCCAGGCGTGGAGGGCCTGACGCGTGATGATGGGGTCTTCGGCCTTTTCCGGATGGCCGAGCAGTTGGCTGCGGTAGAGCGGGCCGCCGCCGTAGAGGTGGTCGCCGACGATGGGATGGCCTATGAAGCTGGCGTGTACGCGAAGTTGATGCGTTCGGCCGGTTTTGGGGTACATTTCCAGCAGCGAGAACGCCGGTTTGCCGGTGGCGCCGCCGCCGAGGCGTTCGCTGACGCGATAGCGGGTTGTGGCCTGCTTGGAGACGCCGGGGAAGGCGCGTCCGGTCCTTCGATCGACGGCGTACTTCTCCTTGATCCGACTGTGCTGGCCGATGGGCAGATCGATAATATCTTCGTCGAGTTCCACGTGGCCGTGCACGATGGCCATGTAGGTCTTCTGGATGCGGCGATGCTCGAACTGCTGACCGAGGTGGCTGAGGGCGAGCGAACTCTTGGCCAGCAGCATGACGCCGGTGGTGTCGCGATCGAGGCGATGGACGACGCCCGGACGGAAGGCTTCGTCGCGGATCGGCAGGTCGCCGATGCTCTGATCGTGCTGCTGAAAGTACCACGCCAGGGCGTTGAGCAGCGTCCCGCTCCAGTTGCCGCGGGCGGGGTGAACGATCAGGTTGTCGGGCTTATTGACGGCGATGATGTCGTCGTCCTCGTAGACGATCTCGATGGGGATCGGCTCGGGGGGGATGGTCTTGACTTCGGGGATCGGCAGGATCAGGTCGACGCAGTCGCCGGCCTGGATGATGTAGCTTCGCTTGACGGCGCGGCCGTTGACGGTGATCTTCCCGTCGGTGATCAGTTTCTGCAGCAGCGTCCGCGACGCCATCGTGCGTCCGACGCGGCCTGCGAGGTACTTGTCGAGCCGACGATTGGACAGCGACCGCTTGATCTCCAGGCGAACGTGCTGGGTGCCTTCGGCGTCGGTGGTATCGATCGTCTGGAGATCGTCGATCTCTTCGCCGTCGGCTTGCGGAGCCGGGTTGTCGTGGGTGTCGTTCACAGGATGAGGGTGGCCCGTCTCGGGCGGCGGTCGCACGCGAGCACGGCAAAAGTCCAATGGCCTCGCTCAGAGGCGGCAAGCCGCATCAAAAAGTCAACAGGAAGAGAAGCGTTCGCACACAGGGCGCGTTCCTCTGCCTGTCGGTCAGATCCCAGCCCCAATCGGGGCGCGGGGTGGTTCATCAGTTCATCAGCGTCAGGGCCAGGTCGGCGGCGCTGGCGGCGTCGGGTGCGTAGCCGTCGGCTCCGATCTCGTCGCAGTAGCTCTGGGTGACCGGGGCGCCGCCGATCATGGTCTTGACGTCAACGCCCGACGCCTTGACGGCCTTGACCACTTCGGCCATCTGGGGCATCGTCGTGGTCAGCAGCGCGCTCATGGCCAGCACCTTGGCTCCGGTTTCGGAGGCCTTGGCGACGAAAGCTTCGGCGGCCACGTCGGTCCCGAGGTCGATCACTTCAAAGCCGGCGCCCTGGAGCATCATGCCCACGAGGTTCTTGCCGATATCGTGCAGATCGCCCTTGACCGTACCGAGGAGCACCGTGCCGACCGGCTCGATGCCGGCCTCTTTGAGCAGGGGTTCGAGGATCGCCATGCCGGATTTCATCGCGCGGGCGGCGATGAGCACCTCGGGCACGTAGACTTCGTTGGCTTTGAACCGAACGCCCACCACAGACATACCGGCGATCAGTCCTTTTTCCAGAACGTCGCCGACGGGGATCCCGTCGGCAACCGCCGCGTTGGTGAGACGGGTGACCGCGTCACGGTCTCCCTTGATAACGGCATCGGCAATCGCTTGAAGATCGGCCATCGTATACCATCTCCTACATAATGGATCCGCAGGACCGGCAGATCAACTCGCGTTCCGTGACGAGCGTAACCCAAGGTCCGGGGCGAACGGTATATAGCTATTGCGTTCTTACCAAATCTACACCTGACGGCAAGCCCATTTTTATCGCAAATCGAGCTTTTTCGTCAGGCGACGTGGAGCCGCGTCATTCGGCCGGTTCGGCTTGCGGCTGCTCGGCCGGCTGCTCGGCCGGCTGCTCGGCCGGCTGCTCGGCCGGCGTTTCGGCCGGTTCGGCGGCCGGCGTTTCGGCCGGTTCGGCGGCCGGTTCGGCGGCCGGTTCGGCGGCCGGTTCGGCGGCCGGTTCGGGCTCGGGTCGCTGGGCCATTTGAACGGGTTCGGGGGCGGTCCCCATCGCGTTCATTCGGGCCAGCGCGTCGCCGGCGGCCAATCGGGCGCCGGCCACTTCCCGGTCGGCCGCGGCCTTGTAGGCGTCGCGAGCGACTTGGAAATCGTCAAACGTCTCGGCCAGCCGCCCCAGCCCGAGGTAGGCCTTGGCGACGGCGCGAGCCTGCACGCCATACCGATCGATAACGATCTGGTAGGCCGACGCGCCCTCTTGGCGCAGCTTGGCCAACTGTTCGTCGCTGAGGTCGGGGCGTCTGTTGGTGATCTCCACGTAGGCCAGATCGCCGATTCGCACATTCGCCCACGCGGCCAAGGTCTCTTGTGAGGTGCCTTCGGCCAACGCATGCAGATTCTGCCGCGATTCGGCCGGATCGATCTGGGTGCTGAAGGACAACACGTAGAAGTCTACCCACTCGTTCTGGCGGGAGTCGCTCCATTGGCCTACCAGGGCGAAGCCCAGAAACAGGGCCGCGACGAAGACGATCAGGCCGGTGATCAGGCCCTGGAGGTGATTCTTGACGAACTCACCGGCGATGCCCAGATCTTTGGCCAGTTCATTCTCACGCAGTTCATGTCGACGTTCGGATTTCAATAGAGTCCTCTTTCGTTCACCACTCAGTACTTACGCACCCCGCCGGTATGGGTCTCGGGGAAAATATTCACAATCACCTCGGTGCGGCCTATGCTGGCGTCGGTGATGTTCACTTCACATCGCTCGCGCCCCTTCACAAACCTCAACAAGATCGAGCCTTGGATCATCAGATCCGAGACATTCGTCCACTGGCTGTTCTTCATCTCACGGCGATAGAACCGGCCCACCGCCAGCTTGTCGCCTCTGCCGACGTAACGATGATCGACGACGCGGAAACCGCCGGTCGCCCAACTCCGCGAGCGATCTTTGTCCATGTTGAACCTCAGCGGCACCGGCACATCCGGCACCCAAAGCCGCGACCGGCCAACGAGTTCGGTCGAAATGAGTTGCTCTCGCGACAAAGAGCCGGTGTCGATGGTGCGATAGTTTTCGCACCCGCCCAAGCACAACGCCACGCCGAACCAACCCAACCACAATGTTTTGGCAACCTTCATCATCCACCTCCCGAACACAGGGGCAATCCCCAACCGCTTAAGCCGCTTTCATTTTCGGTGCAGCGGCGCCGTTGTCAACAACCTCGATTCGAATATACTACCCTCTATCGGTCGACGTGGCCGCCGCCCGTTAGGCCGACGCGGCCGACGCCGGCTGGGCCGATGCGCCAAAGCGGATCGGTACTTGCGTCGTACAAGAGCGTTACGAAGAAGGGACCCTTGTGGATATGGCTCAAATTGCAGTGATCCTCATCGACCACGGCTCCAATCGCAGCCAAGCCAACGCACAGTTGGAGAATCTCGCCCCCATGGTGGCCTTCCGGGTCGACGCCCCGGTCTACCACGCTCACATGGTCGCCGCCGAACCCACGCTCGATCAGGCGCTCGCCCATGCCGTGGCCGCCGGAGCCGACAAGGTCATCGTGGCGCCCTGCTTTCTCTTCGCCGGCCGCCATGGAACCGAGACCCTTGCGGCGATGGCCGCGGCCGCCGCGGAGAAGCATCCGGGCGTTTCGGTCGTGGTTGCCGATGTGCTGGGCGCCGATACGCTTCTGGCCGACCTTCTGGTCAAGCGAATCGCCGGCCACCTCAACAGCGAGGACACGGCATGATCCGTGACGTCCTCTGGGGTGCGCCCGACGAGCAGACGCCCATTGACGTGCACGAGGTCGAGATCCCCATCGCCGACGGCCTCGACGGCGCCGAGGGGCTGCGGATCGCGGTGGTCTCCGATCTCCACTTCGGGCGAATCGTCTCGGCCGGTTTCGCCGCCCGGGTGGTTCGCATCACCAACGAGCTGCAGCCGGATATCATCGTTCTGCTCGGCGATATGATCGACCGGAACCAACGGCATATCGGTCCCTGCGCCGAGATCCTCGCCGACCTGCGCGCCCCGGCCGGCGTGTTCGGGTGCCTGGGAAACCATGACCATCGGGCCGGGGGCCGCCATGCGACCGAGGCGTTCGCCGCCGCCGGGGTCGACATGCTGAATAACGAGCATCGCCGCGTTCGTCACGGGTCGGTCGAGTTGATTATCGCCGGCGTCGACGACGCCACAACCGACCGCTCCGACCCGGCCGCGGCCACCGCCGGCGTCGACGGGCGGGCGCCGGTGATCCTGCTCAGCCATAACCCCGACGCCGCCGACGACCTCGGGGGCGTCGAGCGAATCGATCTGATGCTCTGCGGCCACACCCACGGCGGCCAGATTCGCCTGTTCGGACGAGCCCCCATCACCGGAATCCGCAACCGCGCGTACGCCTGCGGGCTCGCCCACGGGCCTCGATGCCCGGTGTACACCTCCAGGGGGTTGGGGTTCACAAGGCTCCCGCTACGCGTCGACTGTCGGCCGGAATTGCCCGTGATCCGTCTGGTCGCCGCTCGCTGACCCTTGCCAATCGCCGCGACCGTCCGTATGGTGGTTTCGCGAGATTCGCCGCAAGCCGCGGCGTGCGGGAGCAAGGCCTTGATCGTAGTTCTGAACCTGTTCGACATTATCGCCGGTCGCGAGAAACAATACGCCGAGTACCTGCGGAGGGTCCAGCCGATCCTCGACCGCGTGGGCGCCCGGGTGCTGCTGTACGGACGCACACGATTTGTCTACATGGGCGATTGCACCCAGGAATACTGCGGCCTGATCGCCTACCAAAGCCTCGACGACCTCCGCCGGCTCAGCCACGACAAAGAATTCAATGAGATCCGCTCGCTTCGCGACGACTCCACCACCCACTACGTGCTCACCTGCATCGAGAGTTTCTCGTCCATGATGGACGCCGCCACGGACCTCGAAAACAGCGATTGAGGTCATCGCCCAGCCACAACAGATGAGCGCCGCACTCGCGTTTGCGAGGGCAATCGCTTCCGCCGAAGCCGGGGACGACCACTTGGGCTCCGGCGGCGCGAGATTCGGCGACGAGTCGGCATTCGCCGTCCTTGTCCATCGCAAACGTTTCGAACCCGACGACGGTAGCCGCCGTATGGGTAAGCAGATAGTCGATGTGCCAGCGTTTGGGCTTGCGTCTTCGCTTGTGCCGGGCGATCCTCGCGGCGAGGTTTTTCTGGGCGGACCCGCAGTAAACGTAGCGACCGGCGGGGAACCGGCACAACCCCAGCGCCCCGACGCGGATTCGCACCGGACGCGATACCTCGATGAAAAGGCGGTACACCCCGGAGTCGGGGGCCGGCGACGGTTGGCGAGCGGTCATGGTCGCCAGGATACGAAACCGCGGCGATGAAATGAACCGCCCGGGTGCGGCAGAATGGGATGGATTGCGTTATGCGGAAATCGGAGCTTGTCGGTGTGTTGCTGTTCCTTGCGGTGATGGGCGTGGTGTATCTGGCCGCGGCAAGGATCTGCGTTGTGTGGGTCTATAGGCGAATTCGGCGTCGCAAGGCGAAGTACTCCAAGGCAAGGCTGTGGCGACGCCGCGTGGTGATGGCCTTGGCCGTTGGGGGTATCCTCGCCATGGCGTACGGACGGTTCATCGAGCCCTGGTGGCCGGAAGTCACCCACGTCCGATTGGTCAGCGACAAACTGCCCCCCGGTTCGCGGCCGATTCGAATCGCCCACATCTCCGACCTGCACTGCGATGCACAAGCCCGGCTCGAAGAAGCGTTGCCGTCACTCATCGCTGCAGAGAGACCCGACGCGATTGTCTTTACCGGCGACGCGGTGAACTCCATCGCAGGCGCGGGCGTTTTCATCAAGTGCATGACCGACCTGGCCAAAATCGCCCCGGTCTTCGCCGTCAGCGGCAACTGGGGCCGCGGGCGAGCCTTCATCGACCAACTCTACGCCGATACGCCCGTCACGGTGCTGCATTCGGAGGCCGCCACGCTCACCGTCGGCGAAGCGACCGTGCAGATTATCGGCGTACCGGCGTTCGGGGGCGACTTCGCCGCCGCCTTGGGCGCCGTCAACTACGACCGGTTCACCCTCCTGCTGCACCACTACGGCGACGCGGCCAGGGAGATTCCCCTCGACGGCGTCGACCTGTTCTGCGCCGGTCACACCCACGGCGGACAGGTCGCCATGCCTCTCTACGGCCCCCTGGTTTCGCTCACCCGCTACGGCGACGCCCGAGGCCTGTACCGCATCGGCGATACGACCCTCTACGTCAATCGCGGCATCGGCATGGAGGGCGGACACGCCCCGCGTGTGCGGTTCCTGTCGCGACCGGAGATCACCATCTACGAGTTGCACCCGCTGAAGTAGCGGATTGCCTCTCGAAAGTCGCCCGGCGAATCGGTAGAATCATCGCGTCTGTAGATGAATCCGAGACAACGCCAGGAGTACCCGCATGCGTAGCGACATGATCAAGTCGGGCGACCAACGCGCCCCGCACCGCAGTTTGCTCAGAGCCACCGGACTGACCGACAAGGATATGTCCAGACCGTTTATCGCGATCTGCAACAGCTACACCGACGTCATTCCCGGCCATGCGCATCTCAACGCCGTGGGCGAGTACCTCAAGGCCGCGGTCCGGCGGGCCGGGGGCGTACCGTTCGTGTTCAACACCATCGGCATCTGCGACGGCATCGCCATGGGCCACGGCGGCATGAAGTACAGCCTCCCCAGCCGCGAGTTGATCGCCGATTCGGTCGAGACCATGGTGAACGCCCATCGCTTCGATGCGATGATCTGCGTCCCCAACTGCGACAAGATTATCCCCGGCATGCACATGGGCGCCATCCGGGCCAACATCCCCACCGTCTTCGTCAGCGGCGGCCCCATGGAGGCCGGCCGGCTTCCCGATGGCGGCGCCGTCGATCTGATCGACGCGTTCTACGCCGTCGCCCAGCACGCCCAAGGGGCGATCAGCGACCGGCGGATGAAATGCGTCGAGAACGCCGCCTGCCCCACCTGCGGCTCCTGCAGCGGCATGTTCACCGCCAACAGCATGAACTGCCTCGGCGAGGCGCTCGGCATGGCGATTCCCGGCTCGGGTACCACGCTGGCCACGTCGCCGATGCGGAAGCGTATCTACGAATCCGCCGCCAAGCGGATTGTGACCATGGCCAACGAATGGGCCGCCGGCGAGATGTCGGCCTCCTACCCGCTGCTGCCGTCGAAGCTCTACAACCGCAGGGCATTCCGCAACGCCATGGTGCTGGACATGGCCATGGGCGGCAGCACCAACACGGTGCTTCACCTGCTGGCGATCGCCAGCGAAGCGGGGGTGAAGTTCGGTCTCAAGGAGATCGACGCGATTAGTAAGGTGGCGCCCAACATCTGCCGCGTGGCGCCGTCGTCGACCCCCGAAGGCAAGATCTATCACATGGAAGATGTGCACCGCGCCGGCGGGATTCACACGATCCTCGGCCAGTTGCTCAAGGACAAGCCCTCGCTGATCAACGAAGACGCCATGACCGTCACCGGCAAGACGATGGGCCAGAACATCCGCACCTATAGCCTCCGCAACGGGCGCGCCGCCAAGGCCGCCAAGGAACTGATCTTCGGCGGCTGCCGGCCCACCGGTAAGAGCGTCGAGCAGGTCGTCGCAGACCTCGCCAAGGGCCCGGCCGTCAAGCCGCCGAAGGTGCTCAAAGACGCCTGCAAAGACGGGTTCGATCCCAAAGACGTGATCCGCCCCATCAAGAACGCCTTCACCCAACGCGGCGGGCTGGTCGTGCTCTACGGCAACATCGCCCGCAACGGCAGCGTGGTCAAACTGGCCGGCGTCGACCCGAAGATGTACGTCCACTGCGGGCCTGCAAAAATCTTCGAGAGCCAGGAAGACGCCTGCGAAGGCATTCTCGCCAATAAGGTGAAACCCGGCGACGTCGTCGTCATCCGCAACGAAGGCCCACGCGGCGGGCCCGGTATGCAGGAGATGCTCGCCCCGACCAGTTACCTCAAGGGCGCCGGCCTGGGCGACCAATGCGCCCTGATCACCGACGGCCGCTTCAGCGGCGGCACCGCCGGCGCCTGCATCGGGCACATCGCCCCCGAGGCCGCCTCAGGCGGCGAGATCGGCCTGTTGAAAAACGGCGATATGATCGAGATCGACATCCTCGCCCAGAAGATGAACGCCAAAGTCTCGGCCGCCGAGTTCACCCGCCGCCGCAAGGCCTACAAGCCCCACCCGCCGCGGTTCACCACCGGCTGGCTGGCCCGTTACGCCGCCATGGCGACCTCGGCCGACACCGGCGCGGTGCTGCGAATCCCGAAGGCGCCGGCCCAACCGTCAACCAAGAAGAAACCCCGCGGCAAGCGCGCCGCGAAGTGACACACCTCGGATTTAGTATGGAGCGTGCAGGGCGCTGCTAAGGCAAGTAACCCAAGAGGCCAGAGACCACGATGAACAACAGGCCATTTCTCAAGAGAGTTGTCCTCAAGGACTACAAGAGCATTGGTCATTGCGACGTGACGTTGAGTCAGTTCACTATCCTTGTTGGGCCGAATGGCTCCGGCAAGAGCAACTGGCTGGACTCGCTACGCTTTGTTGCTGAATCGCTGAACAACTCACTTGCGTACGCGCTTCGAACCCGAGGCGGAATCAAGGAAGTCCGGCGCCGTTCCAAAAGCCACCCAAGACATTTCGGTATTCGCCTTGAACTGAATCTGCACGATGGGAGTTCAGGGGTGTATTCCTTCCAGGTCGGCACGACCTCGGACGGAATACCGGTTGTGAAGCGGGAGGAGTGTTGTATCTTGAACCCGCGTGCCCCGGAGATGAACTGCCATTACAAGGTCATTGAGGGCCACTTGGAGTCCGGGTCACACAAGCTTCTCTCGGCCGTAGAGCCCGATCGGCTCTACTTGGGCGTGGTTTCAGGCGTGCCCGTATTTCGCCCGCTCTATGACGCTCTGACACGAATGGGTTTCTACAATCTCACACCCGCCAAGATCCGTGATCTCCAATCTCCCGACCCCGGTGATGTCCTGCTGCGGGAAGGTGAGAACATTACGAGCACTCTTCGTCGCATCATCGACACCGATCCCAAGATCGCATCCAGGATCGTAGGGTATCTTGAAGCGATCGTGCCGGGCCTCAAAGGAGTGGGCGTGAAGACCCTTGGCCCCAAGGAAACCATCGAGTTCCAACAGGAAGTTTCAGGAGACCCGAATCCGTTGCGATTCCTGGCCTCAAGTATGTCCGACGGAACGCTGCGCGCCCTCGGAGTCTTGGTGGCTTTGTTCCAAGGAGCATTGAGCGTGTCCAAACCCGTACCTCTGGTCGGTATTGAAGAGCCGGAACTGGCCCTGCATCCGGCCGCGGCGGGAGCATTGGTGAGCGGGATCCACGAGGCCTCTGAGCATGTACAGGTTATCCTCACTTCGCACAGCCCGGATCTTCTCGACAATCCTCTGATCACTCCCGAGAACATACTGTCGGTTGTGGCCGACAGAGGCGAAACACGCATCGGCCCCGTCGACGCCGCCAGTCGCGAAGTCCTGCGAAAGGGGCTGTATACCCCCGGCGAGTTGCTTCGGTTGCAACAGTTGGAGCCTGCTCAGGCTCCGGTTCAACCTGACAAGCAGTTGTCCTTCTTTGATCCCCAGGGGTAAGAATGGATCAGCCGACAATCACATGCATCGTCGAAGGATACGGCGACGTCTCGGCGTTACCTGTCCTGTTGCGCAGACTTGCCGCCAAGCAAGAACGCTACGATCTGAGAATCCCCACACCCATCCGATGCCCTCGAAGCAAGATTATCCGCCCGGGCGATCAAATACGCGAGGATGAGTTGAGTCGCGCCGTGGAACTTGCCGCCCGTAAGTTGGAGAGCACCAGATCGGGAGCCGTGCTTGTGCTTTTTGATGCGGATGAATCGTGTCCCGCCACATTGGGTCCGAGATTGCAGGAATCCGCACAGA
>CBDVCA010000082.1:0-13870 GCA_965372365.1 uncultured bacterium
GGCAACTTCCAGGCCTACGAAGAAGCCGTCCTCCGCGCCGGCGACTCCGACCGGCTGCTGCACCGCAGAAGCAAGTACAAGCGGCTCGGGCTGAAGTAGGGGGGATGACCACGTGGCGGAACCCCGCCCCCAGACATTCCGGGAATTCGTCGGGCTTAGAGTCCGTTTTCAGTCCGGTCACCGGACTGGCGGTCCTTAAACTCGGAATTCTCCGGGTTTGGGTTCGTTTGGTTTTCAGGCGGTCCCTGCTGTATCTCCGGGGCAGGTAACGGCTTCTGCTCATCGGCGCCGCGAAACGCCTCCCCCCCTCACCCTAATGGCGCGTTTCAGAGGTATGCCCGGTTCAGCCAGCCGGATTGGCTCGACGAGGCCGGTGGGTTGCTGAAGACTGTGCGATGCAACGGGTAGAGGAAGGCAATTAAGTAAGATGACCCCGGAACCGCGACTCTACCCGAATCAGCCCAATCCCAACAAGCCTGTTGCTGGGACCCCGAGGGGGTGTTACTATCGGCTAATGACGGAGTTGTGTTGAGCGGGCAAGACGGACACGCTAGTGGTCAGTCCTCGATACTTCCCGCTCTCCGTTCCTGTCGGATAACCGTCGAAGCAGGCGAAAGGAAGCGCACATGGCGCAACGCAGGGCGATGAATCAGGGGCTTGGGGCTGCGAAGGCAGCCAAGAAGGACGAGTTCTACACCCAGTACATCGACATCCAGAAAGAGGTGGAGGCCTACCTCGAATTCGATCCCGACACCTTCCGCGGCAAGGTCGTCTACTGCAACTGCGACGATCCCTTCGAGAGCAACTTCTTCAAGTACTTCGCCGCCAACTTCAACAAGCTTGGCCTCAAGAAGCTCATCGCCACCAGTTATGACGGCTCCCCGGTCGCCGGTAAGGGAACATTGTTCCCCGAGTACTTCGAGGGGAATGGCAAACGCCGCAAGCCCAAGGCGCTGACCGTCATTGTCGACCATGTGAAGGACGAGGACGGTGACGGTGCTGCGAACGTGACCGATGTCGAGCTATTCCTCAAGCGGAACAAGGCAGCCAGGACAGCGTTGAAAGGCAACGACAAGTACCCCGGAGGCGATTTCCGCAGTCCCGAGTGCATCTCGCTCCTGAAAGAGACCGACATCGTCGTCACCAACCCGCCGTTCTCCCTCTTCCGCGAATACGTCGCCTTGCTCGTGGAGCACCGGAAGAAGTTCCTGATCATCGGCAATCAGAACGCGATCACCTACAAGGAGGTATTCCCATTCATCAAAGCCAACAAGCTGTGGCTCGGAGTTGACAACGGCGGAACGAAGTGGTTCCAGGTCCAGGACGACTACGACATCACGACCGAGTCGCGCAAGAAGATTGTCAACGGCACGAAGTACTTCAGCATGGGAAGCATCATGTGGTTCACAAACCTTGACCATGGCCGCCGCCACCAGAAGCTGTCTCTCATGACCATGGAGGACAACTTTCGTTTCAGCAAGAACTTGAGTGGGAAGTCAGCTTACGACCGATACGACAACTACAACGCCATTGAGGTCGGCACCTACAAGGAGATCCCGAGCGACTACGATGGCGCGATGGGCGTCCCGATCACCTTTCTCGACAAGTACAACCCGGAGCAGTTTGAGATCATAGGCTGTTTTGAAGGTGGTACGCATGGCGAAGAGTTGGGCGCGGTGAAGTCCGTAGAGGTCAGTAGTACGGGCAAAGAGTTGTTGTGGAACGGCCCAATTGTCAACCGTACGCGACGTTACAAACGCATTGTCATCCGACATCGAAAGCCCCGACCTTGAAGAAGCCCCAAGAAATGAAGACTACCCTGAGAACCGGCATCACCGTCGCCGACATTTGCGATGGCTTTGTGTTCAACCAGTTGGAGGGCAAGGGACTCTACGGCCTCGCGGGAAGGCTCACCATCCAGCCGGAGTACCAGCGGAACTACATCTACGCCGACGGCGGGGGCGAGAAGGAACAAGCGGTGGTCCACTCGCTGCTGAAGGGGTATCCGCTCGGACTGATCTACTTCAACAAAATCGCGGACGACAAGTTCGAGGTGCTGGACGGTCAGCAGCGCATCACCAGTATCGGTCGCTTCGTCACGAACAAGTTCGCGATCATGGATGGCGGCAATCCGATGAACTTCGACAGCCTGCCCGCCGACCAACAAGCCAAGATTCGGGACTCGAAATTGCTGATCTACGAGTGCGAGGGCACGGAGACGAAGATCAAGCAATGGTTCGAAACGATCAACATCGCAGGTGTGCCTCTCAAGCCCCAAGAGCTCTTGAACGCCATCTACTCCGGACCGTTCGTGACGCTTGCCAAGACCGAGTTCAGCAACAGCCAGAACGCGAACATCCAGAAATGGAGTGCTTACATCAAGGGCAGCGCGAACCGGCAGGACTTCCTGGAGCGGGCGCTCGACTGGGTGAGCAAAGGCGAGATCGGCGCCTACATGAGCGGCCATCGGAACGACGACAGTATCCATGAGCTCAAGGCCTACTTCAACAGCGTGATCGACTGGGTGTCGAACGTGTTCAAGGACGTTGAGAAGGAGATGAAGGGTTTGAAATGGGGGCGACTCTACGAGGAACACCACTCCAAATCCTATGATCCGACCAAGGTTTCTGCAGACGTCCAGCGGCTCTATGCCGACCCCTATGTCAAGAAACCCCGCGGCATCTTCGAGTACATCCTCGGGGGCCTTCAGGATACGAAGCTTCTGGACGTGCGGGTGTTCGACGAGGCGATCAAGAAGTCTGTCTACGCCAAGCAGACCAAAGCCGTCGAAGCCAAGGGCACGTCGAATTGCCCGCTCTGTGCAGTTGGGCACGATGCGAATAGGGACCGGATTTACACGGTCAAGGAAATGGACGCGGACCACGTTTCAGCGTGGAGCAAGGGCGGCGACAGCTCAGGCAAGAACTGCCAGATGCTCTGTGTCACCCACAACCGCGCCAAAGGCAACCGATGAAATAGGCTTCCCGCCCAAGCAGGAGCGTGGGTAACCTGGGGTAACCCGGGCCAGTCACCTGGGAGTTCGGGGGGCGCCTTACTTAATTCGACACGGTGCGGGTGATGTGCTGCATTGCTTTGGAACCGCATGTCCACGCGGACTGCATGTCCATGCCGACTGCCTTTTCATACTGTTGCGATGCCCCTGAGCATTCGCGGCAGGGCCATGAGATACGTAGGGCGCCCCCCGAACTCACTGCGGGGGCTCGACCTCGACACGGCGTTTTTGTCCACGGGCTCGCCCCGAGGCTACTACCAGTCGCCCTCTGCGAGGGCTGTGGTGCGGGGGGGGCGTTGGTCTGTGCGTGGAACAGGGGATGTACCCAAGGTCCGGAAGTGGCGGCGGCTATGCTCTTGAGGCGCCGCGACGTGCGCGGGGGCTTGTGGCGAGCTACTCCGATTCGATGAACTTCCGGCTCATCATGAAGCTGATCCGGTCGAGCTGGTCTTTTCGCAGGGTTTTGCGGAGCAGTTTGCGGGCCGTGCCCATGTGCGTGCGGCGGGTGACGTGGGTGAGCACGATGTGCTCGTTGTCCATGCCTTCGAGGATTTCCGGCAGATCGGTCACGTGGATGTGCTTGCCCTTGCGGGCTCGGCGGATGTGCTCGTCGTCGAAGAAGGTGCACTCCAGCAGCAGCACGCGGCTGTTGCGTACGTACGGCAGGTCGCAGTAGCTACCCCGGGCGGTGTCGCCGACATAGGTAATCAGCGGGACCTCCAAGACGTTGGAAATCTCCACGCCCTTGGCCTTCAACTGGACAATCTCGTGCGAATCCAACCCGATGAACTCTTCCTTGAGCTTCTTGCGGACGTCGATCATCGTAAAACCCAGGCTCGCCCCGACATGGCGGGTGGCGAAGGCCCGGGCCAGAAGATTTCGGCGGATCTCGTACTGGTCCCCGGCGGTCATCGGCACGATGGTGTGAGGGCTCGGATGCCCCTCGACCCGCGCCCAGGCGGCCATGAGATTCCTCAGCGGCCCTTCCAACGGAGCCGGAACCAGGGCCGTGCCGCCGGCGATGCCCTGGAAGTCACGCTGGCTGAAGTAGTACCCGATCCCCGCGGCGTGATCCATATGCCCATGGCTGAGCAGGACGTGATTCATCGCCAGCGATTCCCGAGGCGCCCGGCCGATGTCGAACACGACGTCCAACTCCGGCACGCAGATGACCGTCTCTTCTCCGGCGACGCTGTAGCCGGCGACGGTGAATCCTTCAAATCGCAACGTGCTGAGTTGGAATGGCTTGGTTATCATGGCGGGTGTCCGGGCTCGGGCCGGTAGGGTCGTCCTACCTTCTTGGTTCGAGCCGGGAATGGTAGGCTGTGCGAACCGGCGGGTCAAGGGTTGGATGGATCGTCGCCGGTCCAATGCAATTGGAACTGGGCTTGTCGATGGAATGAATCTATGCGAAATCTTGGACTTCTCTGGACGGTCGCGGCGGTGGAGAAGGTCGAGTACGTCAAGGTCGCCAAGCGCGCCAGGGCGGTCGCCGGGCGCACCTTCACGGTTCACATCATCGTCGGCCAGGGCCGCCAAGAGGTGCGACGCAGATAGCTCGCCCCGATTGTCCGGGATGGATCGGCCGGCCTGTCAAAACTGGCAGAGCCGTGGAAATGGCCGGGCGGTCCTGACAGTTCTGGCAGACGAGCCGGGATGACCGGATTGGCTTAACTCTATTCTAAACATCGCCTTGGGGGTACCGGCACGTGCGTTGCTGTGTGTGGGGCAGGCCTTGGTGTTTCCGCAGGTTGACCTTGCGGGATTCGCCGAGGGCCTGACGTAAGCATTGTGAATGTAACAGTAGTATGAATAGTTGGTAACGGTTCTCTTGAAAGGAGGCCACAAGCCATGGCGGTCAAGCAGTTGACCTTTGAAGACGATGCCCGCAAGGCAATCCTTGCCGGTGTGAACAAGCTTTCCCGTGCAGTCAAAAGCACCCTGGGCCCTCGCGGCCGCAATGCGGTTATCGATAAGGGCTGGGGCGCTCCTACAGTCACGAAGGATGGCGTCACCGTCGCCGAGGAAATCACCCTCGTCGACAAGTACGAGAACATGGGCGCCCAACTGGTGAAAGAGGCGGCGTCGAAGACCTCTGATGTCGCCGGCGACGGCACCACCACGGCCACGGTTCTGGCCGAGGCAATTTTCACCGAAGGCTATCGCAACATCGCCGCCGGAGCCGACGCGATGGCGCTGGCCCGCGGGATTCGCAAAGCCGTCGAAGCCGTCGTGGCCGAATTGGCTGTGATGGCCAAGCCCGTTGAAGGCCAGGCCGATGTCCGCAACATCGCCACGATCAGCGCCAACAACGACCCCGCCATCGGCAAGATGCTCGCCGAGGCGATGGACAAGGTCGGCAAAGACGGCGTGATCACCGTCGAAGAAGGCAAGTCGATCGAGACCGCCGTTGAGGTCGTCGAGGGCATGCAGTTCGATCGCGGCTACCTGAGCCCGCACTTCGTGACCGATCAGGATGCGATGGAATGCGAAATGGTCAAGCCCTTGGTGCTGATCTGGGAAGATAAGATCTCCTCGGTCACCAAGCTTGTCCCGCTGCTGGAGGCCGTCGCCAAGGCCAAGCGTCAGTTGCTGATCATCGCCGAGGACGTCGAGGGCGAAGCCCTGGCCACTCTCGTGGTCAACAAACTCCGCGGCATCATCAACGTCTGCGTCGTCAAGGCCCCCGGCTACGGCGATCGCCGCAAGGCGATGATGCAGGATATCGCCATCCTCACCAACGCGACGGCATTCTTCAAGGATCTGGGCGTCGATCTGGAGAAGGTCCAGTTGTCCGAACTGGGTCAGGCCAAGAAGATCACCGTCACCAGCGACGCCACTACCGTGATCGAAGGGGCGGGCGCGACGACCGATATCCAGGCCCGCATCGCCCAGATTCGCGCCGAGATCGAGACGACCACCAGCGATTACGATCGCGAGAAACTCCAGGAACGACTGGCCAAACTCGCCGGCGGCGTCGCCCAGATTAACGTGGGCGCCGCGACCGAGAGCGAGATGAAAGAGAAGAAGGCCCGCATCGAAGACGCCCTGCACGCCACGCGTGCGGCGATCGAAGAAGGCGTTCTCCCCGGCGGCGGCGTCGCCTTCGTCCGGGCGGCCAAGGTTCTCGACAACGTCAAAGCCAAAGGCGACGAAGCCACCGGCGTGAAGGCTGTCGCCAAGGCTCTCGACGCCCCGCTGCGGCAGATTGTGGCCAACGCCGGCGAGCAGCCGTCGGTGGTTCGCAAGAAGGTCGCCGAAGGCAAAGACGGGTTCGGCTTCAACGCCCAGACCCTCACCTACACCGACCTGATCGCCGATGGCGTGATCGATCCGGCCAAGGTCGCGCGATCGGCTCTGCAGAACGCCGCGTCCGTAGCGGCCTTGCTGCTCAGTTGCGCGTGCATCGTCACCGACAAGCCCGGCGACGCCGATGACGGCCCCGCCGGCGGCCCTCCCCCAGGCATGGGCGGAATGGGTGGCGGCATGGGTGGCATGGGCGGCGGCATGGGCGGCATGGGTGGAATGGGCGGTATGGGCGGCATGATGTAAGACGCCCTGGTCGGACAGTGAACACATAAGAAAAAGAAGAGACTCTGGATTGAGGAGCATAGATCATGGCAGTGAAACCCCTGGAAGATCGCGTTCTGATCAAGCAGTGTGAGGCCGAAGAAGTGACCGCCGGTGGCATCGTGTTGCCCGATACCGCCAAAGAGAAGCCCCAACGCGGCGTCGTCGTCGCGGCCGGGCCGGGCAAAATGCTCGACAGCGGCAAACGCGGGCAGATGGGCCTGAGCAAGGGCGATGAAGTCTTCTACGGCAAGTACACCGGTACCGAAGTAACCATCGACGACGACCCTTACGTCATTCTTCGCGAGTCGGACGTCTTGGCGGTAATCGAGAAGTAGCAACAATCGCGGCCCGCGGATGTGAAGCGGCGCCATGCATGGAGACAATCGATGGCTAAGCAGATGATGTTTGATATGGACGCCCGGCAGGCCATGTTGGCCGGCCTGACCCAACTGGCCGCGGCCGTCAAAGTGACGCTCGGCCCCTCGGGGCGAAACGTGCTGCTGCAGAAATCCTTCGGCGGCCCCAAGGTCACCAAGGACGGCGTCACCGTCAGTAAAGAAGTCGATCTGGCCGGGCCCTTTGAGAATATGGGCGCCAAGATGGTCAGCCAGGTCGCATCCAAGACCTCCGACGTCGTCGGCGACGGCACCACCACGGCCACCGTTCTGGCCGAGGCGATCTTCGCCGCCGGCCTCAAGAACGTTACCGCCGGCGCCGACGCCATGGCGATCAAACGCGGCATCGACCTCGCCGTCGACGCTGCGGTCGCTTCGATCGCCGACCAAGCCAAGAAGGTCGCCGGCGCCGACGACCTGCGAAAGGTCGCCACCGTCAGCGCCAACGGGGACGCCGAAGTCGGATCCCTGCTGGCCAAAGCCTTCCAGAAGGTCGGCGCCGACGGCGTCATTACCGTCGAAGAGGGCAAGGGTATTGAGAGCGAACTGGAAGTCGTCGACGGCATGCAGTTCGATAAGGGCTACATCTCGGCCTACTTCATGACCAACCCCAACACGATGGAATGCGTCCAGGAAGATGCGTTGATCCTCCTGCACGAGAAGAAAATCTCCTCGCTACGCGACCTGGTCCCGCTGCTGGAGAAGGTTTCCTCTTCCGGCAAGCCGCTGATGATTGTCGCCGAAGACATCGAGGGCGACGCGCTGGCCGCGTTGGTGCTCAACCGTCTCCGCGGCACGTTGAACATCTGCGCCGTCAAGGCTCCCGGGTTCGGCGACCGCCGCAAGGCGATGCTGGAAGACGTGGCCGTCCTTACCGGCGGCAAGGTCATTACCGAAGACCTCGGCATCAAGCTCGAGAACGTCGAGATGGACATGCTCGGCTCGGCCAAGCGGATCGTGGTGGGCAAAGACAACACCACCGTCATCGAAGGCGCCGGCAAGAAGGCCGCGATGAAGGCTCGTTGCGAGACGCTGCGTAAGCAGATCGAGTCGACGACCAGCGATTACGACCGCGAAAAGCTTGCCGAACGTTTGGCCAAGCTCTCCGGCGGCGTCGCCGTCGTTCGCGCCGGAGCCGCGACCGAGGTCGAGATGAAGGAACGCAAGGACCTCATCGACGACGCCAAGCACGCGACGGCAGCGGCGTTGGAAGAAGGCGTTGTCGCCGGCGGCGGGGTTGTGTTCCTGCACGCCATCGAGGCCGTCAATAAGGCCCGCGGCAAGGCCCGTGGCGAGGAGAAGGTCGGCTGCGATATCGTCGCCGAAGCCCTGACGGCTCCGACGATGCAGATCGTCGAAAACGGCGGCGAAGACGGAGCCGTCGTCGTCGATGAGATTCTCACCCGCGGCGCCAACATTGGTTACGACGCCGCCAAGGGCGAGTACGTCGACATGGTGAAGGCCGGCATTATCGACCCGGCGAAGGTGTCGCGTTCGGCGCTCCTCAACGCCGCGAGCATCGCCGGGCTGCTGCTGACCACCGATCTGCTGGTGACGGACCTCGACGAGAAGGCTGACGAGATCCCCGGCGCTGTATCGTAACAGCGACGTATTCATAGAGTGGCGAAGCGCTCGGGCGCGCCCTGCCGGGTGCGTCCGGGCGTTTATCCAATTGGACGGGAAGTGGTTGTGGCCCAGAAGCGCGATTATTACGAGGTCCTCGGCGTTTCGAAGACCGCCGGCGGCGACGACATCAAACGCGCCTACCGCCGGCTGGCGATCAAGTTCCATCCCGACAACGCCAAAGGCGACAAGGCCGAGGCCGAGACCATGTTCAAGGAACTGGCCGAAGCCTACGAAGTACTCTCCGATCCGTCCAAACGCCAACAGTACGACCAGTTCGGGCACGAGGGCCTTCGCGGCGTTGGGATGCACGACTTCTCGAACATGGGGTCCGGCGATATTTTCTCGATGTTCGAGGAGATCTTTCGGGGCTCCGGATTTGGCGGCGGGCGACGAGGCGGCTCCCGCGCCGCCGATCGCGGCTACGACCTCGAAACCACCGTGGTGCTGACGTTGGAAGAAGTGGCCGCCGGGGTCGATAAGTCGCTGGAGTTCGAACGAAACGACTTCTGCGACGAATGCTCCGGCAGCGGAGCCAAGCCGGGAACCTCGCCGACCCCGTGCAGAACCTGCGGCGGCCAGGGCCAGGTGCAGCAGCAAGTGCAGGGGTTTTTCGGCGCCAGCGTCCGCATCGTCGGCTGCCCTCAGTGCCAGGGCCGGGGGACGCACATCGACACCCCGTGCCACCACTGCAAGGGAACCGGTCGCCGCCGCAAGAAGCGGCTCTTGAATATTCATATTCCCGCCGGCGTTCACGACGGTCAAGCCGTACGCCTCAAGAGCGAGGGCGAACCGGGCCGGACGGGCTCGACCCGGGGCGATCTGCACTGCTACGTTCGCATCAAGGAGCACCCGCTGCTCGCTCGCAACGGCAACGATCTGGTCTGCCAGGCGCCCATCGCCTTCAGTCAGGCGGCCTTGGGAGGGAAGGTTCTGGTGCCAACGCTGGACGGGCCTGAGGAGATCGATATCCCCTCGGGGACCCAGCACGGAGATGTATTCACGCTGAAAAGACGCGGCCTGCCCGACCTGCGCCATCGCCGTCAGGGCGATCAACTGGTGCAGGTGATGATCGAGGTGCCGCGGAGGTTGAGCAAGAAGCAGAAGGATCTGCTGCATCAGTATGCCGAAACCGAAGACGCCGACGTGCAGCCGGCCAAGAGAAGTTTCCTTGAAACACTTTCCGGATATTTTGGCACTGGCGAAGGATAGTTAGACATTGTGGGTGTCTTGAGACACTTGCCGGATACTTTGGCGCCGGCGAGGAATAGTCAGACGTTCGAACGACCGAGACCAACCGATCGGAATGACACATGACCGACAAAGAGAACACAGAACGGCCTCTGGACCCAACGCCCGAGGATAACCCCGGCGAAGCGTCGAAGCCGGCGACGATCGAAGAGCAACTCGAAGCCGCCAACACCGAGCGGGCCGACATGCTGAGCCGCCTGCAGCGCGTATCGGCCGACTACATGAACTACCAGAAGCGCGTCCAGCGAGAGAAGTCCGAGACGCGAGATTTCATCGTCGGCGACGTGGTCGCGGCCATGCTGGACGTAATGGACGACCTACAGTTGGTGATCGGCCACGCTCAGCAGAATCACCCGGCGGACGACCCGTTGCTCGCCGGCGCCCAGATGGTGGCCAATAAGGCCGCGGCGACGTTCAAGCGGTTCGACGTCGAGCCCATCGAGACCGAGGGCCGGGCGTTCGATCCGCAGTTGCACGAGGCGATTCAGACCCAGCCCAGCGCCGACGTCGAGCCGATGACCATCATGGCCGAGGTTCGCCGGGGCTATACGTTGAAGGGCCGAACCCTGCGTCCGTCGCGGGTTGTGGTTGCACAAGCCGTCCCGCAAGAGGATCATGCTCCGGCGGACGCGAACGATCAAACCGGAGGAGGCGACGATGCCGACGTATGAGTACAAGTGCGACGCCTGCGAGCATGCTTTCGAGAAGTTCCAGTCGATTACGTCGAGATCGATCCGAAAGTGCCCCGAATGCGGGAAGATGAAGGTTCGCCGGCTGATCGGAAGCGGCGGGGGGATTATTTTCAAGGGCAGCGGCTTCTACCAGACCGACTATCGCAGCAGCGATTACCAGAAGGCCGCCGGCGCCGACAAGAAACCCGCCGCGACCAGCGACAGTTCATCGGCGAAGACCGAGACCAAGACACCCGCCGCGAGCGATTCGGGATCTACCGGATCTACCGGCAAATCCACCGGCAATGCGACCGGTACGGCGGCCGGATAGCGGCGTTACCCACACCCCGCGGCGGCGCGAGTGTTTCATTCGCACGTCGCCCATGACCGGTACCGAGCCCAATGATGCCTGAGAATCTCTCCACGAACACCAAGCAGGCCACGTGTCCTAACTGCAAGCGGCAATTCCACTTTGATCCGGCCGCGGAGCCGGCGTGCATGCCTTTCTGCTGCGAACGATGCCAATGGATCGACCTCGGACGGTGGGTCGACGGCGCCTACCGGATCAGCAAGAGCATTTTGGGCAGCGACGACGAGCAGATCGACTGAGTCGGCACCGGGATCCACCATAAGCAGGGCTTCGGTCCTCTTCTCACTTCCGGTTCAGGACGGATCATCGGCGAGTTCTCGTGGCTACGGTCTGCCGTTACTAGCCCCCTGCAGTGCAGGGGGTCGCCGGACCGATGGTGTTCTCTCAGCGGCTTCAATGTCGATTGCCCCGAAGCGGCAGTTGGACCCATAGATCGTGGGTTCACACGTCTTTCGACCCCCCGCACTGCGGGGGGCTAGTAACGGCAAGCACGCGTCCGACCCACTCCCCGCTGACCCGACATGAGCCTCATTTTTTTCCGGGGAGTCCTTGCTTGGCTCCCCGCCTGCGGCGAAAATCATTGCAGAGGCCATCGGACTGGATATACTCCCGTTAACGCGCTGGGTCGTAAGCACCTATGCGGTGGGGTGGGGTTGGATACCACCGGGGCCGGCGCGTGTGCGATGGGCACACCAGGCGTTCGGGCGGCCTTGGTCGCGGCGTCGACGATAATCAGATCAGCAGAAAGGAATAGTCATGACCGACGACTATCAGGAAGTGCGACGCGTGAATTGGGCGGAATTGTTCACGTTTACCCATATCTTCAAGAGTTTCAAGATGGCCGTGATGTCACCGGGGAAACTGTTCCTGGCCTTCGTCGCGATCGTGTTGGTCTACTTCGTCGGTTGGGCCTTGGACGGCGTGTGGGGCGTCGCCGGCCAGACCGCCAGGTCGAAGACGTATACGCGTATTACACTGCCCCCAGCCGGGCCGCCTACATGCTCGACCGCCGGAAGCGAGACCAGGCCCACCAGCAACTGCTGGTCAACTGGTTCACCGAGGCCGCCAACAAGTCGCGGCTGTACGCCACGCTCAAAGAGGCCTACCGCGGCAACGGCGGCGCCCGAGGTTCGAGCTTCGCCAAGCAACTGGATGAAGACATTGCCGCCGCCCAGAGCAAGGTCGCCGATAACGCCAGGCCCGACCGCAACAAGCTGCTCCTGGAGGCCGAGAAGGACACGGGGGGCCTGTGGGATCGCTATGAGACGGTCGTGGCCAATTCGCTCGACGACGCGGCCGACGTGATCGACTCGGCCCAAGAGAAGACCGAAAAGACCATCGACAGTTCCGACGCCCCCAAAGCCGCGGCCAAGCAACTGGACGCCGACGTGATCGCCGCACGGCGGGCGCTGTGGCAGGTGAAGATGCGGTGGATGGACCAACGCGGCCTGAAACTTCGCGGCCGCGGGCTGTTCAGCGTGCTCGCCCAGTACGAAAACGAATGCGTCGCCGGAGCCTTCGGCGCCGTCCGACGCGGCAACTTCCTCACCGGGTTCGATCGCCTGCTCAAAGCCCGCCGATCCATCGCACTCGCCGCCGCTCCGGCGGGCGAGGCGGTCGCGTTCAACGCCGCCACCGGCGAACCCGAAGCCCTCGGCCTGCTGGGATGGCTGTTCCTGATGGTGTGGGGGCCGCTGTGGCTGCTGAGCACCCATATCGTCTACGCCGTGGTCTTCGGGACGCTGGCCCTGCTGATCTGGGCCGTCCTCGGCGGAGCCATCGCACGCATGGCGGCGGTGCACGCCGCCAGGGAAGAGACCATCTCCATCAGCCAGGCGATACGATTCTCCAAGGGCAAGGCCCTGAGCTTCTTCACCGCACCCCTGGTGCTGCCGGTCCTGATCGGCGTGCTGGCGCTGATGATGGGCGCCATCGGCCTGCTGATGTCGTTCGATTACCTCCGCGTCGTCACCGCGGTGCTCTTCGTCTTCACACCCATCCTCGGGGTCATCGTCGCCTTCCTCGGCCTCGGCCTGCTGGCCGGGCTGCCGCTGCTGCACCCGACGATCGCCGTGGAGGGCTCCGACAGCTTCGACGCGATCAGCCGGTCGATGAGCTACGTCTTCCAGCGCCCCTGGCGATACGGCATGTACTCGATCGTAACCGCCGTCTACGGAACCGTCTGCTACCTGTTCGTCCGTCTCATCGCGCTGATGGCCCTGCTGGCGACGCATCTGTTCGTCGGCAACGGCCTGCTCGGAACCGGCCTCAATCGCGCCGGCGCGTCGGTCCTGGCCGACGGGGCAGGCAAAATGGACCTGCTCTGGACGCGGCCGACCTTCGCCCAACTGGGCTTCCCGATGAACACCGCCGCCATGACCGGCGCCGACTACTGGGTCGCCTGGATCATCCGGCCCTTCGTCTTCGCCATCATCGCCATGGTCGGCGCCTTCGTCCTCAGCTTCCTCGTCTGCAGCTACACCAACATCTACTTCCTCATGCGACGCCGCGTCGACGCCACCGACCTCGACGACGTCTACATGGAAGAGCCCGAAGAGGAATTCGAAGCCGAAGCCGAAGCTCCCGCTGAAGCCCCCGCCGAAGCCCCCGCTGAAGAAGCCGCCGCCCCCGAAGCCCCGGCCGAGGCGCCCGCTGAAGAAGCCGCCGCCCCCGAAGCCCCGGCCGAGCCGCCCGCAGCCGCCGAAGAAACCGCGGCCGAGGCGCCCGCCGACGCTTCGCCCTCCGAAGAAACTCCCGGCGAGGCCGAAGGTCAGGCCGGTGACGATGAGGAAGAGAAGCCGCAGGAGTAGGGCGGTCGTACATTCCGGGCGCCGGCGCACCCTACTTACGTACCGACCTATGTAGCGGCGGGCGGTTGTCGCAGTCACGTATTGCGGCGGCGACAACAGCAGGCATTGCATCGCCAAGCAAACGCGGCTCCAAGCTGCGCGAGGTGTCGCACACCCCGACAACG
>CBDVCA010000083.1:0-13724 GCA_965372365.1 uncultured bacterium
CATAACGGATCAGCGGGGAGCTCACACGACCCACGATCTGCCGTTACTAGCCCCCTGCAGTGCAGGGGGTCGCGGGACCGATGGTGCTCCCGCTGCATACTCGATGTCGATTGTCCCGAAGCGGCGGTCGTACCCATAGATCGTGGGTCCACACGTCGCCCCGCACTGCGGGGGGACCCGCCACACGCGGCTGCGAAAAAACAGTGAATCCATGGGTGAAACCATGTACCCTAGCCATCGTCTACATGGGTAACGACAGCCGTCGCCCCCGGACCGACGTAATCAACGCCCTTACCGGCTGGAGGATCAGATAATGGGATTCTGGGACAAACTCCGCGGCGAACTCATCGACATCGTCGAGTGGATCGACGACACCAACGACACGATGGTGTACCGTTTCGAGCGTCGCGGCAACGAAATCAAGAACAACGCCAAGCTCGTCGTCCGCGAGGGCCAGGCGGCCGCGTTCGTTCGCGAAGGACAGCTCGCCGACGTTCTGGGGCCGGGGATGTACACCCTCGACACCAAGAACATTCCCCTGCTGTCGACGCTGCTGGGGTGGAAGTACGGCTTCGAGAGCCCGTTCAAGGCCGAAGTGTACTTCATCAGCACCCGCCAGTTCACCGACCTGAAGTGGGGCACCAAGAACCCGATCATGCTCCGGGACGCCGAGTTCGGCCCCGTGCGGCTGCGGGCGTTCGGCTCCTACGTCATCCGCGTGACCGATCCGAAGGTCTTCATCCGGGAGATCGTCGGCACCGACGGGGAGTTCACCACCGATGAGGTCACCGACCAACTGCGTAACCTTATTATCACCCGGTTCACCGACCTGCTGGGCGAGAGCAAGATCCCCGTTCTGGATCTGGCGGCCAACTACAACGAACTGAGCGAGTTCGTCGGAGCCAAGATCGGCGACGAGTTCAAGGCTTTGGGGCTCGACCTGCCCAAACTGCTCGTCGAGAACATCTCGCTGCCGCCGGCGGTTGAAGAAGCCCTCGACAAGCGGACGCAAATGGGCGTAATCGGCAACCTTCAGGCGTATACGCAGTTCCAGGCGGCCGAGTCGATGGAAGACGCCGCCAAAAACCCCTCCGGCATGGCCGGGGCCGGTATGGGCATGGGCATGGGCTTCGCGATGGCCAACCAAATGGGCCAGGCGATGGGCGCGCCCGGTGCGTCGACGCCTCCGCCGATCCCCCGGACCGAGACCTTCTTCGTGGCCATCAGCGGTACGCAGACCGGGCCGTTCGACATCAACGCACTTCGGCAGCAGGCCGCCGCCGGTGAATTCACGCGTGGATCGCTGGTGTGGAAAGACGGAATGCCCCAATGGACCGCCGCGGATAAGGTGCCGCAACTGGCCGGGCTGTTCGCCCCGACGCCCCCGCCCATTCCCCCGGCGACGTAAGCGATAGCATGACCGAGCCGGAACCAAACACCGATGGGGCAAAGCCCAGGGCGAGCGCCCGTGGAGTTGGATCAAGATCGCCGTCGCAGCCGCGGCCATCGTCGGCGCCGTCGCGTTCGGCTTCGCAAACGCCTGAACCGAAGCATCCGCCGCGTCACTACGCAGACACGCACAAGACGCCGGAGGGCGCTTTTCGCATACGAGGATTCGGTATTAAGGCCGTTGCTGTCAGCCCCAACGGGGCGGCGGCGTTTAGCCCGCCGCGGCGGGTGAACGGCTCACACGAGTTTCAAAGCCCCAGCGGAGCGACACATCGGTGTCGCCCCGCTGGGGCTTAATCGTTTGAGCATCACTCTTCCCGCCGCGGCGGGCTAAACGCCTTCGCCCTTTCAGGGCTTCTCCTGTGACGCCGCACATTGGCGCTGCCCGTTTAGCATCGGACGTTCATTGCCAGGACATCTGGTCAGCACCCAGCGCCCCCGCCCGCCGCCTCGCCCCGATAACCCTTGTCTCGGCGACCCGCCGACAGTACCCTTGAGGCGATGAGCGACGCTACCGAACACATTGGGGACGAGGCCGCCTTGGCCCGCGCGCAAACCGTTCTGCGGGAGCGATTCGGCCACGACGATTTCCGCGACGGGCAGGCCGAGGTGATCGCCGCGGCGATGGGCGGGCGGAACCTGCTGGTGGTGATGCCGACCGGGTCGGGGAAGTCGCTGCTGTACCAACTGCCGGCGCTGATGGCCGACGGCCTCACACTGGTCGTCTCGCCCCTGATCGCACTGATGAAAGACCAAGTGGACGAGTTGCACCGTCGGGGCGCCGCGGCGGCGTTCATCAACTCCAGTCTGAGCCCCGACCAGCAGCGCGACACCATCAGCCGATGCCTCGCCGGCGAGATTAAGCTACTGTACGTGGCCCCCGAGCGATTTCGCTCGTCCAGTTTCGTCCGCATGCTCGAACAGGTCACCATCGCCCGCCTGGCGGTGGACGAGGCCCACTGTATCAGCGAGTGGGGGCACGATTTCCGCCCCGACTACCGACGGATCAAGCAGTTCCGATCGCAGATGGGCGATCCGGTCGTCACCGCCCTGACGGCCACCGCCACCCCACGCGTGCAGCAGGATATCATCGCGGCGTTGGGTCTGGAACCCGACGAGATCGACGTCCACGTCCGGGGCTTCGACCGACCGAACTTGAACCTTAGCGTCCAGCGCGTGCGGAACAACAACGACAAAATCGCCTTCTGCCGCGATTTCATCCGCGCCAACGCCGGCACCGGCATCATCTACGTGGGCACCCGCAGAGCGGCCGATGAACTCACCGCCGAACTGAAGCCCATCGAGCCCAGCACCACCATGTACCACGCCGGGCTCGACCCCGAGCGCCGGGCGCAGTCGCAGGAACGGTTCCTCGCCGGCAAGGCCCGCATCGCCGTGGCGACGGTGGCGTTCGGCATGGGCATCGACAAGGCCAACGTGCGGTTTGTGATTCACTACCACTTCCCCGGCTCGATCGAGCAGTATTACCAGGAGATCGGCCGCGCCGGCCGCGACGGCCTGCCGTCGGAGTGCGTACTGCTGTATAGCAGCGCCGACCGGTTCCTGCGAGAGTTCTTCATCGACCTGAGCTATCCCTCGCGCGAGCAGGTGGCCTCGGTCCTCAACGCCCTGTACGACATTCCCGTCAACCCGGTGATGCTCACTTACAAGCAGCTCGCCGACCGCTGCGACGAGCCGGTCAAGGACGGACAGGTCGGAGCCGCGTTGCGACTGCTGGGGTCGGCGGGGGTGTGCCGACCGCTGGACGGTACGGCCACCGCCGTGGTGACGCTGCATCGGCCCGGGGCCGAGATCGCCGCCAGCCTCCGCGGCAAGGTGCAGCGAAGCGTGTTCGAGGCGCTGGCTATCGCCGGCGACCTGGAAGAACCCGGCGATTTCGAAGTCGACCTCGACCAGGTCGCCGGCGCCGCCTCGCTGACCAACGTGCAGGTCCAACGTGCCCTGGCGGCCCTCGCCGACGCCGGGCACATCGACTACCACCCCCCCTTCCGCGGCCGCGGCGTGCAGAAACTCCTCGATTCGCCCCCGCCGTTCGACCGGGTCGATATCGACTGGACGACCCAGGATTTCCTGCGAGGCCTCGAAGAGGAAAAACTCCAGATGATGGAGTCGTTCATCCATACCCACGACTGCCGGCGCGGGTTCGTGGTCAAGTACTTCGGCGAGGCCGGCGACTTCGTCTGCGGCGCCTGCGACCGCTGCCTCGAGAACGCCGCCCATACGTCCGCCGGCGGCGGATCCGACGTGCTCGCACGCGAACCGCAGATCGCCGGAGCCGTGCTGGTGGGGCTCAGCCACCTCCGATTCCCCCTCGGCGCCACCAAGGTCGCCCAGGTGGTCACCGGCTCGCGCGACAGCAAGCTTCGCCAATGGGGGCTCGATTCCAACCCCGCCTACGGCGCCGCCGCCTGTAGCCAAGACGCGGCCAAACACGTCATCGACCAGCTCATCGCCGCCAAGTTCATCGCCCGAACCGGCGAGTACGACCGGCCGACCCTGGAGTTGACCCCCGCCGGCGAAACCGCCGCCGACGGGATCGATCTCGACCAGCTCAAGACCCCCCCCCAACCGGCCACAACCCCCGGCGCCGCGGCTCCCCGGCAGACCGCCGCCTCACTCAGCAGCGTCGACCTCACGCAGGCGGCGTTGCGATGCGTGGCCGATCTGTCGATCTCGGTGGGCGTGGGGCGAGTCGCCGAAGTGCTCACCGGCTCCAACGCCAAGTGGCTCAGCGGCGCCGGCGCCGACCAGTTGAGCGTGTACAACTGCGCCCGCATGAGCCAGAGCGACGCCCGCGACCACGTCCGCAGCGTCGTCGCCGACGGCCTCCTCCGTCAGAGCGCCAACGGCCGCTACCCCGTACTCGAACTGACCCAAGCCGGGCAGGACGCACTCGCCGACGAAGACGACGCCGAGTCTGCGACTGCGCCCGAGGCGCCCGGAGCCGACGCGACCGCCGATACCTCTTTGACCGGCGGCGCAACCGACGACGTTCGCGCCGCCGCCACCATCGACGCGCCTTTGACGCGAGAGGCGGCCGTCGCCCCCGCCGCCCCCGCCAGGATCTCGGCGCCTGACGCCGTCGCGATGCTCGCCGAATGCCTCGATGGAGCCCTGGCGGCCACCGGCGCCGAAGCCGGCGAACGGATCGATCAACTCCACTTGTTCCACCCGGCCCACGTAGCGGCGGCCTTGGCCGAGGCGTACCGCTCCGCCGACACACCTCGAAGGGCCCGCATCCTTTGGATCGCCGGACGCCTCGGCGACATCGAATCGATCGATCTTCTCGCCGCGGCCGCCGCCGCCGACCCGCAGATCCTCCGCCGCCACGCAGCCCAAGCCCTCGCCTCGGTCGCCGGACGCACCTGCGCCCAAGCCGTCGAGATCAACCGCCGCATGCCCCAGGTTCACCAAATGCTCCAGCGACTGCTCGATGACGACGATGACGACGTACGCCAAGCGGCGCAGGCGGCTGTGGAGACGTTGACGGGGGACGGGGAGTGAAGACCGTGGCCGCAACCTCCTTCAGGCCCGTAGGGCCTGATAGAATTGTAGCCCACTGCGTGAGCGGTGGGTGTCCCTCGGGAGTCTCACGCCGGGGGCTACAACTCCGGTTCATCCGCGAATCGTGGGGATCTCTTGTGGCCGAAGCCCTGTCGTTACTAGCCCCCCGCAGTGCGGGGGGTCGCTGGTCGACAAGGCGTTCGTTGTAGACTTAATGTCGTTGGGCGGCGCGCCCGTTGTGAATCCGATGTCGCTCGGCCGGGTGCGGCGGTTCGATCCATAAAGGGTGGGGTCAAACGCCTTCCGACCCCCCGCACTGCGGGGGGGTAGTAACGGCGAGCACTCATCGGAAGGGACTCCCCACAAATCGCGGATGAACCACAATTCCGCCGGCCCTGCGGGCCTCAACGGCGACGAGCCCGGCGGCGCCCACACACCTGCGGGCCGCTGCGGCTGCGAGCCCGGCGACTCATACACGCCCTGCTCTCAATCGGCCGCCGCCGGCTCCGGCGGCTGGGGGATGCTGACGGTGAATTCGGCCCAGGCTCCGTGCTCGCTGGCGGCGGTGATGCGGCCGTCGTGGAGGTCGACGATGCGTCGGCAGGTGTAGAGGCCGACGCCGACGCCTTTTCGGACGCGGAGTTCGGGGGCCTGGAGGCGCGAGAACTTCTGGAACAGCCGCGGGTGCTCGCAAGCGGCGAAGCCGGGGCCGTCGTTGCGAACGGCGATCTCCAGGTCGCCCCCGTTGCGGCCGACCGCCAGTCGAATCGCCCCGTCGTCGCGGCCGTACTTGGCGGCGTTGCTGAGCAAGTTCACCAGGACGATTCGTATCAGGTCCGGGTCGCAGTGGATCGGGCCCATATCGGGAGCGATGTGCTGGATGAACCGCATCTGCGACTCCTCGACCGCTTGGGCGGTCGCTTCGACCGCCGGGGCGACGACCGAACGGAAAAAGTCGTCGACCGCCACCGGGGCGGCGACCAAGTCCCCGGCGTCCAGGCGAACCAAGTCGAGGTACTCGCCGATCAGATCGGCCAGGTACCGCCCGGTGGTGATGATCCGCCGGGTGGCGGCCAACTGGTCGGGCGTCAGTCGCCCGAGGTACCCGTCGGCCAAGGTCTCGGCGGTCATGATGATGGCCGCGGCCGGCGATCGCAGTTCGTGGGTGACGAGCGTGAGAATCTCGTCGTACGTGTGACAGGCGGCGTCGGCGGCCAAGGCCCGCCCCTGTTCAATGTCGGCGGCCTGATCCGTTGGCGATTCGGCCATGTGATTCCCCCTTCTGTGCCCCGGAGGCGTTCGTCTCACCGCCCCACGTGCAGGATCCTATCGAAGTAGTCCAGCCGCCATCCCCAACCCCGGCGGCGGATCTCCGAGCCGACCAGGGCTCCGGCGCCGACGACGGCGCCATTGGATTCGAGTACGACGGTCCGCCCTTGCTCTGCATCGGCCACAATCCGCTTGACCGTGCGGAATTCCGCGAAATATCCCGGAGCGTCGCCGCGGCACACGCCCGCGTCGGTGAGGTCGTGGATGTCGCGATGACCGGTTGTCTCGAAAACCAGTTCTTCCTGGACTACCATATCTGCTATCCTACTCGCTTGGCCGCAGCCGAGCCCCGCTTCGTTGCGAGGCCGCCGCGGCGTGTGATGCGTTGCCGTGTGCCTATCCTATGGATTCGATTACGCTTGAAAAGCTTGAGTTCGGCCGCGTGTGCGAGATTCTCGCCGGCTTCTGCCGATCGAGCCTCGGCGCCGACCTCGCCCGGGGGATACGCCCCAGCGGCGACCTGAAGACCATCGGCGCCTGGCTCGCTGAGACCACCGAGATGGTCGAGACCCTCGCGGCCGCCGGCCTGCCCCCCATCGGCGGGGTCGCCGATATCCGCGATGCGCTCGAGCGGGCCACGCCCGGCGGCCAGGCGACCGGCGACGACTTCGCCGCGATCGCCGCGACGCTTCACGGCTGCGCCGAGGTGCGCTCCTGGTCGACGGCCAAAGCCGACACCGCCCCGCTGCTGGCGGCGATCGGCGAGCGGCTCGGCGAATTCCAAATCGAAATCGACGCCATCGACCGCGTCGTCGACGGCCGCGGCGAGGTCCGCGACAGCGCCAGCAAGCGTCTGGCGAGCATTCGGACGGAGTTGGCCGCCTGCCACCAGCAGATCCGCCAGATCGTGTACGGCTTCGTCCGCCGGTCGGAGATCGCCCAGCATCTGCAGTCGACCAACGTGCAGATGCACGGCGACCGCTTCGTCCTGCCGCTGAAGGCCGAGCATCGCGGGCGGCTGCCGGGGGTGGTGCACCGGTCCAGTCACTCGGGGGCCACGCTGTTTGTCGAGCCCGAAGAGTGCGTGCAACTGAACAACCGAATCGTGCGGCTGCACGAGAAGCAGCACGACGAAATCGCCCGCCTGCTGAACGAACTGGCCATCAAGGTACACCGGCGCGACCACGACATTCGCGATTCGCTGCGGCTGCTGGCGCGGATCGACCTGATCTCGGCCAAGGCCCAGTACTCTTACCAGTTCGAGATGGCCTGCCCCACCGTGTCGCCGGATGCCCCCATCCAATTCCACGGCGCCCGCCATCCGCTGCTGATCGAGCAGGCCCATCGCGCCCGCAGCGAAGGACTGCCCCCCGAGCAGGTCCACCCGGTGGTCCCGATCGACGTTCGGCTGGGGGCCGACTTCAATCTGCTGATCATCACCGGCAGCAACACCGGCGGCAAAACCGTCGCCCTCAAGACCGTCGGGCTGATGGTGCTGATGGCCCACAGCGGCATGCACCTGCCCACACGGGGCGGCGCCGCCATCCGGCTGCTGGACGATGTACTGCTCGATGTCGGCGATGAGCAGAGCCTCCAGCAATCGCTAAGCACCTTCGGCGGCCACCTGATGCGGATCAAGCACATCCTCGCCCGCGCCGGCGCCAAGTCGCTGGTGCTGCTGGATGAACTGGGCAGCGGCACCGACCCTGAAGAGGGCGGCGCGTTCGGCCAGGCCATCCTCGACGAACTCCGCGACGCCGGATGCCTGGGGATGGTCACCACGCACCTGGGGCTGCTGAAGGCCTACGCCTACACCCACGACGGGGTCGACAACGCCTCGGTCGAGTTCGACACCCAGTCCCTTCGGCCCACCTACAAGCTGCTCATCGGCGCCCCCGGCGAGTCGCACGCCTTGGTCGTGGCCGCCCATTACGGGCTGCCCAAGCGGCTGATCGAGCGAGCGAAGCATCACCTGCCGCGAGCCGGCCGCCAGTTGCGTCAGGCCATCCGGGCCACCGCCGCCAGCCGCCAAGCCTCCGAGGAAGCCCGCGTGGCGGCCCACGACGCCAAGCTGGCCGCCGACGAGCATCGCCAGGCGTACCAGAGCAAGCTGGCCGACCTCGAGCAGGTGACCGGCCAGTTCACCGACTGGCTCGTCTCGCTACCGGCCCTGCGACCCGGCGACGAGGTGTACGTCCGCCGGTTCGGCAAGAACGGTCGCCTCCAGCGGCTTCAGCTCTCCAAGCAGATCGCCTTAGTCGACGTCGACGGCCTGGCGGTCGAGGTTCCCCTCGCCGACCTGATGCCCGAACTCGGACCCGCCGGCGCCGCCGAGCAGATCACCACGCTTCGTCGGCAGATCGCCGATCAGTCAAAAGCCGCCGAGGCCGACCGCGCCGAGGCCGAGCGGCTTCGCACCGAGGCCCGTAAGCGGCTGGCCGACATCGAGCAGCGGCGGCAGTTCGTCGACGCTTGGCTGGAAGCCATCGGCAAGCTCGCCATCGGCGACGAGGTCACTTTCGAGCGCGACCCCGGCCGCGGCGTGCTTCGCGCCATCGACCTTCAGGGCGGAACCATGACCGTCGAGATCGCCTCCGCCGGCGACGCCGACGCCAAGCGGCTCACCCTTCGCATCCAGGAGTTGCTCCCCGAGCACGGCGCCTTCGCCAAGCACCCGGCCGCCAAGCCGCGTCCTCGCCCCAAGCGTGGCGAGGCCAAGTCCGACCGCCCCATCGTCCGCCGCACATCCGGCTCCAAGCGATCCAAAGCGAACCGCCGCGTCCTGCTGGCCGCCAAGCCGGGGACCGAGGTCTACGTCACCCCCTTCGGCAAGCGAGCCCGCCTGCTGCGGATCGACGCCGACAAGGACATCGCCACCGTCCTCAGCGGCGCCTTCGAAATCCAGGTCCCCATCGCCGACCTCGAACCGATCGACTCCGATCGCGGCTCCGGACGCAAAAAGCCCGCCAGGAAATCCGCCAAACCCGCCGACCCGCAGAAGCCGCCCGCCGATCCGAGCTAGTATTCTGTCCCATGTATATTGTTGGGTGGCGCCTTCAAACGAGCATAGCGAGTTTGTGGGTGTACTGCCGCCGACATGCCCAAGCAAAGCGACTCCGGCATCGCCCCACCCACAAGCTCCACTTCCGCCTGCGGCGTCCGTTTCGCTTGAAGGTGCCACCCGTCATTATCCCTGGGACAGTGTGCTAGGGCGTATTCCTATACCGTAGCGTCACTTACGCCTCCTCATTCGCCGCACTGGGTTCGTTTGGTCTTTTTCAATTTCGCCTCGTCCCCTCACATGGGTCCCAATGGCAAAAACGCCCGAAAGCCGGTGTTTTCTGCCGTTCGCCGTTCAATCGTCAATCGCCGACCGCCAATAAAAAACGTCTCTCCCCCTCACTTATATGGCGCGTTCTAGAGGTATGCCTCCAAAGTCCGAATTCTCGGTAGTGTGTCAGTATGGAGTTCCTACCGCTACGCTCCCAGCCTCAGACGTGATACGATTGGGGCATGAACGATGAAATACACAACAGCAATTCGACCATGACAGAAGGCACCAGACCCGCCGATATGAACCAACTCGCGAAGCTCATTGTAAATCACGCAACTCAGGATTCCTCTATTAACATAAACAACACTCATGGTCGCAATATACTACATGAATAACATTACGAGACATAACACGTTATACCCACACGGGTTCCAGTTATTGTGTATGTTTACGCGTATGCCATATTCAGCCTAGTCTGCATTTTTTTATACAATCTCGTCAGTTTTCCGTTGCGAGCCCGTGAGGATTGACGTACACTTAAGGAATAGTAGGAGAATAGCATCATGGGTACTTTGGACATCGCCGAGCTTCGTAAGCGTGTTATTGCTAAACGAGACGTGTTAATCGCTGCCACACACGAATGTGATAGGAAACTTAAGGCCATCGATATGGTCGCGGCAATGTCTACAGGAGATATCGCGCCACACACTACAGCCGCAAGCGAACTTATGGGATCACAGACACTATCTTCACGCATTCGGACGGCCATCAGTGAGATCGATGTGGATACGTTCTCAACGAAGACCATACTACGTGCGATCTTCCCCCATGAAGAGCCGTCCAAGAGCCAGCGTTCGAACGTATCTGGCACGCTTAAACGAATCGTCGAAGAGAGCTCAGATCTGAAGATCGTGAAACTCGGACGCGGCAAACGGCCGACAGCTTATCAGAAGTCACCAGAAGGAGGTGACCTATGACCAAATTAGCAGGGAGGGTTTCCGTGTTGCCGAACGGCGGCCCTGATAGTAGTACGAGACCATAGGCTGCAACCTATGGTCTCGTGCAAGGCGTACAATCAAACAAATTCCCATTGTGGCTGGTTGGGCCGTAAGGCCCATCCGGCCCTACATCAACTCCCGGCGTGACGAAAATGGTATACGTGGTAGCTTTGAAAGCTACCGACTCAGGTCATGCGGGTTCGAATCCCGCCGCCAGGAATACATCTATTAGATCATCGACTGTTTGATTAGTCAACCTTTATTGCGGTGTTGCGGAGTTACGATTATCGTCGGACGCCAACCGGGAACGGAACCTGCCGGCCATCCAGTGGCCAATGCCTCGACGTCCCCTACCAGGGCGCAGCTTCCCATCATGGTTGTCAATACCGTCATTCAAGATCAGGCCACCGACTGGGCGCTGGGGCTCCAAGGGACGGCGTTGGCAATCGCAAACTCCCTGTCTTTCGCAGGCGGGTGGTCATTCTGTGGCGCAACCGCCGATGCCGATACGTCCGCCGCAGAACCGGCTGATTGCGGATTGCGGATTGGTACGGCGAACAGCAGCCGACAAACGGCCGCTGGCTTCTGTTTCCGTTCAATCCGCAATCCGCAATCCGCAATCTGCACTCAACCCTCCTTCTGGACCCCGAATACCCCGGCCTCCGCAGGGTCTTTCGAGTCCGTCCTGAGTCCGTTCGGAGGCCGGTTGAGGCCGGTTGAGGCCGGTTGAGGCCGGTTCGTGCGGGGAAATCGGAGTATTCCGAGTACGGGGCGGCCTCTTTGGCGTGGGAACGCGAATTCTCCATTACGGCTCCACTCCACCCTGGTCTGTCCGCGGCGTCGTTGTCGTTGGCTGTTGGCCGTTCAATTCGCAATCCGCAATTCGCAATCCGCAATCAAGCGAATCGTCGCGTCCACACGTGCCCCGGCTGTGCTGCCGCTTGACCTGACGGCGGTGAGTATTGTATAATCCTGTCACCACCTGATGCGGCGCGGCCAGTCAGTTCTTGCCGACGCGGCTTGGGAAGATCATCCGACAACCTTGCCGCTGTAACGAGCGGCCGCCGCGTGGGTTATCCTATCTGCTGTCACCCACCCGCGGCGATGCATTCGGGTTGACCGGTTCGGAGCGTGAGTAGTGGCGACGATTCATGTGATCCAAGGCCCTGACAAGGGGTGGATGTACGACCTGCATGCGGCCGAGACCATCGTGGGCCGAACCAGCGATGGTCTGCAACTCAATGACGTGACCGTCTCGCGCAGTCACGCCCGCCTGCTTCCGGACGCCGGCGAATGGATCCTGGAAGATCTCGGCTCCGCCAACGGAACTTACCTCAACGGCGTCCGCCTCGGCCGCGGCCAACAGCTTCGCCAAGGCGATCAGATCCGCGTCGGGGCCTCGCTACTGGTGTTCGGGGGGGCAGGGTCGGGTCCGCAGCCGATGGGCGGGGGTATCCATCTCGACGACGACGGCCGACTGGTCGAGTCGGCGATTATCACCAGCATACCCAGTAACGAAGATTCGGTGATTATGCCCACCCCCGAAGCCGGCGATCAGGCGATCGGGAATCTTCGGCATCTGTACCAGTTGATCGGCACCATCAGCACCATCTTCGACGTGGAACTGCTGCTCAACCGGGTGCTCGACAACGTCTGCGAACTGCTTCGGCCCGATCGGGCGTATGTGCTGATGCTCGACGACGACGGAGGCATGACGCCGCTGGCAGCCCGGTACGACGACCCCGACGCCCGACACGAGGTGCCGCTTTCGCGGACGATCGTCAACCATGTGGTGACCAACCACGTGGGCGTGCTGTGCTCCAACGCGATGGGAGACAAACGATTCACCAAGGGCCACAGCGTGCACGATTTCAATATCCGCTCGGCCCTGTGCGTGCCGATTATGGGCCGCGATCGGATCCTGGGCGTGCTGCACGTCGATACGTCGGTCTCCAACGTGACCTACTCGACGGAGCAATTGCGGCTGCTGACGGCGATCGGCTACCAGACGGGGCTGGCGGTGGAAAACGTGCGACTGTACGAGACGGCGGTGAAGACCGAACGCCTGGCGGCCGTCGGCGAGGCGGTGGCCACGCTGAGCCACAGCATCAAGAATATCCTCCAGGCCCTGCAAGCCGGCACCGACGTAGCGGCCATGGCCCTCGAACGCGGCAACCCCGACCAGGCGCGGCAAGCCTGGCCGATCGTGACGCGGAACCTCGATCGGATCAATACGCTGATCCTGAATATGCTGGCCTTCTCCAAGCCCAGGCGACCCCTGCTGCGGGCGATCAACATCAACACGCTGCTGACCGAGTGCATAGAGTTGATTACGCCCATGGCCAACGACCGCGGCATAACGGTGACGCCTACCCTCGGCGACCTGCCCCCTATTCCCGCCGACGTCGAAGGACTGCACCAGGCGTTCATGAACCTGCTGACCAACGCGATGGACGCGGCGCCCAAGGAGACGGGCGAACTGATCGTGGCGTCGGATTTCGACCCGATCCACCAGAAGGCCACCGTGTCGATCACCGACAACGGCCCCGGCGTCAACTCCGAAGCCAAGGCCAAACTGTTCGAACCGTTCTTCTCGACCAAGGGCCAAAAAGGCACCGGCCTGGGCCTGGCGGTGACCCAAAAAGTGGCCCACGAGCACGGCGGACGCATCGACTACACCAGCGAACCCGGCGCCGGAACCACCTTCACCCTCGTCCTGCCCGCCGACAGCGATATCGGTTCGCAACCGGATATGACCCACGGACCGGCGTAGAGCGGCCGAAAGGGTGTGGGCTATATATCAGCACCTGGCCAGGCGGGGCAAAATGTGTCAGCCCCCACAGGGGGCGTTTGTTCGTAGCCTCGGGCGCGAGCCCGTGGAATTGCGCCCGGGCATGAGAAGGAGCCCCCGCAGGAGGCGATTGAACGCCGACAACAGGCGAGACACATGCATCGAAACCTTGCCTTTGGCCAACCGCATCCGCATCCGCCATTCGCCCGCTCGATCCCCCTGGCCGGGCGCCCGACAATCTCCTCCGGCCGGATATACAGGGGCTCTCGCCGATCACTATCCGTCGCCCCCATCGGGGGCTCTTGGGCCATCTTCGGCCCTATCACCACGGGCTCGCGCCCGAGGCTACTGACAGACGCCCCCTGCGGGGGCTAACGCTCGGCCGCGATTACCGCCTGCCGCCTACTCCTGGCCGCCT
>CBDVCA010000084.1:0-13526 GCA_965372365.1 uncultured bacterium
GAACCCCTCATTTAGATGCGTAGGCCCTGCGCTCCTGTCCCGAGACCCTTCCATTGGGGAAGCCCATGCGGTAGAATGCTAGTTTTGCGTACTCGCCCCGTCGGCGGCCACACGAGTATAGATCGAAAGAGAAGGACCGTTGCATGAATACGGTTGTATCCAATGAACAGATCGCCCCATCGGTGCATCGGATCGTGGTTGAGGCCCCTCGCGTCGCGGCGGCCCGTCAGCCGGGTCAGTTCGTCATCGTTCGGGCGGGCGCCCAGTCCGAACGAATCCCCCTGACCATCGCCGACGCCGACGCCGCGGCCGGCACGATCACGCTGATCGTCCAGTCGATCGGCCCCGGCACGACCGAGATCACCGATATCGCCGTCGGGGGCGCGATCCGGGACGTGGCCGGGCCGCTGGGGAAGGCGACGGAGATCGAATCGTTCGGCAAGGTCGTCTGCGTTGGCGGCGGCGTGGGCACGGCGGTGCTGTACCCGCTGGCCAAGGCCTTGGCCGACGCCGGCAACGAGGTCACCACGATCATCGGCGGCCGCAGCGAGCCGTTCGTGATTCTGCGGGACGAGTTGGCGGCCTTCAGCAAGCAGGTGCTGCCGGCGACCGAAGACGGATCGCTGGGCGTCAAAGGATTCGTCACCGCCGTACTGGCCGAGATTCTGGCCGATCCGGAGCGGGTTCCGGCGGCGGTGTACGCCGTCGGCCCCTTGCCGATGATGGCCGCGATCGCCGAGCAGACTCGCGAGGCAGGGATCCACACCGTGGTGAGTTTGAACCCGATCATGATCGACGGCACCGGCATGTGCGGCGGCTGCCGCGTCACCGTCGGCGGCGAGATCAAATTCGCCTGCGTCGACGGGCCGGAGTTCGACGGACACGCGGTGGATTTCGCCGAGTTGGCCAATCGCCAGGACACCTACAAGGACCACCAGTGCAAGCTGGAGGACGTCGCCGGGGAGGATGAGTAAATGAGTGACAATACCATGACCCCCAAAGAGCGAATGGCGATCGATCGCGTGTCGATGCCGGAGCAAGACCCCGTCGAACGGGCGGGCAACTTCAAGGAAGTGAACCTCGGGCTCGCCGAAGCCGCGGCTGTCGAAGAAGCCAAGCGTTGCCTGCTGTGCAAGCACCGCCCGTGCGTACAGGGCTGCCCGGTGCAGGTTCGCATTCCGGAGTTCCTCGAGAAAGTGGCCGAAGGCGACTTGGCGGCCGCGGCGGCGATTCTTCGCGCCGACAACGCCCTGCCGGCCATCGCCGGACGCGTGTGTCCCCAGGAAGTGCAGTGCGAAGCCCAATGCGTTCGCGGCAAGACCGGCCAACCGGTGGCCATCGGCTGGATCGAACGCTTCGTGGCCGATGGGTCGGCCGATCGAATTGAACCCGCCCCCCCTGTCGCCTCCAGCGGCAAGAAGGTGGCTGTGGTCGGCTCGGGTCCCGGGGGATTGACCGCCGCCGGCGAACTGGCCCGGATGGGCCACGACGTGACGATCTTCGAAGCTCTCCACGACAGCGGCGGCGTGCTTCGCTACGGCATCCCCGAGTTCCGCCTGCCCAAGCAAATCGTCGACGCCGAGGTCAAGGCGCTGACCGATCTGGGCGTGACCATCGAATTCAACGTCATCGTCGGTAAGACGATCACCGTCGACCAGATCACCGATGAGTTCGACGCCTGCTTCATCGCCAACGGCGCCGGGCTGCCGATGTTCCTCAACCTGCCCGGGGAGAACCTCAAGGGCGTGTACTCGGCCAACGAATACCTGACGCGAGTGAACCTGATGGGGGCGTGGAAGGGCGCCGAAAGCCGCACCCCGATCGCCACCGGCGAGGTCGTCGTGGTCTTCGGCGGCGGCAACACCGCCATGGACGGCGTCCGCACGGCCAAGCGGCTGGGGGCGAAACGAGCGATTCTGGCGTATCGGCGAACCGAGGAGGAGATGCCGGCTCGGGTCGAAGAGATCGCCCACGCCAAGGAAGAAGGCATCGAGCTGATGTTCCTGGTCAGCCCGCTGGAAATTCTCGGCGACGACGACGGCTGGGTCGGCGCGATTCGGCTCCAGCGGATGGAACTGGGCGAACCCGACGCCTCCGGCCGACGCCGACCGGTTCCCATCGAAGGCAGCGAATTCCAACTGCCGGCCAACATCGTGATCGTCGCGATCGGAACGCAGGCCAACCCCCTGCTGACCAGCACGTGTGCGGGCCTGGAACTGAACAAGTGGGGCAACATCGTCACCGACGATAACCACATGACGACGATCCCCGGCGTCTTCGCCGGCGGAGATATCGTCCGCGGCGGGGCGACGGTTATCCTCGCGATGGGCGACGGCAAGGACGCCGCCAAGGCCATGGACGCGTACTTGAAAGGTTCATGACGTATGAGTGGGGATGCCGTTACTAGCCCCCTGCAGTGCAGGGGGTCGCCGGACCGATGGTGCTCCCGTTGTATACTCGATGTCGATCGGAGGGAAGGCGAAGCTCGATCTGTGTGTGATAGCTTCACACGTCTCTTGACCCCCCGCACTGCGGGGGGCTAGTAACGACAGGGCTTCGGCCACAAGAACTCCCCACGATTCGCGGATGAACCATTCAAAACGGCCGGGGGGAGATGATCTACGTCCCGACGGCGGCGACTTGCCTGGAGAGAACATCGACAATATTCCGGGCCATGCTCTTGAGGGGGACGACTTTCTCGACGGCGTCGAACTTGACGGCTTCTTTGGGCATGCCGTAGACGACGCAACTGGCCTCGTCCTGGCCCAGGGTGCGGGCTCCGGCGTCTCGCATGGCCTTCAGCCCCCGGGCTCCGTCGCCGCCCATGCCGGTGAGGATGACGCCCAGGGCGTTGGGGCCGGCGTGCCGGGCCATCGAATGGAACAACACGTCCACCGCAGGCCGCTGGTGATGCACGCGAGGCCCGCCCTTGACCTGCACCATGTACCGGGCGCCGCTGCGTCGGAGCACCATGTGCTTGTTGCCCGGCGCCAGCAGGGCCAGGCCGGGGATGACCAGGTCGCCGTCGCGCGCCTCGCGAACCTCCATGGCGCACAGGCCGTTGAGCCGCTCGGCGAAGGCCTGGGTGAAGTTCTCCGGCATGTGCTGAACGATCAGCGTCCCGGGGGTGTTGTTCGGCAAGCTGCACATCACTTCGCGAATCGCCTCGGTGCCCCCGGTGGAGGCGCCGATGGCGAGCAGTTTGTGGGTGGTCTTCAGCAGATGGCTTCCGATCGGCGTCGGGGCCGACGGCGAGGGGGTCGGCGCGTCGCGCTTGGCCACGCGAATGTTGGCCACGGCCCGAATGCGATCGACCAGCATGCGAGAGATATCGGACACCGAGTAGGCCGATCCGGGCTTGCCGACCACGTCGACAGCCCCCAACTCCAGCGCCCGAAGAGCCGTCTCGCTGCCCTTGGGGGTCAGCGAACTGACCACGATGACCGGGAGCGGGAAGTACTTCATCAACTTGCCGAGGAACGTCAACCCGTCCATCCGCGGCATTTCGAGATCCAGCGTAATCACCTGCGGGTGCAGTTGGATGATCTTGTCACGGGCGATATAGGGGTCCATGGCCGTCCCGACGACCTCGATATCGGGCGCCTTGGCCAATTCCGTGCTGAGCACCTTACGCACGACGGCCGAATCGTCCACAATCAGAACGCTGATCTTCCGTTGATCCTTCACGTGAGTCCCTCTGAACGTCACCTGCTCTAGCCCGCGATCGCGGCGACCTCGTCGGCGTCGGCATACAGTATCGCGACCGCTTTCCCCGAATCCAATTCCAACTCGACCCGCGCTCGAACCGACCTCCCGTCCAGGGTCTCGGGAATCGGCTCGTCCCCGAACACCCGGGGGGCGTGCACGTCAAAGACGGCCTGCTCGCCGGCGAGGCGGGGCAGAAGATTCCCGCACACGACATTGAGCAGTTCGCCGAATCCGTCGGCCTGCTGGGCCTCGGTCAGTTCGGCGGCGTCCATCTCCCCGAGCATGTTGCCGGTCAGTTCGGTCAGCATGCCCCGTTCGATCGACAGGGCGAGGGCCCCGCCGAAGGGGCCGGTGAAGGCGACGCCGGCCGAAACCATCGGCCCGGCGAACGCCGGTTCATCGTCTTCGCTGGGCATCGGGAACATGTACGCCAGCGATTCGAACATCTCCTCGGCAGTTTCACGCAGAAGATCGTCGAGATTACCCTGCATGATGGACCTCCGTTATCTTGCGAACCGTGTCGCGGACCGTTTCGGGGGTGAACGGCTTGTGAATGAAGCCGGCGCCCTGGGCGGCGAGCCGCTGGATGCGGGTCTGGCTGCCCTCGGTCGAAATCACCACGATCGGGATGCTCTGGTTGGCAGGGTTCTCGCGAATGCGATTGATCATCTCTTCACCGTTCATCACCGGCATGTTGATATCGGCGAAGATCAGATCGACCCAGTTGTCCTCCAGCACGTCGAGGCCTTCCTGACCGTTGGCGGCCTGGTGAACCGCGCCGACTTCGACGCCGCTGAGTTTGAGCGCTTTGATCACCATCGCTCGACCCACCATGCTGTCATCCACAACCAATACGTTCAACATAACTCTGACCTCCTATCGAGGTACGCCTGGCCTCCCGGGACGCCGGGTGGGCCAAGATCACAACTCCCTGGACTTGCCGGCCGTGCTCAACGTCACGCGGCCAGTGTCGATATCCAAAGACATGGTCCGGGGGCAGGAACCCCCTGTCTCCTCAGCTTCAATCAGAACGCTATTCTTCCACAACAGCTTCTTGAGCATCACGAAGTTCCGCTTGCCGATCACGAAACGATCTTCGCCCGAGTGGACGTTGGCTCCGCCGGCGACTTTGACCACCATACGGACCTTCCGCACGCCGGCGTCGTACAGCTTGTGCATGAACGCCGGTATCCCGGTGTCGACGAACATGTAAGGGTTGGCCTTGGCCTTCTCGGGGTTCACGTTCGCCGCCGGCATCATGACATGCAGCAGCCCGCCGACGTGGGACACCGGATCGTGAACCGACACGCCAAGACAGCTGCCCAGCGCATGGGTGATCAGGATATCTCCCGGCTCGCCCCCAATCGCCATGTCCGCCACGCCTACTACGTGTTTCACCTTTGCGACTCCTGCAAGCGGCGTTACGGTCTCTGGTATACCGTCGGCTGCACGTAACGGAATCGGTGCTTGACGCCGGTGAGACTCTCGGAATGACCAATGAACAGAAGCCCGTTCGGCGCCAGGAGATCCCAATATCGATTGACCAGCTTCTCTTGGGTGGGCTTGTCGAAATAGATCATCACGTTGCGGCAGAAGATCACGTCAAACGGGCCTCGCATCGGCCAGTCGTCCATCAGGTTCACCCGAGCGAAGGTGATCTTCCTGCGAATATCGTCGTTCACCTGGTAGAGCGTCTCAGACCCATGCCGCACCGGCCGGAAATATCGGCTCCGCAGCGCGAGGGGAATCGAGGCGACTCGCTCCTCGGTGTACAGACCCTGTTTGGCTCGCGAGAGAACCTGGGTCGACAGATCGGTCGCCAGGAGTTTGACATCCCACCGAGACGCGTCGGGAAGATTCTCCATCAGGCACATCATAATCGTGTACGGCTCCTCGCCCGACGAGCAGCCGGCGCTCCAGATGCGGATCCGCCGGCCCGCATGGGCGGCTTTGGCCACGATCCGGGGCAGTTCGGTATCGGCGAGGAATTCGAAGTGGGAGTTCTCGCGAAAGAAACTGGTCAGGTTCGTCGAAATCGCATCGAGCATCGCCGTCATCTCCACCGCCGACCTGTCGGCGGCGAGATAGTCGATGTACTCGTCAAACGAATTCAGATTCAACGAACGAAGCCGTTTGTTCAGACGCGACTTGACCAGTTCCTTCTTGCCGTCGTGCAAGTTGATGCCGGCGACCCGCTTAACCAGCGAACTGAGGGTGTCGAACTGGGCGTCGGTCAGATGGCTCGCCATTACCGAGATACTCACGAAACTGCTCCTGTCTCCGACCGGTCACGCCCCCATCACAGGCAGGGGACGGGCGGCCGCGACGCTTCGGCGCCGGACACGACCGACCGTCACGAGCGGCAAGCCCGTGACGGACGATCATGTTGTGCGGGTCTGAACACTGTCCACTATCGACTTACTCGTCGGACTCGTCCACCACGTCGCTCAGGTTGGCCAGTTCGTCGGCGCTGAACACCTTGTCGATATTCAACAGGATGCTGACCAGACCGTTGGTCTTGCCCATGCCGAGGATGAACTTGGTGTCGACGTTGGCGCCGAACTGCGGGGCCTCTTCGATTTCAGCGGCGGGGATATCGAGTACTTCCGAGACCTTGTCGACAATGACGCCCATCTCGATCGGCCCGACCTGGACGACGATAATGCACGTCTCTTCGGTTCGCTCGGCCTCTTCCATGTCGAATTTCAGGCGGAGGTCCATCACGGGGATCACCTTTCCGCGAAGGTTGATCACGCCCTTGACGAATTCAGGGGTCCGCGGAACGGCGGTGATCTCCATGATGCCGATGATCTCGCGAACCTTGAGAATCTCAAGGCCGTAGGTTTCCCGGGCCAGCATGAAGGTGAGGTACTTGCCGCTTCGGTCGCTGTTCGCCTGGGCGTCCAGTACGGTCTGGGTGGTCGTCTGTGTCATCGTTTTCCTGCTCCTTACTCATATGTGCGGTCAGTAAACCCGCATGCCATTGTGTTGCCTGGGTTGCAGCCCTATCCGGCCGCCTTGATGGGGCCGGCGCCGTCATCCCGCACTTCGGTCGCCAATTGGATCAGTCCGCCCGCGTCGATAATGAGCCCGACGTGGCCGTCGCCCAGAATGGCCCCGCCGGCGACGCCGGGTATGTTCCCGAACGCTTCGCCAAGCGACTTGATGACCACCTGCTGCTGGCCCAGCAACTCATCGACCAAGACCGCACACCGTCGGCCTTCGCCTTCGATGACGATCAGGATGCCGTCGGTTACTTCGGTGACGGCCTCGCGAACGTTGAACAATCGATGCAGCCGGAACACCGGCAGCAGATCGCCGCGAAGCATGACCATCTCGCCCTGGCCCACGACGGTGGAGATGTCCTTGGCCGTCGGACGGAAGCTCTGTTCGATCGTGATTGTCGGCAGCAGGAACCGCCCGCCGCCAACGCGAACGAGCATGGCGTCGGCGATGGCCATCGTCAACGGCAGTCGCAGGGTGAAGGTCGACCCGCGACCGGGTTCGGAGGCGACTTCGACTCGCCCGCGGAGTTCCTCGATGCTGCGTTTGACCACGTCCATGCCCACGCCCCGACCGGAAACGTCGGTGACCTTGTCGGCGGTGGAGAAGCCCGCATTCCAGATCAGGGCGTATACGTCGCTGTCGCTCATCTCGCTACCGGACTCGATGAGCCCGCGCTCGACGGCCTTGGCGACGATCTTATCGCGATTGAGGCCCTGCCCGTCGTCCTGCAACTCGATGACCACGTTGCCGGCCGAATGATACGCACGCAGTCGCACAATGCCGACCTCCGGCTTGTCGGCCATAGCGCGGTCCTCGACCGATTCAATCCCGTGATCGACCGAGTTGCGAATCATGTGCAGCAGCGGATCGTTGAGCAATTCCACCATGTTGCGATCGATCTCGGTCTCGTCGCCTTCGGTGACCAGTCGCACCTGCTTGTTCGATTTGCGACCCAAGTCGCGAACCAGCCGCTGCATCTTGTGGAAGACGCCCTTGAGCGGAACCATCCGCAACGACATGGTCAGGTCCTGTAGGTCGCGGATGATCTTGCCGGCGTGGGTGACGTTCCGATTCAGTCTCGGGTGGCTCGCATCTTGGTCGGCGGCGTCTTCGGCGACCATCGATTGGGCGATCACCAGTTCGCCGACCATGTTGATCATGGTGTCCAGCCGATCGGTCGCCACGCGAACCGTGGCGTCGGTGGCGGACGCGCCGCCGGTCTGTTTCTGGATGCGAAGCGCCTTGGCCACGTCCTGGGCCGGCGCGGCGTTCTGCTCGACGAGACTCTGACCGAGGGGCGCGCCGCCTTGGGTCTTGGCGATCGCTTCCATGTCGTCGCGATCGACGACGCCTTGGCCGACGAGGATGTCGCCCACACGCATCGGTTCGGCGTGCTCTTCTTCATCAATGCCGGCCGCGGCCGGGTCGGACAGGTGCACCAGCAGTTCGTCCAGCTCGGCGGGGATGGCCAGCACACCGCCGGGTTCGGCTTGTTCGACGCTCTGGATCATCGTTCGCAACGCATCACACGACCGAAGACACAGGTCAGCGTACCCGCCGACCAGTTTGATTTCGCCGGAGCGCGCCCGGTCCAGAAGGTTCTCGGCCAGGTGGGCCAGTTCCATGTTCCGCGACAGGCCGAAGAAACCCGAGGTGCCCTTGATGGTGTGAAAAGCGCGGAACACGGTGTTCACCAGTTCCAAATCATCGGGGTTGGTTTCCAGCGACAGCAAGGCCACTTCCGACGCTTCGATATGATCGAACGATTCGACGATGTAGTCCTTGAGGATTTCCATGTCGGCGTCTTCGGGAAGAATCGCCGGAGCAGTCGCAGAGGGCGCCGGCGCGGCGGCCGGTCCGTTGGAGGGTAAACCCGACGCGACCTTCTCGACGTCTTCACCCATCGCGATGGCCTCGGCGACAAAATCAGCGGCCGACGCCAACGACTTGTCCGAATCGTCCGTACTGCCGAGAATCGCTTGTTCGATGAAAGCCGCGGCTACACGAATCGGCTGGGCGGCCTCGTCGGGCGTCCGGTCCTGTGCGGCGAGAAGTTCAAGCTGTGTGATGATGTCGCGCAGTTCCTCGCGATTCTCGCAGGTGCAGCCCATCAGGCGAGCGGCGATATCATCCAGCGACATATCCTCGGCGTCGCCGGCGGCCAACTCGGCCGCGACGGCGCCCGGCTCGCCGCCCAAGGCGACCTGCAGCACATCGTCGGCGTTAGCCAGCACCGACGGTTCACCGCTCGGGGTGTCGGTGAAGAACCGTTCGATCATCTCGGCGCCTTGGCCGATCGCCCCCATCGCGGCGGGAAGATCGGGCAGTTCATCCATCACCACCGCGCGCAGCCCGCCGGCGATCGTCTCCAGCAGGGCGGCGGCCGCGTCTTGGTGAATGGATTCGATCAGGTCTTCCACACGGGTCAGAACCTCGACGACCGCTCGCAGATCGATCGGGTCCAGGCCCGTCGTATCCGAGCCCAGTCCAACCAGACCTTGGGGAAGGTTAATGTTATTGCTTGATTCGGCCGTCGGCTTTGGTGAGCCATCCATCGATTTGCACCCTTCTGTTGCCCGGCCGGCGGATCGGCCCTGAGCGGCGGCTGCATTCCGAGGGCGCCGGAACCAGAACCCGCCAGGCGATTCGCTAACAGGGGAAACAACAAAGCAAGTGTTTCCAAGTACCTTGCGCCGCAGTCCCGTGAACACACGGGAGGATGTGGACACTAAGTCGTTATGTCAGCATCGGCTGTGCCTGCTGTCCATCTACGTCAACTACCCATACCACGCATTAGGCCCCCGCCCTGACAGTTCACGACGTATTTAGCTATCGGCATGTGGCCGCTTGACTTTAGGCAAATCACCGTACACGCGGCACAAAGCGCATCAGCCAGGCAAAGGGCTCAAGAGGGGACCAACGCCAGTGGCGGCGAGGAGGGGGGGGCAACTGCAATTCCTGCATGGATCTGACTATGGAGCCGGATGGACGGGAGGGTCGCAAGAGCCGTCGTCACGGCGGCCAACGACGTCGGCGCCCTTCGGACAGCCCTGACAGCCGTCGCATCGACTACGGTTCCGCAAGCGCCGCAGCGACCTTCGGCCGACCAGAAACGCGGCGATGGCGACGATGATTACGACGATGATCGTATCGAGCATGTCCATCCTCCCGGTCAGATCACAGCAGAAACAGCCGCCCCACCTGGTACACCACCCCGGTTACCACGTACGCAAGGACCGTCAGGCCAAACAACTGAAACGCGCCCCACTTCCACGATCCGCTTTCGCGCCCGGTCATAACCACGGTGGCCAGGCAGGGAGCCGTAATCAGGCAGAACAGCATGATGCAATAGCCCGTCAGGGGCGAATAATCGGCTCCCAGTCGCTCACGCAACGTACTGTACCCGGCCTCGGAATCTCCCACGGCGTACACAATGCCCATCTGCGCGACGAACACTTCCTTCGCGCCCAAGGCGCCGATCAGACCGGTCCCGATCCGCCAGTCGAAACCCAGCGGACGAATCGCCGGCGCGATCGCCCGACCCAGGCGCCCGGCGATGGTGTGCGTAAGCAACTCGGCCTGCTGGAGGTGCGCCAACTCTTCCAGCCGAGCATCCATGTCGGCCCGGATCTGCTCGTACGCGACCGCCGCGGCCGCAGAGGCCCGGGCCTCCGATTGCAGAGCCGAACCCATACCGTTGTCGCGGGCCGCGAGGAATCGCTTCAGCGCCGGTCCGTCGGCCCCGATCAGCAGCGGCAGAATCGTCGCGTCTCGCGCCGCTTGGGCGTCGGCCAACGCAGCCGAATGCGACCGGTACAACTCCTCGTCGGCCTGCCAATCCAACTCGGCCCGAAAGACCGTCGCCAACGCAGCCGAGTCGTCCGGCAACCCCAGCAGGCCGTTGATCCTGGCCGCGGCTCCGAAGAACTCGCTCTCGGCCGTGGCCGTTTCGACGGCGTAGTCAACGTCGAATTGCGTCTTGCGAGGGAACGTCGTGATCGCCCACATGAGAATCGAGAATCCCAAAATCACCGTCGCGGCCTTCTTCATGTACATCCGGGTGGGCTCCCACGCATGCACCACAAGCCCTTTGAGCGTCGGCGCCCGGTACGGCGGCAACTCCATCACGAACGGCTCCGACTCGCCGGTCAGCAACGTGCTTCGAAGCACCTTCGCGCACACCATCGCCAGAAGCACGCCGATCACGTAAATGCTCCACAGCACCGGCGCCCGTAGCGACTTGGCGAAAAACGCCGGGATCATCAGCGTGTAAATCGGCAATCGGGCGCCGCAACTCATCAGCGGAACCACCAGCATCGTTACGATACGGTCTCGCTTGTTCTCCAACGTTCGCGTCGCCATTATCGCCGGCACCGAGCACCCGAAACCGGTCAACATGGGAATGAAACTCTTACCGTGCAGACCGATCTTGTGCATCATCCGATCCATAATGAACGCGGCCCGGGCCATGTACCCGGTGTCTTCCAAGGCCGCGATGGCGATGAACAGCAGAACAATATTGGGGACAAATATCATCACGCCGCCGACGCCGCCGACCACTCCGTCGACAATCAGCGAGCGAAGCAGGCTATCGGTTCCGGCCGGCCAGAAACCGTTGAGCATCGATCTCAAGCCGGCGAAGCCCATCTCCAGCCAGTTCATGGGCAGTTCGCCGACCGTGAACACCAGGTGGAACATCAGGTACATCAACATCGCGAAAATCGGCAGTCCCGCCAGCCGATGCAGCAGCACGGCGTCGATCCTGTCGCTCCGCAGGTGACGGGCTTCGACCGTCTGGCGCACCGCTTCGGTGCAGGCGCCGGAGATGAATCCATACCGTCGATCGGCCAGGATAATCTCGGCCGCGTCGCCGCATACCTTCCTGATGTGCGCCCGAAGGCCGACCGCCTCGGCGCAGATCTCGGCCATCGGCTCCGGGTGCGCCTTCGTGAGCCGCTTGGCGGTCACCTCGTCGTTCTCGATCAACTTCAGGGCGTACCATCGATCATGCAGTGACGACCCGCAGGCCTCGACGATCCGCTCGGTCAACTGCCTCACGTGCGGCTCAATCTCGCCGCCGTAGTCGGGGCGCCTCTGACGAGCGACCGCGGCGGAGCCTTCTCCCCCGACGGCGATCGCGGCGTCGAGCAACGCGTCGAGCCCGCGACCCTTATTGCCCACCGTCGAGACGATCGGCACGCCCAGCAGCTCCGAGAGCCTGGCCGTATCAATCGCACACCCGCCGGCGGCGGCCACGTCGGACATGTTGAACGCCAGCACCACCGGAACCCCCAACTCCAGCAACTGCGTCGCCAGGTACAGGTTGCGCTCGATGTTCGATGCGTCGATCACGTCAACGACAACGTCGGGCTTGGCGTCGATCACGAAATTGCGAGCGACGATCTCCTCGGCCGTGTAGGCCGTAAGGCTGTACGTACCGGGCAAGTCGACGATTCGCAACTCCACGCCGTCGTGCGTGGCGACCCCCTCGGTCTTGTCGACCGTGACGCCGGGGTAATTGCCCACGTGCAGCCGGGCGCCGGTCAAGGCGTTGAAGAGGGTCGTCTTGCCCGAGTTGGGATTGCCGGCCAAGGCGATAGTCAGTGGAGCAATGGCGGTCATGGCGATGGTCTCACAGGCTCGGTCAACGGCCGTCGAGAGGGCGGGAAACAAAGATGCGTTCGATCATTCCACGCCCCAGCATCAGGCGGGAATCCTTGACGTTCACGATGCACGGACCCCGGTCCCCACGACTGACGACGCGCAGTCGCACTCCCGGCGTCAGGCCCATCTCGGCCAGTCGGTGGGTCATCAAAGAGCCGCCGCGAACATCCAACAGCGTAACTTCCGCGCCTTCGGCGACGGTGATCAGCGGAACCGCCGCCTCGTTGCTCGGGTCAGTAGGGTTTTTCTCGGTCATTCCAGTCTTCCGTCCGATTGCCGGTTGGGTTCGGTCATTCTAGTCATCTGTCCGATTGCCGGTTTGTCGCTGTCGGGCCCAGCGATGAAAGGCCGCGAAAGCCGAATCGCCGTCGGCGCCTTCAACAGCCATGAAATCCGCCAGATTGCTGATTCCAGCAATCACCTCGTCGTCGACACCATGCTCAACGCGGCAAGCGTTCGCTTCGGCCGCGTCGATGTCCATGCCCAGAACACACTCGAAGAACCGCCGTAACGTCAGATGCCGGTCCTCGACCTGCTCGGCCGCCTGTCGACCTTGAGCGGTAAGCGTGATGAACTGATAGGGGTCATAGTTCACCAAGTCTCGCTTCGACAACGTCTTAAGTGCCGCCGTCACCGCCGACTTCCCCACATCGAGCCGCTTGGCGATATCGCGGACCCGTGCGACCTGCTCGCGCCGAATCAGCGCAAGGATGGCTTCGAGATAGTCTTCCTGGCTCGACGTAAGCTTCGACGACACCGAACTCATGGGCCACTCGCCTCGTCCATGTCCAAAGGATCGTGTACCAACCAAGAGTTCACCATAGTGAACACTGTACGCTTGTGCAAACATAATTCAATAGATAAAACATGATATGCCCCCCTGTCAGGCCATGTGGTCCGTAACGCCCCTTCCCCGGAGGGCTTATGCCATGCGCACAAACTCAATGCGTTCGCGCGGAGTATGCCAATATGATTGGTTCATGACGGATTATCGGGGAGTTCTCACGGCCGACGATCTGTCGTTACTAGCCCCCTGCAGTGCAGGGGGTCGCTGGACCGATGGTGCTCCCGCTGTAGACTCGATGTCGATCGTAGGGAAAGGGAAGCTCTATCTACATGTGATGGCGTCACACGTCTCTTGACCCCCC
>CBDVCA010000085.1:0-13382 GCA_965372365.1 uncultured bacterium
GGCGGCCTGACGGTCGGTGGGAACATGTACGCCGCGTACACCAGCCCCATGATCGACGTGGCCGAAGGGTCGATCGGCGCCGTGGACGTCGCGGGCGCCTATACGCTGTTCAGGGACGTCATGGTTCCCCCGCCGGGCTTCTGGACCAGCATCGCCTTGGGCAACGGCGATCTGCGATCGGTCGAGGCGCTGGCCATAGACAATCCGTACTTCGACGTGCCGGCCGGCAGCATCGGTCTGATTCGCAGTTCCAACACCGATCTGGCCAACCTGACGCCGCTGATGTTCTCCGCCGACGTCGGCGGTGATGTTCAGGTCATCGAGGGCGAAGCGTCCTACATCAACATGAACCTGAACGCTGGCGGCGGGCTCGGGATCATACGCGCCGCCGAAATGCCGTTCGGTACGACGATCAACCTCAATACCGACGGCTACGGCAACGACGGCATCCTCGACCTGATCGACGTCCTCGGCGATTTCCTGGGCCCGCAGATCAGCACCGGCCCCGGCGGGAACGTACGCTACATCCGCGTTGGGGGCGAGGTCTACATCGATCCGGAACTCCCGAGCGGTACTCCCCAGGTCAAGACCGGCCTGCCGGGCCAGTCGCTGCAGTTCATCGATGACTCCGGCGCCGTGATTACGGTTACGCCCCTCACCGACGTGGTCGACGCGGCGACCCGCGAGCCGTTCGATATCGATCCGTTCACCGGCGAGCGGATCCACGCGTCGCTGGAATGCATCTTTTACCCGATTCGTAGCGGCGAAAGCGGCGAGATCGGCGGCGGCGTCCTCATCGAAGTGGTCTCCACCGGCGGAATCCACGTGACGGCCAACGATTTCGGCCTCGGCGGCCCGATCGAGATTGGCCGTATCCGAGTCAACGGCGATGGCCGGGCGGTCGTGATCGACGACATCAATCCCGACGACACTATCCTCGTCGACCCGCTCAATCCCACGACCACCGACTACAACCTGTCGATGGCCGATCAGATCGCCGGCGAAGACCGGGACGTCAACGTCTTCATCGAAGGCGACGCCCGGATCGACGTGTTCGAAGTGATCGCCGGCCCGACCGCTGACGGGTTCGTGACGACGCTGGCCAACACCACCGGCGGCGAGTTGGTCAACATCTACGCCGCGACGATCGGAAATCTGTACAGCGCCGGCAACATCGGCCTGGCCGAAGGCCACGTCATCTACAATCCTCGCTTCGGCGAGGTCGGCGGCAATTCCGGCCCGGCCATCAATCCGATCCTGATCGGCGGCGGCCTTCCCGACGACGTTAGGATTCATAACGCCCGGGTCATCAGCAATTCGACCATCTTCAGCCAGCAGAACTACGGCATTGTGGCCGGCCACATCATGACGGTTCGTTCGGAGATGGCCCTTGGCAACTTCATGATCTCCGAGCCCGACACCGACACGACCCTGAACGACGGCAACATCGGCCGGATGGAAGCCAACTACCTCGGTGTGATCGACCACACCGACGGCGTGTTCGAAGGCATCGCCGCCCCGATCTACCTGACCGGCGAGTTGGGGTATCTCCAAATCGGCGAAGGCGTCGCGCCTTCCGGACGCGGCGGTTTCGCCCGGTCCGGCGTGTTTGCCGAAGTCTTCTACGATTCCAACAACATCCCGGTCAGCCGCGGCACGATCACCGATATCGTCAATCAGGGCCCCGGCTCCGACATTCGCGGCGACATCTTCGGTATGGGCGGCATCCGCCGCATTACACTGAATGGCGGGTCGATCATCGACTGCGATATCTCCACCGGCACGCTGGCCGAGTACCTCGAATTCGTCACCGGCGGCCAGTTCCGCGAATTCAGGATCGCAAGCGTTGATGACGATGGAGAGGTTGTCAGCGCGTACTACGTGCGACCGGATATTGACCAGATCACCATCAACGGTCGCGGCGGGATCATCGGCGCCCACATTGGGGCGAGCAATGTCGGCTCGATCACGATCCATGGCGGGTTTGGCCTGTTCAACAGCACGGTGCACGGCGTCAGCACCAACAACCATATCGGGCAGATCCGGGTGAACGGCTTCGGCCTCCGAGACGTTGATCTCCGCGGTGGCGGACGCATCGGCGACATCATCGCCACCGGCGACGGGTCGGATGCCAGCACGCTGGATTACAGCCCCACGGTGCGTTTCTCGGAGAACTACGAGTACGACCCGCTGTTCGGCGTGAGCCTGTCGGCGATGAACGACATCCACCTCTTCCTGGGGACCTCGGTCAATCAGCCGATGGAAATGACCGGCGTGCTTGAGAATGTGTTCGCACACGCCCATCTGCGGATCGGGACCGTCAGTGCGTACCAAATCCTTCGGACGCCGAACAACCGCGGCTTGCCGATGCAACTGACCTCCGGCAGCACGATTGGCGGTGTTTCGACCAGGGATATGATCAACGGTCTTACCCTCAGCACCGGCTCGCTGGGCTACTTCCGCCCCGGCGGCGACGTGTACGGCTTGGATATGACCGTCGCTGGTGATATCGAGGCCATCGTTATTAAGGGCAACCTTGCCGATGACTCGCGAATCGAGGCCAGCGGCCCCAACGGCAGCCTTCGAAGCCTCATCGTTCGCGACACCACCGACGACGGCTCCGGCGGCAACTTCGAGGGCAGCCTCTCGGCGAGGGGCAAGATCGGCACGGTCATTATCGACGGCGATATGACCGGCGATATCACCGTCTACGCCACCAAGACCACCGGCAAGGCGATCAAGAAACTCAAGATCGGCGGTGACTTTAAAGGCTCGCTCGATCTGAGAGATAACGTCGGAACCATCAGCGTCGCCGGGTCCATGGGTGTGGCCGGCGATGTACTCAGGATTACCGGCAACCTGGGGGCGCTGAAGACCGGCTCCGACCTCGTCATCGGGATCGAGGTCGCCGGCGACGTCGGCCTCGTGGATGTCGCCGGCGAGATGACCGGCGATCTGTACGTCGGCGGCGATTTGAAGCGACTGAAGATTGTCGGCGCCGCCCCGTCGGTCCCGCCGACCGACATCGTCACCGGCGTGATCACCGTGCTCGGCAAGGCCGGCCTCATCACCATCGATAACGGGTCGCTCAACGGGTTGTTGACCGTCGGGCTGAACCTGTCGCAACTGAGGATCTTCGCCGGCGACCTCGGCGAAGACGCCGTGGTCACCTCCAGCTTCGGTGACATCGGCCTGGTCGAAATCCGCAACGGCGACCTTAACGGAAAGCTTCGCGCCGTCGACGGCGTCATCGGCACTGTTCGCGTGGGCGGCTCGGACCTCGGCGACTCCAGCCTGATCGCCGCGGCTCAATTGAACAACCTGTATATCGACGGCAGCATGAAGGCCGGCGCCCGGATCGAAATCGACGGCGCCCTGAAGAGCGCCCGGATCGGCGTCGATGTCGAGGCCGGCGCCGCGATGCTGGCGGGCAAACTCGGAACCCTCAACATTCGCGGCTCGCTGGCCGGGACGGTTGAGGCCGGCGTCACCGGCGCCGCCGCCAAGATTACGGTCGGCGTTAACGTGTCCGGATCTGTTGACATCGACGGCGACGCCAAGATCACCGTCGGCGGCGACGTACTCCCCGGCGGATCGTTCGCCATCGGCGGCGATCTGGTCAGCGCTCGGGTCAACGGCTCCATGGGCGGCGTTCTGATCGTCGACGGGAAGATCGCCTCCGCCGAGTTCGACTCGCTCGCCGGCGCCGTCATCACCAGCGGTTTCGACGCCAAGAGCATCCAGGTAACCAACGACGTGAATAACAGCCTTATCCAGATCGGCGCCTCCGCCGGCGAGGACGGCCAGTTCGCCGCCGCGGCCGATCTGAACGAAACGGCCCGCATGGCGACGTTGAAGTCGCTCATCATCGGCGGCGTCATGACCGAATCGATCGTCGCTTCGGCCGGATCGATCAACAGCCTCACCGTCTCCGGCGGTATGGACGCCAGTTCGGTATCCTCGGGGCTGAGCATCGGCTCCACAGCGATCGCCGATCTCCTGGCGGCCGCGACTCCCCTGGCCTCCGGCGCCGAGTTGAACGCAGCACGCGGCGGCGCCGATCGCAGCCTGTTCCGGGGCGATATCAATCAGGCCAGGGTCGGCGGGTTCGGCTTAGTCGACAGCCACCTGACCGCCGGCGTTGACCCCGGCGCCAGCGGCGACTTCGGCGTCGCCGCCGATAACGGCGTTGTCACCTCCCTGACCGGCGGCGACAGCCTCATCGGAAGCGTGAAGGCCGTCTTGGACGCGGCCTCGGGCCTGCTGGCCGACGGCGGCGTCAATAAGCACCGCACGGCGAATCCCGAGTTTGGCGATGTCGACGGGGACGTCAGCTACACCATCGCCGACCTGGCCGTCGGCATGGGCTCGGCCCTTGAAGCGGAGCTCGACGTGCCGCTGGTGGAGGCCCAGTACAAATGGGTCGGCGTCAGCGGCGACGGCCACGAAGTGACGATCAGCATCAGCGGCCCCGGTACGGTTACGCTGTTCGACGAAGCCGGCGCCGACACCGACGACAAGATCGACACGATCGTGATCACCGGCGCCAACGGCAGGACCAAGATTGACATCGAGACCTCCTCGCCGGGCGCCGTGACGATCGGTCGAATCCTGACCGCCGATGACGTTTCGCTGGGCCGCCTGACCTTCGACGGCGACCTCGTCGGCGACGGTGTCGACGGCAGCGTCGACCTATGGCTCGACGGGCCGATCGGGGTCTTGGCCGTTAGCGGCCTCGGCGGCGCCGACATGAACTGGGACGGCCGCATCGGCGGCGACGTCAACAAGCTGCAGATGACCACCCAAGGCGTGGGTAACCTTCGGATCGGCGGTCACGTCAAGTCGATGTCGATTGTCGACTCGGCCGGCCTGCCCCTGCTGGAAGCCGACGGCGGCGCCGTCAGCGACGGCATTATCGCTATGACGGCCGGCGCCGACGGGTTCGTGTGGGTCTTCGATACCAACACCGACAAGCTGTACGTCACCGCCAACGAGGCGGGGACCTCGGTGACGATCAGCGATCCGTTGAGCCCCGAAGCCCTGACCATTACGGCGATGGACTTCGGCGCCGGCAACGCCCTGTTCGCCGTCGCGTCGATCTACAGCGTCATCCCGACCGAGCAGGTCAACACCCCCGTCGGCGGGCAGGTTAACCTCTCCGGGTTGGCCGTCGACAGCACCGGACGCATCCTGGCGGTCGACTCTTCGACCGGCGAGGATGTCCTGGTTGAATTCGACCCGGCTACCGGCTGGGTGACGCCCGTTGGCGCCCTCCGAGGCCGGCTCACCGGTATGGGGTACACTGACACGATCGTAGCCCTTGCGTTCGATTCCACCGATCGGTTGTTCGCGTTGATCAACGACGCCGACGGCGACCTTGGCGCCAGGACCACCGCAGACGGTTTGGCTCTGGTCTTGATCGAGACCACCGACACCGACGGCGACGGCACGGTCCGGGTGTCCAACCCGGCCGGTACGACACCGGCTATCGAGTTGGACGGCGGCGGCTTCACCGACGAGATCAAGGCCATGGCCTTCGATAGCGCCGACCAGTTGTATGCAATCCGTCGCGACGCCGGCAACACGCAGGACGAACTGATCACCATCGCCGGCGACGGCTCGGTGGCTGCGGTCGGCGGCGATCCGGTGATTCGCGTCAGCGGCAACCTGACCCACATCCTCGGGATTGGTTTCAACGCCCAAGACGACCTGGTGGCCTACGACAACGACGGCGTTTCCGCCGGACTGGTCAAGATCAATACCAACACCCCGAACGTTTCGTCGCTGGTGACCCAGGCCGGCGTGCTGAGCGTTGACGTTGACGCGTTCGCACTCGGCGTCGCCGGCGGCCTGACTAATGGTTTCGCTTACGACACCGACGACGGCGACGGAGCCATCCTCTTCAAGAGCCCCGGCCTGATCACCACGCTGGGCTCGGTGGACGGCGACACCGGCGAGTTCTTCCAGTTGCTGCCGCTGGCCGACGACGCTTCCGGCGCCCCGCTGAGTTCGGCGGTGCTTGACGTCGCCATCGACATCCACGGCGGCGGGAACGCCTTCGTGTTGACCGCCGACGGTCGGCTTCTGGAGTACAATATCAACGACGGCTCGTTCGTGAAGTTGGTCGGCACGGTCGCCGACGCCAACACGGGCGACCTGCTGGATGTGACCGGGATCGACTTCAACGACGACACCGGCGAGTTGGTCGGCATGGATCGCCGGTTCAATACCTTCTTCGCCATCAGCACCGCCGATGCGACGGCCTCGCCGAAGCTCGAAGGCGGGGTTGTCGATGGCGACGACCTGTCGGGTCTGACCTACGACGCCAACGACGGCACGTTCATTACGCTGTCGGATTCGACCCACACCTTCATGCGGCCGCGAGGCATGACGGCCGACGCTCTGACCGGCGTCACGGCCGTATCGATCGGTTCGCTGTCGCTCGGCGGCGGCGCCGGGTTCGACGGCCGCGTCGTGACCACGGGCAATACGTTCGGCTCGATCAACGTGACGGGCGACTTCGGCGGGTCTTTGATCTCCGCCGGCGATATCGGCTCGTTCAGCCTCTCCAACGGCGACTTCGCCGGAGCCCTCGACGCCAGCGGGTCGATCGGGTCGGTTACGATCCGCAACGGAGCTGTCCTCTCCAGCGGCCTGATCCGGGCCGGAGATGAAATCGGATCGCTGTCGGCGGTGACCGATGACTTCGCCGGCGCCATCGAAGCTGACGTGGCCGGTAAGATTCGCGTCGGCGTGGCCGAGCCGTTGGACTTCGACGTTTCGGTCGCCGACATGACGGCCGCGTCGATTCGCATTCGCGAGTCGGTCGGCAAGTTGGCGGTCACCGGGCCGTTCCACGGGAGCATCGACATCGGATCGGCCGGAATGTTGCAGTTGCAGGTGCTGACGGCGACGGCCGACGTGAGCGTCGCCGGCGACGTGGGTGTGCTGTCGGTGACCGGCGACGTCGCCGGAGCCATCACCATCGGCGGCTCGGTCGCGGCGGTGAAGCTCAACGGTAAGGGTTCGCTTAGCGGGCAAGTCGTCATCGGCGGCTCGGTCGGCTCGGTCAACCTGTACGACATGGACGGCGGCCTGCTCAGTATCGGCCAGGACGCCGGCAGCATCGTCGTCGGCGGTGGGATGACTGAATCCCTGATCTCCATCGGCGTCTGGATCGGCGACGACGGCGTATACAATACCGACGACGATCTCATCTACGGCGGCTCTCTTAGGTCGGGCCGGATCAAAGGCGACATGATCGACAGCGCGATCGTGGCCGGCGTACTGCCGTCGCTGGCGGCCGGGCCGGGCGTGCCGGTCGACAAACGCCTGTACACGGGTAACGCCGGCTCCTCCGACATGATGATGAAGGACGCGGCCGACGCCGGCGGCGTGTTGACCAGCACCATCAACTCGCTGTGGTTCGGCGGCAACCTGATCAGCACCCTCCCGGCGGTGGGCAAGATCAACGTCGCCGCCGCGGCCGACGGGATCAATCGGGTCCGGATGCGTAGGAACGGCGCCGCGCTGGTGACACGCGACTACGGTGATCCGATCGGCGCCCCCGAGGTGGTTCGCACCTACATGCACAACGACACCGAAGTGGTGGTGATCTTCTCTGAAGAGTTGAACACCGGCTCGCTGGTCCTGTCGATCGACGACGACGATGACGGCGTGTTGACCGGCGGAACCGATGTGAACGGGTCGATCACCGTTACCGACGCCGACGGCGTTGTGATGGAAGACCTGCTCATCAACTATACCACGCAGGTGGCCGCCGACGGGACGGTCCAGGGCGTGCTGAGAATTCGCCGACCGGGCGTTGGATTTACCGACGACGAGTTCATCAGCATCCGCTTGTCCGGTGATGTCGATTCGGCCATTCTCGATCGAAGCGGCCTGCGTTCGGCCCTGAGGGACATGAACCGCGACGGCGTCGAGGCGGCGGCCGAGGACAGGGCCGGCAGCGTCTTCAACGGCGACGGCGACTTCACCGAAGGCGGCGACGAAACCATGCTTATTCGCGGGGTCGACGCCTCGGACAACTTCTGGGATCCCGAAGTCGTCCCCATCACCGTCGATGGCGGCGTCGTCAGCATCTTCGAGAAGATCGAGGCCGACCAAGACGCCGATGTCTACGGCTTCACCGGCGTCGAGGGCGACTTCCTCAGCGTGCAGTTGTTCACCACCGGGTCGATCAACATGGCGGTGTTCATGCTCGACGATCAGGGCACGCCCGACTATAAGTTCGACGACACCTTCGAAGCATTGGCTCGGCACGAAAGGCCCGACGATCCGGCCCAATACGCGGCCTTCGAACTGCCCGAGGACGGTCAGTACTACGTGGTCGTCTCGAACCGGCAATCTGCCAGCGTGGATTACGAACTGGAAATGCGACTGGCCTCCACCGACGATCTACTGGACGGCGAAGCCGACGGCCTGTTCGTGGCGCCGGACGGCGACGACATCGCCTACGTCTCCAACGAGATCGGACCGAAGAACCAGTTGGGCGCCAATACGCCCAAGCAACTGGTCTATCTCGATTTCGACGGCGGCGTGACCACCGAGTACGCTCCGGGTCAGAATGTCGAAGTCGACGCCTTCAACGTCAGCCTGCTCGATCCTACATTGTACGACAAGGGCGAGTTGATGATCGAAGGCGGCGGCGCCGTGATCGGCATCGTGGACAACATCATGACGATCTACTCCGATACGCCGGCGTCGCATCCGGACGGTCAGTTGAACGTCCAACGCATTACCACGCTGGCCGAATGGGAAGCCGCGACCGAAGGCCTGTACTTCACAACGGTCGATCCGGCCACGTGGGATCTGGACGCCACCGAGGATTTCACCACGGTCTTCATCGGTACGGTCAAGGATTCGGTCTACGGCGACGGCGGGTACGGCATCGCCAGCACGATTGACATGGCCAACATGTCCAAGGGCGACAACGCGTTGGTCTTTGCCCAGAAGTTCGCCGATCTGTCGCACCACGAGGACGTCGACCAGCGGATCAACGAGTACAGCATCGCCCTGGCCAATACCGCGGCCCACGAACTGGGCCACGTACTGGGTCTGAACCATCAGCCGACCAATCGGCTGACCCGCGGCGTACCGAACAGCACACGACCCACTTTGGTGTGGCTGCTTCCCGATGATCCGAACAACGATGGCGACCTCTCAGACACCAGCTTCGGCTATTATTCGCTGATGGGCTATACGATCGACACGGTGCTGAGCACCGAACTGCTGAAGCTTGGCACCAACAGCCTGACGAGCAATGAGTTCTGGTATGGCCATGTCGATACGACCGACCTGCTGCTGCGGTGGCTGTCGTAGCGACGCTGCACCGGACGGACATAACCATGCAACGACGGACCCATCCCCCCCCGGGGGTGGGTCCTTTTTTGTGTGCCCATATCGGATTGGCGGGGAGTGAGTCGGATGCGTGCTTGCCGTTACTAGCCCCCCGCAGTGCGGGGGGTCGAACGACGTGTGAACCCACGATCTAGGGATCCAACTGGCCGCTTCGGGACAATCGACATCGAAGGTACCGCGGGAACATCATCGGTCCAGCGACCCCCTGCACTGCAGGGGGCTAGTAACCGCAGGCCCTTGGCTGGGAGGATCCCCCGCTAATCCGTCATGGACCTCTTTCTTGTGCCGAAGATGCCAATGACGAGACTGCTATCAAAGTCGGCCTTCGATTCGGGCGATACTCATGCAGCCGAGGAGTGGGAGGGAAGCGAGGGAATCGTTCCTGCCCAATGTGTGGCGAACGATAAGGACGGGCGGTCCACCAGCGTGGGCCGCCTGTTTTCTATTGGGGAGTTATCGCGTTGGGGCGTCCGGTCGTATTTCGCTTGGGGAAGCGTTCCACGGTCGGGCGGACGCCAGCGTGGCCACGGGCGGGGGCCACGTGGATGCGGTGATCCAGCGCGAGACCCATTCGGAGACAAACTCACTGCTGACCGTGCCGAGATGGCCGCCGCGATTGCCCGCCTGAGCCATCGCCGGTCGCCATCGGGTCTGGTGGAGTTTGTCGAACAGGGAACTGGGGCCGCCGACGTTGGTGAAGCCCCTGGCCCCGGCGGCGGGACCGTGAACCCCGTCGAGATTGCCGAACACCGACGTGCCGACCACCAGTAGGGCCACGTCGCCGCGGCTCCAGAAGTGGGCGATGCCTTTCCGCGTGCGAGCCAGAGCCTTGGTCAGGTCATACTCGGCCGATAGGGAAGGGCTCAGCAGGACCGCACCGTCGATTCTTGCATTGGACGGGAGCTGTTCCAAGGTGAACACAACGACCGCGGCGCCTCCGCTGTGCCCGACGAGGTGGACCGGTCGGTTGGGATAGTTCTTCTGATACGTTTGGATCGCCTCGGCCAGCTCGCCTGCGATCCTGCGGGCGCGCCCGCAATCCATTTGATTGATCAACGGTCCGGCGACGGGAATCGGCCGACCCCACCGGTACACCGGCAGCGCGTGCTTGATGCCGGCGGCGTTGAGCCCGCGCTGGACGGCCGCACTCAGCAGTCCGGCGCCCTCGATGCCCGGGAGGATGACGACCATCCCGTTGCAATAACGGGTGGGGGAGATCAGTTCGGCCGGAGACTGGCGACGGCCGCAGCCCGGGGAAAAGGCGCCGAGGAGCAGCGCCGCCGACAGTGTGTACATCACCCCCATACGCATACGTTCGATCCTCCGTTGGGTGGCCGCCCCCGCACAAGTGCGCGGGGTGTTCTCCCGAGTCCTTCGCTCATATCATCGTCGCGGCGGACCCGCGGCTTAACTTGGAAGTGAAACATCCCAACGACCGCCAACGAGCCAACCCTGCTTCCTGATGTCTCTACGACCGCAACGGGCCAACCCTGCTTCCAAACGTCCTTACGACCGTTGACGGGCCGCTTCAAACAGCAGAATCGTCGCCGTCGAGGCGACGTTGAGCGAATCGGCCTCCCCTCGCATGGGGATGCTGATCCGGATATCGGCCTCGGCGGTCATCGCATCGCTGAGCCCGTCGTGTTCGCCGCCCACAACAAGGGCGACCGGGCCGGTCAGATCGACGTCGGTGTAGAGGCGGCCCCCCTCAGGTGTCGCGGCCACCAGGGCTACGCCGGCGGCTCGAGCCCAGGCCGCGGCTTCGGCGACGGTGGCCTCGGCCAGCGGGACGGTGAGGACCACGCCGGTGCTGGCGCGGACGGCGTTGGGGTTGTAGGGGTCGACCCGCTTGTCGCAGAGGATCACACCGTCGGCGCCCACGGCGTCGGCGCTGCGGCAGATGGCGCCGAGGTTGCCGGGCTTCTCCAGACTCTCGGCGATCACGTACAGGCCCCTCCGGACGACCGGCAACTTCGCCAGCGTCAGCGGTCGCATCGCGGCCACCGCCACCAGACCCTCGGGGTTGCGGCGATAGGCGATGGTCTCGAAGACCTCCGCCGGCAACTCGTAACACCGGGCGCCGCCGTTTGTGAGGCGAGCGACGAGGTCGGCGTGACGGTCGGCGAGCAGCTCGGGGCAGATGAACAATTCCTCGACCACAAACCCCGCCTCGACGCCGCGGCCGATGCAGCGGGCGCCCTCGATGAGAAACTTTCCCTGTTGCTTGCGGTGGTGGCTGTTACGCAGCTTCACCACGTTCTTGACGTGAGGGTTCTTGGTGCTGGTGATCTTCATGCGGCGCCGTCCCGGTCTCACCGGCGATTACAGCGACGCCAGTCGGCGAGCCGTTTCGTCGGCGATCAGCGTGTTGATCAGGTCCTCGAGGTTCCCGGCCATGATCTGCTGGAGGTTGCCGTTGTAGCCGATCCGGTGGTCGGTGCATCGGTTCTGGGGGTAATTGTACGTCCGAATCCGCTGCGATCGATCGCCGGAGCCGATCATGGATTTCCTCGCGGCGGCCTCTTGGGACTGCTGCAGCGAGTTGTAATGATCGAACACCCTGGCGGCGAGGATTCGCCTGGCCTTGGCCCGGTTCTTATGCTGGCTCTTCTCGTCTCGCATCGAGACGGTGATATTGGTTTCGTAGTGCCGCAGGCGGATGGCCGACTCGACCTTGTTGACGTTCTGGCCGCCGGGGCCGCTGGAACGCATGGTCTTCTCTTCGACGTCCTTGTCCCAGTTGATATCGATTTCGATGTCGTCGCGTTCGGGGAGCACCGCCACGGTGGCCGCGGAGGTGTGGATGCGGCCTTGGGTTTCGGTTTCGGGAACGCGCTGGACGCGGTGGCCCCCGCCCTCGAAGGCCATCTCTCGCCACACCCCTTCGCCCTTGACGTTCAGGACGACTTCGCGGATCCCGCCGAGTTCGGTGGGGCTGATCGTGAGGGTTTCGGTCTTCCAACCACGGTGGTCGAAGTAGCGCTTGTACATCTCCAGCAGATTCCGGGCGAACAGGGCCGCTTCGTCGCCGCCGGCGCCGGCGCGGATTTCGATCATGACGCTGTCGATGGAGTCCTCGTCGCTCATCACGAGTCGGCCCTTGAGATCTTCGATCGCCTTATCGGCCTTGGCGGTCGACTCGTCGTAGTCGGTCTGGGCCAATTGGCGCATTTCGAGGTCGTCGTCGCATTCGGCGATCAGTTGCCGCGACTGCTCGGCCTGGTCGACGAGCGTCTGGTACTTGCGGAACGGAACGGCGATCTTGGCCAGCCGGGCCATCTCCTTGCCGATGGTCATCATCCGCTTGGGGTTCTGGCCGATACTGGGATCGTTCAGCAACTCGGTCAACTCGTCGTAGTGCTGGGCGAGTTCGCCGAGCTTGATGATCAGATTATCTTGGGGGGTGGCCATCTCTGAAATCGAACGGCGGGACGGGGTTCAACAGCATCGGGCTCGCCGTCGCGTAGCGGTCCCGACCGGTGCGCACCGGTCGCCGGCCGCGACGAGGATCCCGAATGTAAGCCGACCGCAGCCGATGGAGGCTCTGCGGCCGGGTTCGCAAACGGTAAGCGGGCTACTTCTTGTCGGCGAAGTAGCTGCCGCCAAACTTCTTGTTGAACTTCTCGACGCGACCGGCGGCATCGAGGAGCTTCTGCTTGCCCGTGTAGAACGGGTGGCAGGCCCCGCAGATGTCCACGGCGATGTCCTTGGCCGTACTGCGCGTGTCGAACGTGTTACCGCAGGCGCAGCGAGCGGTTACGTCTTGGTATTTCGGATGGATGTCAGCCTTCATCTTGTACCTCTTTCAAGCGATCGCGGCCACCGGAGCGTCTGTCTCTGGCCCCGCCGGTCGGTTCGCATCAGCAACCTAGGTTCCATCAAATGCACCTGAACCGTTAGATTCTACAGAGCAAACCCCTGTGAGCAAGCAGAAAACGGGATGATTTCAGTTGAGAGTACGACGGATATGCGCCGATCGTTCGCCGTCGCGGCGCCATCAA
>CBDVCA010000086.1:0-13299 GCA_965372365.1 uncultured bacterium
TTACTAGCCCCCTGCAGTGCAGGGGGTCGCTGGACCGATGGTGCTCCCGCTGTATACTCGATGTCGATCGGAGGGAAGGGAAGCTCTATCGATATGTAATGGGTTCACACGTCATAGGATAGCTTCACACGTCTCTTGACCCCCCGCACTGCGGGGGGCTAGTAACGGCAGGCGATCGTCAGATCAACTCCCCGATCATTCGTCATGAACCTGAAAAAAGCCTCAAGGCCGGCTTGGTCTTGAGGCTTTCAGTGGGTTTTCATTTCAAGGTGTTACCCTACCCAAAGCCCTCAGACCGCCGGCTTCGCGAGCCGCCGGAAAATCGAGATCGCGCAAAATACCCGCTGATAAACGACCAGCCGGCGAGTTGGACGATTCGGGTAGCCATGGTGTGCTATTTTTGTATCGGCATGGCTCGGCCCCGTCAATAGGCCTTTTTCACGTCCAGTGGCCCTCGCCATTGCCACAATCCAGTCGTACTCCCAGTGGGATCGCATCGAGAACAGTGGTATGGAGGATTGTCATATTCAGGGGGTTGTGGTATACTATGTTCTTGAGATGCCCTGAGCCTCTGTGGCTTTGGGAATGCGTGTATCGGACGAGAATGTGTGGGTCGGCGGCGCGTATGGACGCTCCGACCGACTTCCGCTACGCATGTCAGAAGCGTTGTGAGCCGCCATCGGCGATGTGACGGCCCGATTTGTGGGCTGGCGCCGGCGCGTGAATGCAGTGAGGGGCGGCTACCGATTTCGTGAAGTTCGAGCGCATCTTGTATACTGTGGACCGATGGGAGGAGCACCATGAAAAGTCGAACTGGACTATTTTTGCTCGCCGCAGCGACGCTGGCGATGATTGGCGTCTGCGGTCAGAGCATGGCGACTGTTCCTGTGGTAGTGGAGTACGAGGGCCTTACGCCCGGCTACTGGAAGAATCACACCGAGGACTGGGTGGGATACGCGACGGACGACCTGGTCGGCGGCGTGTTTGCGTGCGTTCCGGATCCGCTGGCCGACGCCACACTGCTTGAGGCGCTCAAGTTCCACGGCGGCGCCAAGCAGGCCGGCGCCCAACGAATCCTTCTGCGAGCCGCCGTCGCGGCGTTGCTCAACGCCGCCTGTCCTGAGATCGACTATCCTACGTTCGAGGCCGGGATCATCTCCGCGGTGAACGCCGCGATCGAATCTGATGATCGTGAGGCCATGTTGGAACTCAAGGACAGGCTCGACGAGTATAACAATCTTGGCAGAACCGACGACTGAGAGGCGGGTTGGTGCGCCTGAGGTCCGGAGGCGCCGGCCTCGGTGGTGTCTGCCGAACGTGGACGCCGCTGTCCGGCTACGCGGTGTTCTGCGCCTTGATATCGCAGCCGCTTCCGGTGGTCTGGCTGCGTTCCGAACGCGTGGACCCATGCCCGTAGTGTGGGCGCATCCTGTCTTACAGGTGTTTCCGCCGTTGAATGGCGTGGCGATGCAGCCCCCCGTAGCGTGAGCACCAGCCGAGGGTCTACGTGCGGCCCCGGGCGCCGCGGCGGACGCCGTGCTTGCCCTATCGGTGAATCCGCATTTCAGCCAGCGAGCCACCCCTCCGGGCCCCCGTCGCTCGTAGCGATCCAGTTCCCCTTGACTGACGTCGTCGGTCATGGGCGTACTCCCCGCGCCGCCGTGAGCATGTCGCTGTACGATCGATCAGATCGGCGGGGTCGCTGCTCAGCAGTTTCATGCAGCGATCGCACGGCTCGCCTCGGCAGACGCTTGCGCCCGCCGGACGGCGTCGGGCCGGTGGCGACGGCCCTGATCTCCACATTCCGATGAGCCATGTCGATATCGTATTCAAGGCGATCGGTCGACGCCCGCGCTTGCCGGGCGAAAGAGGATCGGTGTTGGGACGATTGATACATGACGTCGTTGGTGGGAAATCGTAGAATACGCCGGTGGCAACCGGCGGATGTCGGTCGCGAACGGACGCAACCGAGACGGAGTGAAGGAACAATGAGCAAGAAGACCAAACCAGGCCGACTCGAGTTGGTCGCCGACGGACTGCTGGCCAGCTACGCCCGCCAGCCGCGGACGCATCGGATGGACGGGGCGGGGATGCCCAGTCTGCCTGACATCATTGAGATTCAGCACCTGTGCCTGCAGGTTCTGTTTCCCGGGTACTTCGGCGCCGGCGACCTGACGGCCGACAACATACGGTTCCACGTCGGCGCCCGGCTGGTGAAGTTGGAGATTCAGCTTACCGAGCAGATTCAGCGTTGCCTGTGCTACCAACGCGGCTCGCGGCCGGACTTGCCATGCCCCAAGCATGTCGAGCAATGCCGCGATGAGGCCGGCGAGATGGCCCACGTGTTCATGGCTCGCCTGCCGGAAATGCGCGATCTGCTGAACCTTGACGTGGAGGCCGCGTACGACGGCGACCCGGCGGCCAAGAGTTTCGACGAGGTGATTTTCTGCTATCCGGGTTTCCGGGCGGTGGGTGTGCATCGCATCGCCCACGTGCTGTGGGAGATGGGCGTGCCGCTGATGCCCCGGATGATGGCCGAGTACGCCCATAGCGCCACCGGCGTGGATATCCACCCCGGCGCGAGCATCGGCCGGCAGTTCTTCATCGACCACGGCACGGGCGTAGTCATTGGCGAAACGACCGTCATTGGCGATAACGTGAAGATTTATCAAGGGGTTACGCTCGGCGCCCTCAGTTTCCCCAAAGACAGCCGCGGGCGGATCATCAAGGGTCTCAAGCGTCATCCCACGCTGGCCGACAACGTCACCGTCTACGCCAACGCGACGATTCTCGGCGGCGAGACCGTCATCGGCCAAGGCGCCACCGTCGGCGGCAATACCTTCGTCACCGAGAGCGTCACCGCCGATTCGCTGGTTCGCATCAAGCCTCGGGAACTGCATCTGCGATCCAAACGCGACGGCGCCTCCGACGATTGAGCCGACCAAAGACGAAAAAGGACGGCGATTGTCAGCTTGCCATAGCGGAGGATTTGAGGTAAACTCCATGGCTCGCAATGTTTGATGATCCACCGCTTCGTGCGGGTGTACAGAACGTGAGAGTTAGACCATCATGGACAGTTTCGACGCATTCTGCGACGACTTCTTCTGCAATATGGACCTGCAAACCTCGCTGCCGCTGCCGAGCAGTCGCGAGACGATTCTGCAGTTCTGCGAGGCGTGCCAGAGGCAATACCCCGACATGGCGACGTTCTACCAGCGAGAGAGCGGGGAGTTTATTCTCGAAGGCGATCGTGAGGGCGGGTCGTATCGGTGGATCGAGTTGGATTCCCGTCGGCTGTCGGCGGGGTATTTCAATCCCCCCAACGTCGCCGAAGCGATCGCTCAGCATCAGTGGATTCTCGATCGCTGCACGTACTTCCTGGGCGTTTCGCACCTCGACGTCGACTGCATGGACTTCGTCTTCGGGTTCAATCTCGACTTCCAGGGCAATCGCGACGCCATCGTCTCGGAGGCTTTGCTGAGCGGTTCGCCCTTGGGATGCCTTACCGAGGACGAAGAACTGATCCCGCTGGGCTTTGAGCCCAGTTGCATCGTCTCGATCGATCAGGAGTGCTACCAGCAGGCGAGGCTCAGCCTGGAAACCCGCTGCAACAGCTACCAGGTCCGCACCGGCAACTACGACGAGGAACCCATCAGCATCTACTTCACCATCCGCGGCTATCCGGTTCCCGGCAAGAAGTTCGACATGCAGGAAGCCCTCGCCTCCCAAGCCGAACGAGCGTGCGAACTCACCGGGCGAATCGTCCTTCCGAAAATCGTTCAGCCCATCGCCGAGGCGATCGCGGCCAACCCGTAAACGTATCGCCAATGCGGCTCTACTTGAGCCGGCCTTCCCGGTGGGCGGCGATGAATTCCATGCCGTACACGTCCTCGCCCATCAGGAACGCCTTGGCGAGTCCGAAGGGTTCGCTTTCGGTATCCAACGCCGCGATGGCCTCTCGCGGCATGGAGGTCGGGTCGATGATGCCGCTGTCGGAACCGGATTGGACGCATAGCCAGGTGAAGACCATGTTGAGCAGCTTTCGCTGGGGCATGCCGAACGATACGTTGCTCAGACCGCCGCCGAGGTGAACGCCGCCGAACGCCGCGGCGGCCCGACCGGTGGTCTCCATGAAATTCTTCCCGTGATTCGGATCGGTGCTCAACGGGAACACCAACGGGTCAAGGTGCATCTTCGTCCGATCAATGCCGGCCGCTTCGAGCAGGGGGACGATCTCGTTGAAATTCGCCATCCGCTCATCCGGCGTCGAAGGCATGTTGCTCCGCCCGGCGGCGCTGACGATCACGTCGGCCCCGTATTGAGCGACCACGTCGATGCAATCGGCCCGCTCAAGCGACACCGAATTGCACATGGGCGACCCGGCGTCGGTTCGGCACGCGGCCAGCCCGGCGGCGATCACGGCCGGGTCCGACGAATCGATACTCAGCGGCGTATCGAAATGCTCGCCAAGGAAACTCGCCAGCCACGTCATGGTCTCGGCCCGCTTGACCGAATCGTTGGTGTATTCGTCGACGTTGATGTCGAGGAAGTTCGCCCCGGCGTCGATCTGACGCCTGGCGACCGAGCAGAGGTAATCCAGAGCGACCGGAACGTCATCGCCGCCAGCTTCGGTGGCAATGTAGACGGCCACCGCCACATGCTTGATCTTCCCGTCGTCGTACGCCGGGGATACCGCGCCCCAATGGGCGGGAATCGGCAGCACGCGGCTCTCGCCGCCCGAGGTGAACTTGATACCCTCGCCCCCGCCGGGCAACTCAACGGCGTGGATCCCGCCTCGCTTGAAGATACGGGTGCAATGGATGTTCTCCCCGATAATGACAAAGCTCGTCATGTCCATCAGTCTCGTCGCCCTTTCCATCAGTCTCGTCGTCCTTTCAGCAGCTTCGCCGCCATCTCCAGCCGGCTTGGCCGCCACTTGACGCGGGTGGCTCTCTCGCCTCATCGCGGCCCCGCAAACCGCCAGTGAGTTCTTATAGGAGCATCGGCAAGTATGGTTAGTGATTTGTATCACAATTAACGTGCGTTTCTTCAGGAAATGTGAAGCCCCCGAAACCGGCGAACACAAACGGGCGATCTCCCCAGATCGCCCGATATCAGCGACAGCTTCAATCGTCAATCGACAATCGTCAATGGACAATCCTAATGAGGGAGCAGGGGCTCGAACCCTGGACCTACTGATTAAAAGTCAGTTGCTCTACCAACTGAGCTACTCCCTCGGGTGCGGCTTCGCGTTAGATCTCCATGATCTCTTCGGTTTTTCCGGCGACGACTTCGGTGACGTTCTTCTCGTACTTCTTCGTCAACTCTTGGATATCGTCTTTGCCGGTGGCGGCGCCGTCCTCCGAGAGAAGGCTGTCTTTCTGCTCACGGTCGATCACCTTGTTGGCGTCGCGGCGGGCGTTGCGGATGGCGACGCGGGTCGATTCGCTCATCTTGCGAACCTGCATGGCCAACTGCTCGCGGCGTTCGGTGCTGAGGGCCGGGATGCTCAGGCGGATGACCTTGCCGTCGACCATGGGGGTCAGGCCGATGTTGGCTGCGTGGATGGCCTTCTCGACATCCTTGATGCCGGCCGGGTCGAACGGTTTGATCATGATCATCGTTGGCTCGGGGACGGCGATGTTGGCCAGTTGCCGCAGATCGGTGGGGGAGCCGTAGTAGTCGACCTTGATATGGTCGACCAGGCCGGCCGAGGCCCGCCCGGTTCGCATGCCGCGGAATTCCTCGCGGAGGTACGTGACGGCCGACTCCATCTTCTCTTGGCAGTTCAGACTGATTTCATCCATCGGCATAGCAGTACTCCTTGACAGTCATCATGTCGCGGCGGTCCCGATGCCGCCGGCGAGGCGAGATCGGCCATAACGTTCCGGCGGTTACGCGCTCACCGTGGTTCCGATGTCTTCGCCGCAGACGACGCGGGCGATGTTTCCCGGTTCGCCCAGTTTGAACACGATGATGGGGATAGCCGCCTCCATGCACATGGAGATGGCCGTCATGTCCATCACCCCCAGTTGGCGCGTGAGCACCTCGTGGTAGGTCAGGGTCGAGTATCGCTCGGCGTCGGGGTGGGTCATGGGATCGGCGCTGAAGACGCCGTCGACCTTGGTGGCCTTCAGGACGGCGTCGGCGCCCAGTTCCGAGGCCCGAAGCGCGGCGCAGGTGTCGGTGGTGAAGAACGGGCTGCCCGTTCCGCCGGCCAGCAGGACGATTCGGCCGTTTTGAAGGTGGTCGATCGCCTTCCTGGCGATGTAAGGTTGGCACACCGCCGGGGTGGTTACCGTGCCCATCGCCCGGGCCTGTACGCCTTCGCTCTCCAGACAATCGCGAAGGGCCAGAGCGTTCATCGTGGTGGCCAGCATGCCCATGGTGTCGGCGGTGACACGCTCGATGCGGTTACTGTCGGAGACCTGGCGGCCGCGAAAAAAGTTTCCGCCGCCGATGACCAGCGCGACCTGCACGCCCATCTTGGCCAGCGGGACGATTTCGGCGGCCGTCGACACGAGGGCCTCTTCGTCGATGCCGAACCGGCCGGCTCGCGCCAATCCTTCCCCCGAAACTTTTAGCAAGATCCGTCGATATTTGGGCTGTCTGTTTGTCATGGCCGTCCTGGCGTATTCAGGAGGATCCGTCGATATTTGGGCTGTCGGTCTGTCATGGACGTCCTGGCGTATTCAGGAGGATCCGTCGATATTCGGGCTGCCGGTCTGTCATGAACGTCTTGGCGCTCCTGGGCAATGTTCCGGCAGAGTCGGATCGCCGGTATTTCATTCCTGCCGGGCGACTATTGGCCGTCTTCGGCCGCGACACCCACTTCAAAGCGAGCGAAGCCGGCGATGTTGGCGTCGCCGAGGACCTGCTTGACGGTCTGGGTTTCATCCTTGATGAACGGCTGCTCCAGCAGGCAGTTCTGCTGGCAGAACTTGCGGATCTTGCCGACGACCATCTTCTCGGCGATCTCTTCGGGCTTGCCTTCTTCGACGGCCTGGGCCTTGGCCACGGCCTTTTCGCGGTCGAGCACATCGGCGGGGATGTCGTCGATCGATATGCCCATCGGGTTGTGGAAGGCGATGTGCATGCACAGTTGGCTCAGGATCTCAGCATCGATCGCCTTGTCGACGGCCAGCACCACGCCCACCTTGTTGTTGTGGTGCTTGTAGGAGCCGACCTGCTCGCCGGCGATCTTGACGCCGCGAACGTATCGCATGTTCTCGCCGATCTTCTCGAACGCCGTTTGGACGCAGGCGGTGATTTCGTCGGTGGCGGCGACATCGCCGGCCGGGGCGGCCGCGGCCATCGTGGTGACGTCGGCGACCATGGTCTTGAACTGGTCGTTACGCGAGCAGAAGTCGGTTTCGCAGGCGACTTCCACCATCGTAATGGCCTTGTTGTCGGGCTCGGCGAGCATCTGGACCAGACCTTCGCTGGCGGATCGGGTAGCCTTCTTCTCGGCCTTCACCTGGCCGCGAGCACGCAGCAGGTCCTTGGCGGCATCGACGTCGCCATCGGTCTCGCCAAGCGCCTTCTTGCAGTCCATCATGCCTTGACCAGTTTGTTCACGCAGGGCCTTCACCATCGAAGCGGTAATCTTAGCCATTGGAACTCCGTCCTGTTCATATACAGCCCGATGTGCCACGCGGCGTCGGGCCGGGGTTGTTCAATACTGTTATGCCGCGTGCTCTCTGCGGCGGCGTTGTTCTCGATCGTCGGTCGCAACGCAACTCGGTCGCTGGCGAACGTCTACTCCGCAGGCGGTTCGTCGGTCGGGGCTGCCGGGGCCGGATCGGGAGCTGCCGGAGCGGGTGCGGGTGCGGGTGCTGCTGGCGCGGGTGCGGGCGCCGCCGGTGCGGGCGCGGGTGCTGCCGGTGCGGGCGCGGGAGCTGCCGGAGCGGGCGCGGGTGCTGCCGGAGCGGGTGCAGGCGCCGCCGGAGCTGGTGCGGGCGCTGCCGGGGCGGGTGCGGGCGCTGCCGGGGCGGTCGCGGGCGCTGCCGGGGCTGGCGCGGGCGCTGCCGGAGTATCGCCAACGGCCGTCGCGGCGGCTTCGGCCGCCAGTGCTTCGTGCGTCATGTCGCCTTCGGCCGAACCCATCACCTGACGACTGCTGCGGCGACGGGGCTCTTCTTCGGTCGTGGCCTCACGCTCAGTTCGTTCCACACGCGAAGCTCTGCCCAAAGCGATGGCTTTGCCGATTTCACCGATGATCAGTTCGATCGCACGCATGGCGTCATCGTTGCCGGGAATGGGAAGGTCGACCATGTCCGGGTTGCTGTCGGTGTCCAGCAGGCATATCGTCGGGATGCCAAGCTTGCGAGCTTCCTTGATCGCGATGGCTTCGCGTTTCTCGTCGATCAACACCAAGGCGCCGGGCAAACGTTCCATGCGGCGGATGCCTTGGAGGTTCCGGCGGATCTTCCGCAGTTCGCGACGGAACGTGGCGCCTTGCTTCTTGGAGGCGGCCTCGAGCGTGCCGTCGTCGGACATCTTCTCCAGTTGCTCCAGGCGAGCAAGGCGGCTACGGATGGTGCGGAAGTTGGTCAACGTGCCGCCAAGCCAGCGGTCGTTGACATAGTGCATGTCGTTTTCGAGGGCGACGGTTTCGACGGCCGAGCGGGCTTGCCGCTTGGTGCCGACCAGGAGGATGTCCTTGCCGCCGGCGACAATCTGGGCAACAAGATGCTTGGCCCGAAGAAGGCCCTTCATTGTCTCGCGGACATCAACAATATGGATGAGGCTACGCTTGCCGAAGATGTACGGCGACATCTTCGGATTCCAACGGCTGGAGCGATGCCCGAAATGAATCCCCGCGTCGATAAGAGAACGAACCAATTGCTCACTGCTCAAGGTGCACCTCCGGGTGGCGCAGATTCGTGCATCCGCGCCCCAATTGTCTACAGAACCAAGGTTTTTAGCGTCCCGATCTTCACGACGCCAAGTGGATACACGCTCAGCGCCAACACTACAGAATGAGGCAATGTACGGAGTTCAACTGGGCGCGTCAAGTGATGTGCGGGCTTTTTTCGTTCATTCTATCCATACCCTCCGCCGTTGGCGCCGTCCTGGCGGGTGGGCTCGGCCTGCCAGAACCGCAGTCGGGGGCGTATCGAGGCAGGGACGGCGCACGCCTTGGCAGGCGATCGATCGGCATTGAAAGACGGAACCTATGTAGAAGTAATTACTTCTGCGTAGTGGCACTGGCGTTGCATGGATTGGGCTACGGCGGTAGATCTGTATCGTTGGAGTGTCCCGGTGGTCTACGTGGAACAGAAATCGAATCGGCGTCCGTTAGCGTTGGTCGTCAGCGGCGAGGCCTGTCGGCACGTAGTGATCTTGCAGAAACTGCTGGGTCCGAATCTGGTGGATATGCATAACGCCCACGATACCGGTGACTTACTGGCGATCGTCAAGCGTGGCGACGCCGACGCCGTGGTCGTCGATACCGAAGGCGGAGAACAGGAACTGCTCAAGACGCTCCGGTTGATTCGTCGCGTGAATTCGTCCCTGCCGGTCGTGCTGGTGGCCAAGCAGGCGTCGCGACGGTTCATGGAAGGCGCCCTGAGGCTGGCGGCGTTCAGCGTGGTGCACAAGCCCCTGGAACGCGAAGAACTGCTCATCCAACTGCGGCGAATCGTAGAGCGATTCTACGGCGGATGAGTTTGAGATGATTTGAGATGATGTCGTGTGAAAGCCGCCCGGTGTGGCGGATTGGAATAGCGTACTACCCATGCAACAAGAGCCGGACGCGGCCTGTGGAGTAACCCAGGCGGCGCCGGCGGACCAGGAAACAGGATAAGGAGTCATCATGGCTAAGGCCAAGATTCGCCCCCTCGGGGAAAAGGTGCTCATCAAGAGGACCGAAGCGGAAACCACCACCAAAGGCGGCATCGTTCTGCCCGACAACGCCAAAGAGAAGCCTCAGAAGGGCGAAGTCCTCGCCGTCGGCGACGGTAAGTTGCTCGATGACGGAACCCGGGCGGCGTTCGCCGTCAAGGCCGGCGACCTGGTGCTGTTCGCCAGCTACGCCGGAACCGAGATCAAGGTCGATGGCGATGAACTGATGTTGATGGACGAGAGCGAGATTCTGGCGATTCTCAGCTAGACCGCACACTACGGGAGAGAAAGAACTCATGGCAAAGAAGAACATCACATTTGACGCCGAAGCGCGCGAAGCGATTCGACGCGGCGTGAAGCAGTTGGCCCGTGCGGTCAAGGTAACCCTCGGCCCCACCGGTCGCGTGGTCGTGCTGGAGAAGTCCTTCGGCTCCCCGACCGTCACCAAGGACGGCGTCAGCGTCGCCAAGGAAATCGAGCTGGAAGACCCCTGCGAGAACATGGGCGCCCAGATGGTCAAAGAGGTCGCCTCCAAGACATCCAACGTCGCCGGCGACGGCACCACCACGGCGACCATTTACGCCGAGGCGATTTTCGACGAAGGTCTGCGTAACGTCGTGGCCGGCGCCAACGCCATGGCCCTGCGCCGCGGGATCGAAAAGGGCGTCGACGCGATCGTCGCCGAATTCGCCGCAATGTCCAAGCCCGTCTCCACGAGCAAGGAAATCGCCCAGGTCGGAACCTGCGCCGCCAACCAGGACGCCGAAATCGGCAAGATGATCGCCCAGGCGATGGACAAGGTCGGCAAAGACGGCGTGATCACCGTCGAAGAAGGCAAGAGCCTCGCCACCGAGGTCGAGTTGGTCGAAGGCATGCAGTTCGACAAGGGCTACATCAGCCCCCACTTCGCCAACAAGCTCGACACCATGACCGCTGAACTGGAGAACGTTTTCGTTCTGGTTCACGAGAAGAAGATCTCCGCCATCAAGGACCTTGTCCCGCTGCTGGAGAAGATCGCCCAGTCCGGTCGCCCGCTGCTGATCGTCGCCGAAGACGTCGACGGCGAAGCCCTCGCCACACTGGTGGTCAACAAGCTCCGCGGCACGTTCCAGTGCGTGGCCGTCAAGGCCCCCGGCTTCGGCGATCGTCGCAAGGAAATGCTCCAGGACCTCGCCATCCTCGTCGGCGGTCGGGCCATCATGGACGACATGGGCGTCAGCATCGAGAATATCGATATCGCCGATCTCGGCAACGCCAAGAAGGTGACCGTCGATAAGGATTCGACCACGATCATCGAAGGCGCCGGCTCGGCCAAAGAGATCACCGCACGCATCGAGCAGATCAAGGCCCAGATCGAAGCGACCACCAGCGACTACGATGGCGAAAAGCTCCAGGAGCGGCTGGCCAAGCTCGCCGGCGGCGTCGCCCAGATTAACGTGGGTGCGGCCACCGAAGTCGAGATGAAAGAGAAGAAGGCCCGCGTTGAAGACGCCCTTCACGCCTGCCGCGCAGCGGTCGAAGAAGGCATCCTCCCCGGCGGCGGCGTCGCCGTCCTGCGGGCGATGAAGGCCCTGGACAAGGTCAAGGTCAAAGGCGACGAGAAGACCGGCGTGGATATCATCCGCCGGGCCGTGGCGGCTCCGATCAAGCAGATCGCCATCAACTCCGGTCTCGACGGCGCCATCGTGGCCGCCAAGGTCATGGAGTCCGACGATCCCAGCTTCGGCTACAACGCCATGACCGGCAAGTACACCGACCTGGTCGCCGACGGCGTCATCGTTCCCACGATGGTCGAACGCACCGCACTCCAGAACGCCGCGAGCGTTTCGGGGCTGCTGCTGACCACCGACGCGATCGTCTCGGAAATCCCCGAAGACAAGCCTGCCGCACCGGCTGGCGGCGGGATGGAAGGGATGTACTAGAGCATTGAACGATTGAGATGTCATATGCAGGCGTAGGCGAGGACGAGCCTGGCGCGGACGTTGAAGCAGCCATAGCAAGGCTATGGCGATGGAAACGGACAAAGCCAGGCGATGCCGCAGTCAGCATGAATGTGACAGCTCAAGCGTGAACTGCTCTAAGCCGTAACGATTGACGATTCGATTCACGCATCCGGAGCGTGGCGGCTCTCCTGAGCCGTCACGCTTTGTTTGTGTGGGGCGTCGCCCGATCCGCTCAGGGCTTCTCCTGTGACGCCGCACATTGGCCCTGCCGATTCAGCATCAGACGTTCATTGCCAGGAAATCTAGTCAGACACCTGCCTGTGGCCGCGACTCACATTGCACTCGACAGGACGCGGGGTTCGGTGTATACAAGGCGATCAACGTGAACGAGTTGTGATGGAGCGGCCATGCTTACCGATAATATCCTCGATCTGATCGGCAACACCCCCCTGATGCGCCTGAGGGGCGAGAATATCTACGCCAAGGCCGAGTTCCTCAACCCCGGCGGCAGCGTGAAAGACCGCGTCGCACTGGCGATGATCGAAGCGGCCGAGGCGGCAGGCAGCCTCACCCCCGATTCGATTATCGTCGAACCGACCTCCGGCAACACCGGCATCGGCCTGGCGCTGGTCGGCGGGATCAAGGGGTATCGCGTTCGCGTGGTAATGCCCGAGGGCATGAGCGAGGAGCGGAAGAAGATCATCAAGGCCTTGGGCGCCGAACTGGTTCTCACGCCCGACGACCAGAGCATCGGCGGGGCCGTGCGCCGCGCTGAAGAGATAGCCGCGGCTGACCCGAACGTCTTCATTCCCCAGCAGTTCGAGAACCCCGAGAACCCCCGGATCCACTACGAGACCACGGCCCGTGAACTGTGGCGCCAGATGAGCGGCGAGATCGACTGCTTCATCGCCGGCGTCGGCAGCGGCGGAACGCTTCAGGGCGTCGGGGCGTTCCTCAAAGAGCACAAGCCCGGTGTACGCGTAATCGCCGTCGAGCCCAAGAACGTCGCGGCTCTGCTGGGCCACGAGCCCGGACTGCACCAGATCCAGGGCATCGGCGACGGGTTCATCCCCGCCATTCTCGATCCCGAACTGATCGACGACGTCATCGAAGTTACCGACGACGACGCCATCGACACCACCCGTCGACTCGGCCGCGAACTCGGACTCCTCGTCGGCATCTCCTCCGGCGCCAACGTATGGGCCGCCCGGCAAGCCGCCTCGATGGTCAGCGGCAACATCGCCACCGTCCTCCCCGACCGAGCCGAGCGATACTTCAGCACGTCGCTGCTGTAGGGCCGCCTGGTTCCTACTCATCTTCCTGACGGCGCGTGTGTCTCCAGTACTTGACCGTTGGACCTCCAACTCCTTCGGACCCACGCCGCATATCCCACGGCACTCATACCACGCGCACAAAGTTAATGCGCTCGCGCGGACTATGCCAATGTGATCTATGGCGGACTCTGTGCCAAGAGCACAGGTCCTGTGTCCACTGTGAACTACAATTGGCG
>CBDVCA010000087.1:0-13137 GCA_965372365.1 uncultured bacterium
CGCGAGCGCAGTGACGCAACCGCGCTCAACATTCAACGTGGCTGCGTCGCTGCGATCGCGCAAACCGCGGCGCCCTATGTTGATACGGTCCAACGCTTTTCCTGGCACAGAGGGTCAGAGCAATCCACTGCTGGCGTTGCGGCCGGCGGCCATGGAATCGGTTCCGACAATGGCCCATTTTCCCCGCTCGTGGTACAATGCCACCCATCAGGTCGCCAGGACGCGGCCGGGAAGTCGAGAGCGAACGTGTCATCCAGGATGGAATCCCAACCCGCCGACCCCACCGGGCCGGGCGATCGCGACGAGGCCCTTGACGACCTCACCGAGTTGCTCCGAGCCGCTGAGATCGTCGGCGAGGACGTTCTGAACTGGGCTCGTCATGAGAGCCGGATGTCCGGTCGGAAGATTCATCAACTGCTCATCGAGCGGGTTCCCGCCGTCGAGCGGGACGTGTGGCGCATTCTGGCCGAGTACGTGGGGCTTCCGTTTGACGATCTGACCGGTCGGCGATCGTCGGCCGACTTGGCGCACCTGGCGCCCAGTCACGTGGCGTTCAGCTACCACCTCGCGCCGCTGGAAAATGTCGACGGGGTCACCACCGTGGCGATCGCCCAGCCGGAGACGTTGGCGGCGTTGGATGAGGTGACCGCCTTGACCGGGACGGCGATCACCGCCGTGCTCAGCCCGCCGGCGGACCTGGAGCGTTTCATCCGGGCCCTCTACGGCCTCGGCGCCGAAACCGTCGACGAACTGGCCGTCCCCGAAGCGGGCGTGGGGCCGATCCGCATCTCCGCCGCCGAATCGCACAGCATCGGCGAGGCGCTCGATAGCGATCAACAGGCGTCGATCAAGCGGTTCGTCAATCAGATCCTCATCCAGGCGATCAAGGACGGCGCCTCCGACATTCACATCGAACCGTACGAGCGGCAACTGCGGGTGCGGTTCCGTCTCGACGGGCAATTGCAGGAGGTGCCCGTTCCGCCGATGATCAAGCAGTTCGAGTCGGCGATTGTCTCTCGGCTGAAGGTGTTGGCGAATTTGGATATCGCCGAAAAACGCCTCTGCCAGGACGGCCAGATGCGTCTGATGGTTGTCAGCCGGCCCGTGGACGTTCGCGTCAGCGTGGTGCCGACGATTTACGGCGAGGGCGTCGTTCTGAGGCTGTTGGATCGGCAAGTTCAATTTCACGGGCTCGATAGCATCGGCATGACGCCCGAGATGCTCGTGGAGTATCGCAAGCTGCTCGAACGCACCCAGGGCCTTATTCTTGTGACCGGGCCGACCGGCAGCGGAAAAACCACTACGCTGTATTCGTCGATGACGCACGTGAACCGGCCGCGACGGAAGATTATCACCATCGAAGATCCCGTCGAGTATCGGCTGGAGGGGATCACGCAGATTCAGGTGAAGGAGTCGATCGGCCTGAGCTTTTCCAACCTTCTGCGGAACATTCTCCGGCACGATCCGGACGTGATCATGATCGGCGAGATTCGCGACCGCGAGACGGCCAACATGGCCCTCAGCGCCGCGATGACCGGGCACCTGGTGTTTGCGTCGCTTCACACCAACGACGCCCCCACGACGGTGGCGAGGCTTCTGAACATGGGGGCGCCGGCGTACTTGGTGGCCGCGGGGTTGGAGGTGGTGCTCGCTCAGCGGCTGGTGCGACGGATTTGCCCGCATTGTCGGGAGGTCGATGCGCCGCTGCCCGATCGGGTGGCCTCGGACTTGCCCATTCTCGTCGGGCAGACTCTCTACCGCGGCGCCGGCTGCGAGGCTTGTCGCTACAGCGGGTATCTCGGCCGGATGGGACTGTTCGAATTCTTCGTCGCCGGCGACGCCATTCGCGAGATGGTGCTCACCGGCGCCACGGCCGCCGCGTTGAGCGCCGAGGCCGTGCGGGAGGGCATGATTCCCCTTCGTCAGGCCGGCGCCCAGTTGGTGCGCGACGGCCAGACCACCATCGAAGAGATTCTGCGCGTGACGCGCGACGTCCGTCGTAACGGCCATGAGGAGACGGCGTCATGACTCCCGCGGCGGCCCGGGCGGCGGCGACGGCGCTGCCGCGACGAATTCCGAAGTTGACCTCGCGAGACGTCGTCGGCGTGCTGGGCGATTTGAGCGACCTGCTGGACGCCGGCTGCCCGCTCAGTCGGGCGCTGACTCTGTTATCGCGGCAGGCTGGACGTCCGCCGGTGCGAAAGCTGCTGGAGCGGCTCAGCGAGGATATCGTCAACGGTTTGGCCCTCGCCGACGCCCTCGCCGGCGTCGACGCCCATTTCAGCGGCGTCCAGATCGCCATGGTGAGAGCCGCGGAGATGGGAGGGTTCCTCCAAAAGACTCTCGCCCACATGGCGAAGTTCGGCCGGAGGCGAATGGAGATGCTGGGCCGGATTCGCGGGGCGATGACGTATCCGGCGGTGCTGCTGTTGACGGCGCTCGCGTCGATCGTGTTTCTGCTGGCCTTTGTCGTGCCCCGGTTCAGTCGCGTGTATGAAACCGCCGGGGCCGATCTACCGTGGGCGACGCAGTTTCTTATGGACGTCAGCGCCGCGGCCGCTTCGTATTGGTGGGCCGCCCTGGCGGCGATCGCCGGGGCGTTGGCGGCGGTCAACCTGCTGTTGCGTCACGAGTCGATCCGCCTGTGGCTGGACGGCCTGCTGCTGCGTGCGCCGGTCATCGGCCCGTTACTGCAGCAGTGGGCGCTCGGGGAGTTTTCGCGTTGCATGGCGTTGCTGCTCGACGGCGGGGTTCCCGTTTTGAGAAGTCTTCGCCTTTCCAGCGAGGTCATCGGCAACCGCGCGATGCGGACCGATGTAGCCGCGGTGGCTGAAGGCGTGGGTCAAGGCGAGGCGATGGGCCCGTTGATGGCCGCGAGTCGGCGGTTCCCGGCGTCGACGACGGAATTGATCGGGATCGCCGAGGAGTCGGGGACGCTGCCGGCGGTGATGGCTCGATTGTCCGAGCAGTTTCAGCGGCGCCTGGAAATGCGGCTCGGCGTGCTGATGTCGCTGGTGGAGCCGGTGATCGTGCTGATGGTCGGCGCCTTGGTCGCCTTAATTGTGGCTGCGATGTTGCTGCCGGTGTTGTTGATGAATACGCTGATGGAATGAACCTGCGAATAAGCGGAGAACGAGCTATGAAGTTGACCCAAGCGACGCAAAGAAAAGGGTTCACTCTGATGGAGATCATCCTGGTGGTGATGATCATCGGGATGCTCGCGGCCCTGGTGATGCCCCGTCTGGCGGGCACGGTCGAGAAGACCCGTATCAAGTCGACCTCGGCGCAGATCTCCCTGTTCAAGACGGCCTTGGGCCGGTTCGAGTTCGCCTGCGGGCGGTATCCGTCGACCATTGAGGGGTTGGAGGCGTTGATCGCCGAGCCGGCCACCTGGCCGACGCAGGTCGAGTGGGAGCGCTATCTCGACAGCAAGAAAATCCCCGTCGACCTGTGGGGCGAGGCGTACGTGTATCGCGAGTCGACGGCCGCGGACGCCGACTACGACCTGTTCAGCAAGGGTCCCGATCGCATCGAAGGGAACGAAGACGATATTGACAACACCAAGTAGACAGAGCGTCCGCCCCGCTGGCGGCTTCACGCTGACCGAACTGCTGCTGGTGTTGCTTGTGGTCGCACTGCTGGCGGCGTTGACGTTTCCGGCGCTGGGGCGCAGGCGCGGGGGCCTACGGCCGAAGGCGGCGGCGTATGAGCTTGTCACGCTGCTGCGTAACACCCGGTTGGCCGCCGCGGCTAACGATCGCTCTTACGTTGTCCGGATCAGCACCGCTCCCCCCGGCCCGTCGGCCGAGGTGTTCGCCATCGACGACACCGGGCGCGAAACGCTGGTGACCGACGACCGGTGGGCCGCGACGGTGCACGATCTTCCGGTCGCTTCATTCGGTCGGACGGATCTCGATGGGCGGCCTGTTGTGTCGGCCGAGTGGGCGGTGTGGATGACGCCGACGGGGGTGGAGGACCATTATGATCTTGAATTGGATATCCGTGGCCAGTCCCGACTGCGGATCGAAGTGCGAGCCCCGTCCGGCCTGGTTCGCCTGCGACCGGCGACGACGAACACACCAGAGGCCATGGCCGCGGCGATGGACGACTACTGGCAAATGCATTGCAGGTGACCCCATGAAGTCGCCGGCGAAGCGAATCGGAAATCGGGCGTTCACGCTCCTGGAGGTGCTGGTCGCCGGGGTCGTCTTGACGTTGGGGGTGATCCTGGTTCTTCAGGGCATCACCGGCGCCATGGCGGCGTCGGGGCGAATCAGTCGTCGGGAGCAGGCCCAAGCGTTGGCCGGCGACTTGCTCGACCGGGCCGGCGTGGGAGAGATCATCGCTTCGGAGGTCGGCGTCGAGGTGAGGGCGGGCGTCGAGTACTCCTGGCGGATGACCGATGCGGCGCTCGATCCGCCGCTGATTCGAATGACCTGTACCGTGCGATGGCCGAAGTCCGGCAAGAGGCGGTCGGTTCAGTTGGAGAGAATTGTTGCGCCGTGAACCCACAAAATCTCGATCGACCCCGGCGACCGGTTTTACCTTGGTCGAACTGCTGCTGACGATTTCGCTGGTGGCCCTGATTCTCATCGAGGCCGGCTCGGTATTCAGCGCCGCGTCGAGGGCCTATCGTCGCGTCCGTGCGGATGAGGAGGTCAGTCGCGAGGCCGATGCGGCGATGACGATGATCGCTCGAGATATCTCACGAATCGCCGCCGCGGCCGATTCCGCTCGTCCGCCCGTTATGGCGGTCGCCTCCATCGACGGCGAGCCCGCCGCCCTGTTGAGATTGCGAACGATCGAGCCGGCCGGCTCCTATCGCGGCGACGCCGTGGTCGACTACTTCGTTGCGACCGTTCCCGCCGGCGGCCGCGTGCTGGCGCGCCGGCGCGAGTCGATCCTGGAGACGCTCGGCGCGACACGGGTCGGTTCGACGGTCGGCCCGTCGGTGACGTGGGAAGCCGCCGTCACGGGCGTGTCCCGCTTCGTGGTGCGATTCTACGACGGGGTCGCGTGGATCGACCAGTGGGATACGGGGATTCCCGAGTTGATCGAAGTGACCTTGGAGATCGATCGCGCCGGCCGCCGTCCGCTGGTGATGACTCGCTGTGTGGCCGTGGCGGGAGGTGGGGTATGATCGCCCCGACGACGACATCGCGCCGGCGTTGCGGGGTCGCGCTGGTGATTGTGCTTTGGGTTCTCGTTGTGCTGACCGCCCTGTGCCTGGCGATGAACGGGTGGGTTCGGTCGCAATCGTGGCGCGTCGGGCGCAGCCGCGACGGCGAACGCGTCTGCCAGGCGATGGCCTCGGGGTTGGCGATGGCCCGAGGGGTGCTGGCCACCGACGCCGACGCGGTCGATTGCCTCAGTGAGCCGTGGGCCAATCCGGCCGACCCTCGGTTCGACGAGAACGTCAACGGAGCCGCGGTGGTTCTTTTCGCCCCCGACCCGGCCACCGGGGCCACCCCGTGCGGCCTCGCCGACGAAGCCGCTCGCCTGAACGCCAATACCGCCACGGTCGCCATGCTGGCCCGATTGAACGGTTTCGACGCGGCCTCAGCGGCGGCGTTTGTCGCGGCCAGGACTGATCTCGACGCCCACATCGACGCCTCGTCGGCGATGCCGGCCGGCCCGGCGCGAGGGTCCACCGGGCCGATCAGTTCGCCCGGCCAGTTGGCCCGACTCGTCCGAAACGCCGTCGATCCCTCGGGAGTGGCCGCAGCGATGACGCCGACGCGGCCGTGGGAGAACCCGCGTAACCTCCCGCAGGGGGCGGCCCAACTGATGACGAGACTCACGATCTACACCGAGGTCCGGAACCGCTCGGCCGACGGCGAACCCCGAATCCATCTGAATTCCGCCTCCCGGCAAGACCTCACCGATCGCTTGGGCGGCGTTCTGGACGCCGACCAGATCACGGCGATCATTACCCATCGGCCATTGGGCGGCGTCGGTGACCTGCTGACCCGATCGTTGTCGGTTCCGCGGGCCGGAGGCGGCTCCCGGCCGATTACGATCTCACGGGCCGAGTTCCGTGGCGTGGTCGACCTGATGACGACGGTTAGCGCCTCGGTGCTGCTGGGGCGAGTCAACGTCAACACCGCCGGCCGCGAGGTGCTCCGATGCGTGCCGGGGATGACCCCTCAGGCGATCGACGCTATTGTGGCCTATCGACAACAGGCGTCTCCTGTAACACTTAGCACGCTTGGGTGGTTGCTCGACGGCGTACTGACCCCCCAGCAGTTCGCCGTCGCCGTCGAATACCTGACGACGCGAAGCCGGCAATTCCGCGCACACATTGCCTGCCGGCGGTCGCCGAAGGGTCCGGCCACCTATGCCGAGGCCGTCTTGACGCGCGGCGCGACGCATCCGGGGGTATTGTACCTTGAAAGCTACGCCGGAATCTGGGACGATCCACGGTAAGGTAGCGTCGCATTCGCCCCCCCGGCGCCATCGGGCGCGGAACGGAGGTCGGCCGGCGCCCTTCGAAGCGGCCCAAGAAAGGTTCCGTTGGTTACACGCCCAAGAAAATCCGCCGGTATGTGGGGGCTGGACATCGCCGACGGGCGACTCCGCTTAGCCCACATCCATCGCCAGGGCGACGGCTTCGTGCTGAACCACGCGGTATCGGCTAGCCTTGACCCCGACGGCGGCGACGCCATCGGCGCCGATCTGCTTCGAAAGGCCATCGCCGACAGCGGAATCGAAGGCGACAATGTCTGTGTGTGCCTGCCCGCCCAGGCGGGGTATGTGGTGTGTGAGATCGCCGACCGGACCGGCTCGCCCAAGACGGTCGCCGAGGAGTTCATCGTTCGTCGGTGGACGGTTCAGGGCCGCGAAGGAACGGTGATCGTTTCGGGTGTGGCCAACCGAGCCGTCGCCGAGCGTATGGCCCGGATCGCTCGCATGGCCGGCCTGCGGGTCGCCCACGTGGTGCTGCCTCAAGTGGCGGCGGCCGCGGCGCTGGGGATGCTGGCCGAGTCGGCCGATGGAACCGTACGAGCCGGGTTCGTGGTCGACAGCGAGCAGGTGGTGTTCGTCATGGCCCGAGACGGGGCGCTGCTGGCCTCGCGATCGGCCCCCCGCATCGGTATCGGCGATACCTGGGACGATGTGCCGGCGATAGCGGCGCAGATGTTCCGGGCGGCGCAGATGAGCGGTTTGGAACTCGCCGGCGTTCAATGCAGCATTATCGCTCCGGCCGGGTGCGACGCGGCGGTCGACGAAATGGCCCAACGGCTCCAGATTGCCTTGCGTCGCGTTGAGCCCGGCGAAGCGGTCGGCTTAGCCGGCGGCGAAGGCGGCCCCGAGCAACTGAACGAATACGCCGTCGCGGCCGGGGCGGTGCTCGTCGGCTCCGGCCCCAATCCCCTTCGCGTGGATATGCTGGGCGCCCTCAGCGAGGGCGAGGTTCGCAAGCCGATGGGCGCCAAGCGCCTCTGGATCACCATGCTGGCCGTGCTCATCCTCGGCGTCGCCGGCGCCGTCGTCACCGAGTGGATCGGCAAACGCATGGAACTGGCCGCTCTGCGTCAGGAGTACGAGCAAGTGCGTCCGCGGCTGGAGCGACAGCAGAAGGTCAGCCGAACCTGGGAGCGACTTCGCCCCTGGTTGGGCGCCGGCCAGGACGGCCGACGCGCGGGGCAGTTGCCGATGCTCGAAGCGATCATCCAGGCCTTCCCCGAACCGGTCGAAGCCTACGTAACGGACATGGAAATGACCGCCGACCTCGCCGGCGCCGACGGCCCCGTGGCGGTGAGCCTCAAAGGCCGGGCCGCGGCCAGCGACGTGTTGCACGCGTGCGTGTCGCGACTGGACGAACGAGTCGGATCCTCCGCTCGCCTCGGGCCGGTCAGCGCCGTCGAACAAGCCCAGGCCTATTCCAAGAGATACTCAATCGAGATTACGATCGACACGACAACCGACGATGGAGAATCGAAGTAGACATCTTCTGCTGTGGATCGCTTGCGCCCTGGCGATGCTGCTGGTGCTCAGCCGGCTGATCGGCTCTTCGGCCGACGGGTCGCCGTCGGATATCGATACGCAGATCGCCGAACTCCGCCGAAAGCTGGCCGAGGTCTCGACCGGCGACGACGTCGACCTGCCGGCCGAGCGCATCGAGGCGTCGCAGCCTTACTTCGATTCGCCGATCTCGGCCCGTCAGCAGCATCTCGAAGCGCTCATCGGCTCCGACTTCATCAGCAGCGTCGACCCCGGCCAGCCGACGAAGCTGGCCGAGTGGCCCGCCAAACGTGTGGTCAGCTTCCATCTGAAACTGCGACTGCCGCTGGAGGATCTTTGCGAGGTGTTGGCCCGCCTCGACGCCGACCCCCAGCCCATGCGGGTCGACTATGTGCGGATTCGCCCCATGGACGAAGTCGATCGCACCCTGGGTGTCGACCTGACCGTTTCGACGCTGGCCGACGCCGACGATGGCGACTCGGCCCCCGCCCCCGGCGACCCGCCCGTCGCGCGAGCCGATGTGGAGGTCCCGGTGACGCTTCGGGAGCCGACGACGCGGCCGGTTCGCAAGAATATCTTCTTCCCCGTCGGCCTGATCGCCCGCTCCCCGGCGCCGCGACCGGACATGGTGGTTCGCCCCTTCACGCTGATCGGCGTCGAGACCAACGAAGCCGGCTCCAGAGCCCTGCTGAGCTTGACCGACACCGGCGACACCGTCTGGGTCGAACCGGGCATGAGCATCGCCGGCGCCACGTTGGCGGCTATCGGCCCCGACGCCGCGTCATTCCAGATCGGTCGCGAGACGGCCTGGCTGTCGGTCGGTCAGAGCAGCGGTCGGCTCATGCTCGGCAAGCGAACGTTCCGCAACGGATGCACGCTGTTGGGGGTTCTTCGCACCGACGACCGACGGCTCGGACTGGTTCGGTTCGCCGGTCGGACCGACTACGTACACCTGGCCGTCGGCGACGTGCTGCACGGCGGCAAGATCGTCGCGTTCGGTGACGATTCCATGATTATGGATTACGGCGGCTACGACGAAGTCGTACGCGTGGGGCAGGACAGCGACAGCCTGCCGTATCCGGAGTGACGCCGCGATGATCGAAAGCACAATGCGATTTCGACGGCCCCGAGTTTTCGCCCGCCTGGCCCGCCTCGGCCTGGGGGCCCTGGCGGCCGCGATGGCCGGGTGCGCCGACGGCGGCCCGCTGACCGGGCCGGATCTCGCCCCGCCCCCGACCCGGGTCATGACCCCCGACAGCGCCGAGTTGGCCACGCGTCGATTGCAGGCGTGGGCCGCCGAAGCCAACGTAGTCGATCCCGAGCGTGTGGGCGCCCTTGGCGTCATCGGCCGTCCGGTGCGGGCCCGGCTCGGCTACGGGCGGGTCCTGTGCCGACTGATTTTGCACGGCCCCAAGCATGAACCCGTTCGCGTCGACGGGCCGATCGAAGCGATCCTGATCGCCCGGCCGAATCTGCCGGATGCCGAAGTGCTCGGGATCTGGTCGCTGTCGACCGCCGACGCGGCCGAGAGTTTTCGCTACGGCCTGATGCCCGGGTATCAACTGGATCTCGCCTGGGGCCGGCAAACCCGGGCGAGTATGTATCGACTGGTGTTCCGATGGACCAGCGATGACGGCAAGCTCCGCCAAAGGAGCGTGATTACTTTTGAGGACACCTTCAGTCATGGTTACGAGGCGCCCGCACCTACACGTTAGACGCCTGTTGGCGTTCGCTCTGCTGCCGACGCTCGTTGTCGCCGCCGCCGCTGTCGGGGCCGATGGCCCGTCGCCGGCGGGGCCGATGGCCAGTTTCAAGTTCAACGAGACGCCGGTCGCCGAGGTGCTGGCGGCGCTGAGTGAATTCTACGCCACGCCGTTCAGGGCGACCGGGCCGATCTCTCAGCCGGTCACCCTCGACAGCGCCGGCCAGGTCGGTCTGCCCGGCGCCATCGCGCTGCTCCAAAGCGCCTTGGCCGGCCAGGGGCTCAACGTTCGCCACGAGGACGGGGCGGTCACCATTATGCCCCGAAGCGGGCTGCTGGCGGTCGATATCGAGGTGATCGTTCTGGCCCACAGCGACCCGACGGCCGTGGCCAAGGTTGTCGTGGAACTGTTCCAGACGCGCGACGTGTGGGTGGAATTGGCCGCCAAGGACCCCAAGTGGGCCGAGCAGTTGATGCCGTACCTCAGCAAGAGCGGCGCCGCCGGCGAGAGCCTTCGCGTGGAGGCGACGCCGTGGCCGCCGCTCAAAGCGGTCATCATCAAGGCCCCCAAGCAGGTGATGCCGATGATCCGCCAGTTCGTTGAGACCCAACTGGACGGGGCCGAGGGCAAAATTCGCGCCGCGGCGGCGAAGGCCAAAGCCGAGGCGAAGAAGCGGGCCGCCGATGCCGCCAGGAAGAAGGCCGCCGCCGAAGCGGCCAAACGCAAGAATCAGAAGCCCCCGCCCCCCGAGGTAATCAAGACGTTCCAGCCGAAGTTCGTGGAGGCCAAGTACATCTCTGATTTCTGCCAGAGGCTCAAAGGCTTTCGCCCCGAGATTCTCCCGCACAATGTGCTGATGCTCAAGACTCGCAAGTACTCCCAGTTCATCGATGTCGAGGCCGTCTTGGACATGCTCGACCTGCCCGATTCGACCAGTCTGCAGCAGTACTACGTTCAGTTGCAGCACGCCAACGCCGCCGACGTGCGGAAGCTGCTGACGCAACTGTACAGCTACACGCTCGACGAACCGGTTACCGAGGCCGGCGCCGCCGAACTCGCCGAAGCCGACGGTACGGACATGTCCGACGGCTTGGGCGTGGACGCCGTCGAAGCCGCCTATGGCCAAGCCGATTTCGAGCAGGTGGCGATTCCCGTCGGCAGCGTGACGATCGTGGCCGACGAGGACAACAACGCCCTGATCATCCGCACGATTCCGGCCAACATCGGGGCGATCCGGGACTTGATCGCCAAGATCGACCGGCCTCGAGGGCAGGTGCTCATCGAAGTGTTCATCGCCGAAGTCGCCTTGGACGACGCGACCGAACTGGGGGTCGATTTCCTCACCAGCGGCGTCAGTCATAACGTCGCCGGCAGTCCGGGGTTGTGGGATCTCGGTCAGGACTTCGGCGTTACCGGCATCAGTCGGGGCGTGTCGTATGGCCTGATCTCCGACAATCTCAACCTGTTCGTCAGAGCGATGCAGACCTCGTCGCGGCTGAATATCATCAGCCGACCCAGCATCACCACGCTGGACAACAGCCCCGCCACCTTCCAGTACGGCGAGCAGGTGCCCCTGGTCCAGGCCTCCAACGTCAACATCAGCGGCGATGTCATCAGCTCTGTCGTGAAATATGAGCCCGTCGATACCAAGCTGGTCGTGACGCCCCACATCAACGCCGGCGGCTTCATCACCATGGAAATCGATCAGCGGATGGACGAGGTCTCCGAAGATCGGTTCGTCATCAGCGAGCAGTTGGAGCCGCAATTGCTCGTCAAGCGACACGTGAAGACCAACGTCCGCGTCTTCGACGGCCAAACCGTCTTCCTCGGCGGGTTTATCGACGATAAGATCGACGAGACCGAGAGCAAGGTCCCGCTGCTTGGCGACATTCCCATCCTCGGGCATCTGTTCAAGAGTTCCGTCCGCAAGCGGGTCAAAACCGAACTGCTGATCTTCATCACCCCGCACATTGTCAGGACGCCCCAGGAACTGCTCGACGCGACCAATCGCAAACGCTACCAAGCCAAGATGCACATCGAGAAGGACTTGCCGACACCCGAGTTGGATGTCTACACCGGCCCCGCCCCCGACGATCCGGCCGCGGTGGAGACCGTGGACGAGCCCGTCGAGGTCAAAGCGGACCCGAAGTGACCGATGGAGGGTTGGGCGGCTGTGTTGGGGCGGCGTTGGGGCGGTGTTGGCGCGGTGCTGGGAGAAGCCCTTCATGGCAGTCAAGCCGGTGAAATTCAAGCACAGGGTCATCGACGGCCGGCATGGGTATACCAAGGACCGCTGGTAATCGGCGCAGAAAGAAAGCCCCGACGACTCCGTGTCGCCGGGGCGTGATCAATTCCGATCAGCGTGTTCGCAACCGGACTATCGTCGCCGTCGCCGCAGCGCGAGGGCGCCCAACGCCAACAGACTCATCGCGGCCGGTTCGGGGACGATGGTCAGCGCGGCGGTGTCGTCGACGCCGGGCGTAGCGATTGGGCACGTGTAGGTCTGAACATCGGAGGAAAAGCCAAAGGTGATCTCCGTAGCGCGATTGGGGATGCAATTGCCCAGGGAGAACCTGAACCCCGGCTGCATGACGGCGTAATCCCAGATCAGTAGCTCCGAAATCTGGAAGTTGCTGGGGTTGGCTTTGCCGAAGCCAGTGCCGTAGACGCCGAAGTTGTCCAGCACCCAAGCGTACTGGCCATCGGCCATACGGTCAGAGATGCCGTAGTAGGCGTCGGGATCAAGCAGGCCGTCGACGGAACTGATTGTGAGGCCATCGAAATTGACGGGGCTGTCGCTCGAGTTCACCATGAACACTTCGTTCGGATCGGACAGGTCGAGCGTCAGCGGATAGCACACCAATGCGTAGAGTGATGTGCTGGATGCAAGAATCACCGCGAAAGTCAGGATTCCAAGTGTTGTTTTCATTGTACATTCCCTTTCATCTGTTTTGACGGTTACAAGAGGTCACTTACCTTTGGCTCCCCGCAGAACCCATGCATCACCAGCGCGTCAGAACGCCGCCGCCGGCATTCCAGAGGAGTACTTCATTCCGATCGGATACGTCCAACAGGCGTCGGTTCACGCCAGGGGGGGGCATACTATCTGCGGCAAACCAGCAAGCAGAACGACGCCGCTCAGAGAGTGACATCTGCGTCTTCATCGCGAGGCTCCCTTCTTTTTTAAAACGCTCATTGCCGAGCGTTTTGGCCCAAGCCTACCTTCCGACACGCCCAAAGATCTCGCTTCACCGAGTCCCTCGACGTGCATGCAACGAAATCCCAATGTTTCAATCGCCGGTGATTTGACGTCGCCGCGGCCCCGGTCGACCGACGACGATCACCATCCGGCAGAGAAACAAAGCCAGGCGAGGAGGATCAAATAGAACCCAACCCCAGGCGCCAAGCGAAGCAACCTCGCCCATGCGGCGACTCTAGTGAAGGTGATTCGGGAACCCCTCCCCACGAT
>CBDVCA010000088.1:0-13031 GCA_965372365.1 uncultured bacterium
CGAGGCTACTAACAATCGCCCCCTGCGGGGGCTACGGCGCTATCGCTACCGGGTGACACCAGGGCGTGGGGGGCGCCACGGAAACCCGGGAAACCCGGAGGTTCGGGGGGCGCCAGGGGTTCGGGGGGAGGGTTCGGAGGGTTCGGGGGGCGCCATACCGAATTCGTATCACGGTTCGGTGTGCCGTTTCCGTTAGCCGCATAGCGGCGTTTGTTAGTAGCCTCGGGCGCGAGCCCGTGGTATGGGGTCGGATGCCCATGGTATAGAATCGGCTGAAAGATGTGAGCCCCCGCCGGGGGCGACTGACGAAACCCGGGACAGTCACCTATTTCTTACCGTTCCGTTCATCGTCTCCCCTCCTCTTCTTTCGGGGCCGTCCGACTGGCAGCGGTCGCAGGCGGCGGCCGAGGGCGGTTTCGAGCTTGGCGATGAAGCGGTCGCTGCCGAGCGGACGGCCGCGACGGAGGCTGTGGCGGATTTCATCCACGGCCGCGGCCTCTTCGCCGACGGCCAGCACATCGCGCCACGCCTGCGGCGTCTGCTTCGACCACCACCACCGCACATCCAGCAAGCCCGCCGCCGCGTCGCACTTGGCGCCTACGTGAGCGGCGGCGCTGGAGAAGGGGTATCGCCAGGCGGCGCGGACCAGCTTCGCCCGGATGGGGTTGCGTTCCACATACGCCATCGCTCGCCACAGATGGCGGTCGGCCAACGCACACGAGAAGAACCGATTCTGCCACAAGTGCCCGCTGCGGCCCTGAAGCCGATTGACGTATCGCGTGTACAGCCAATGCGTCCGTCCCACCGCCTTCGCCAGCGACTGCTCATCCCGCGGCGTCACGATCAAGTGCACGTGATTGGTCATCAGGCAATACCCCTGAACCGACAGCCCGAACCGCCCGCCCTGCTCGGCGAGAATCGACAAATACGCCCGTCGATCGCCGTCGACAAAGAATACGTCCTGCTGATTGTTCCCACGCTGCGTCACGTGGTGAGGGCAACCAGGCATCACAATGCGAGCCGCTCGTGGCATCCACAAACACTGCACCGCCACACGACACGACGCAAGCCTAAATAGGTGACTGTCCCGGGTGTAAATGGTGTAAATTGGTGTAAATGGGTCTAAATAGGGTTTAAATAGGTGACTGTCCCGGCTTTTATAAATAGGTGACTGTCCCGGCTTTTACCCGACGATTCTACCGACGATCCCGAGATCGGCAAGGGGGTTCTCCGGCTCGGCGCACGGGATATCGCGGACCGCCGTTCCGCGATCCGCTGTTGCTGTCAGCCCCAACGGGGCGAAGGCATTTGGCCGGGGTGCGTAAGCCCCCGGTACAAAGGCCCCCCGAACCCCCCAAGCCCCAGCGGGGCGACACATCAACCTGCCGGGAGCGTTCAGCCCTTCGATCATGACGCCGCCACGTCGGGGCTCAGCGAACCCGGGACAGCCACCAATTAGCGACCAATTAGCGATCGGCCTGAATAGGTGACTGTCCCGGGTTTCCCATAGGGCCGCTCGTAGATGTCTAACACGTCTTCCATGCAAGCGACGAACTCGGCGTTGTGCTTGGGCGGGATCACCCAGCACGTCTTCAGGTCAGGACGCAGGATGTTTTTTTTAGCGTCCGACGGACCGTCTCGTGCGAGATCGACGCGACGATTCCAAGATCGACCATCTTCTTGCTCAGCAGTCGAAGCGACCACCGGCTGACGCCCTCGGGCGTCTGTTCACACGCCAACGCCACCAGTCGAGCTTCGGTCCGACCATCCATCTTCGGGGGGACCGGAGGCGTGGTGCGCTTCTTGCGGCCCACCGCCGACGCCAACCCCTGTTCTACGAATCGCTTGCGTACGTTGTAGACCGTCATCGAATGGCAGTGATACGCCTTGGCCACCGCCGCCGCCGGCAGATTCTCGCTATTCTCGTCGCTGGCCAGAAGGATGTTCGCGTGCTTGACCTTGTACGCCGCCGCCTTGCCCTTGCCGACAAGATCGAGAAGCTCCGCCCGCTCTTGAGATGTCAGCGTTACTACATACTTCGCATTGTGCTTCACGCCCATGATCTGCCTCCTTGCATTCGGGAACATTCCCTGCAAGATAGATCGGCATAATCATCAGAAAAACTTTGCATGTTTAGATGTGACGGAGTACTAGGGAGCGTTCTCAATTGGTATAGCGTGTTTCGGCTTTGTTGACCGATGGTAGGTATCGACCCTACTGGCAAGGAGGCCGACACGTGGTGCGAAGAGTATTGAACGACGAACAATGGAAGCACATCGGATATTTATTGCCCGGCAAGGACACGGACTGCGGCGTAACAGCCAAGGACAATCGAACGTTTATCGAGGCCGTTCTCTGGATTGCCCGAACCGGTTCGCCCTGGCGGGATTTGCCCAGCGAACTGGGCTACTGGCATCGCGTGTATGTTCGATACAACCGATGGGCCAAGAAAGGCGTTTGGACGCGAGTTTTCGAGGCCTTGGCCGACAATCCAGCCTTGGAGCAGTTGATGATCGATGGGAGTATTGTTCGCGTCCATCAACATGGCGCTTCAAAAAAAAAGAACGAGACGAACAGGCCCAAGGCAAAAGCCGCGGGGGTTTGAGCACCAAGATTCATGCCGCGGTCGATGCGTTGGGCAAGCCGGTTCGAATGCTTCTTGCGCCCGGCCAGTCCTCCGAGTCTAAGCAAGCCGAGGCGTTAATCGCGGGATTTCAGGCCGATGTGGTGATCGCCGACAAGGGGTACGATGCCGACGCCATTCTTTCAGCGATCGAGGCGGCCGGCGGCGAAGCTGTCGTGCCGCCCAAAGCCAATCGAGTTGTCCAACGCGATTATGATAAGGCCATCTACAAAGAACGGAATCGTGTTGAACGATTCTTTCAGAAAATCAAGAACTACCGACGCATTGCGACGCGGTACGAACGATTGGCGGTGACGTACTCAGCCATGCTGCACCTCGTCGCCTCCGTTGTTTGGTTGACTAATTGAGAACGCCCCCTAGTACTCCGTCACACCAAAACCTACTAACTCCGCTTGTGGCGAACGGTCATCTGCTTCGTCAGAAAAACTCGGAATATACTCGAATATGCCATCGTCTTTCTTTCTTGCATCTGACCATCCGGCACGGCGCTGACTTAGCAGGTTTTGGTGTGACGCAGTACTAGTAACGGCGAGTACTCATCTGACCGACTCCCCACGAATCGCGGATGAACCGTTCTTTTTGCACAAAGACACACGACGACCGGTCGGGCAGCCGCGGGACAAACAAATATTGGCGGTGTGCGACATTTTATTATGGCGGTCCATAATCGGTGCTAACACAAACGGATAAAGACAGTTGTGTCGTCTGTTTTGTTCGTTCCTGTTGGCTGCGAGTTCGCCGTTGCTTTGCATGCTTCTTGTACTTGGGGTTCTCATCCCATTTTCGTGGTCTGCCCGGTGGTGTGTTTGATGCCCTGAGGGGCCAGCCCCGTTAGGGGCGACAGATTTGTAGCCCGGTCCGTAAGGGCCGGGGACCATAATGCACCCCCCGATGCAAGCCCCGACAGGGGCGACACACAGACCGTATGGCCACGGGGTGTCGCCCCTATCGGGGCTTGGGGCGCTAGGGGGCGAACCCTACCCGGCCCTTACGGACCGGGCTACAAATCTGTCGGCCCTACGGGCCTTGCCGGCGGATTCACTTGAACGACCGAACCCCGTTCCAAGCAAGCGATTCCATCATGGCTGAACGAGTATCCACCACCCTTTCGGGATGAGAACCGTAGTTCGCTTTGATTCGTGCCATTGGCGGAAAGCCGTTACCGTTGTTCGCGGCTGATGCCGTTGTTCGCGCCGCCCCCAATTTATGTCGCACACGGCGCAGACCGTGGAATGATCTTTGGATTGACAAGGAGTTTGGTAGATGTTAGGTTTACGGCATTGTGAGGAATGGGGATCAGAGTGTCGAACGAAACCGGATATCATCGTGATGAAGCGGACGGCGGCGTGACCTTTCGGTCACGACCCGTGGCGTCCTTCATGCCTCGGTGGATCATACTTGCGAAGGGGAGCATACGGACGCGTCAGCGGCGGGCATTGACTGACGCCATCTGTGCCGCGTATCCGGATGCCCAGATCATCGAAGCCTTCGATACGCCCCACAACAAGATCGATCTGGGCCAATCCGAGCTTCTTGCACTCCATTACGAGGGCAAGCAGACACTCGTGCTCGCCGAGCACAACAGTGCGGTGCGCTTGAGCAGTGAGCAAGATAACACCTGCCCCAACTACTGGCACTTCTCGCCATACGGTTTCTGCCCGTATGATTGCAACTACTGCTATCTCGCCGGGACGCGGGGAGTGATGTTCTCGCCGACGGTCAAGGTTTTCATGAATCTCGAGGAGATCCTTCGACAGATCGATCACATTGCGGGTCAGTTAGACGAGCCAACCGCCTTCTATCTGGGCAAACTCCAGGATGGTCTCGCACTGGATCCACTGACGGGTTACTCGCGGGACTTGGTTCGGTTTTTCGCAGATCACGACACCGCCCGGCAGGTCATTCTCACCAAGTCGGCCGAGGTCGAGAATCTGCTGGGGTTGGATCACCGCGAACGCACCATCCTGTCCTGGAGTTTGAGCCCAACGGCGGTCTGGGCCAAGTTCGAGTCTGGCACGCCGCCTCCTGCCGAACGTATTGAGGCAATGCGTCAATGTGCTGAGGCTGGATATCCAGTTCGGGCGGTCATCATGCCCATCGTTCCTGTTTCGGGCTGGGAAGACCTATACGAAGAGCTGTTGAGCGACCTCCTTGCACAGGTCCCTCTTGACCGGGTGACCTTGGGTGGGGTCTGCAGCTATCGCAATGCGCTGCAGTTGACCGAGGCCAAGATGGGTCCGAGGAACGCGATCTCCGCGGCCTTGGCCCACTCCGCGGGGCGTTCCGGCGACGGTCGCCGTCGGTACGCGGTAATCCAGCGCGCGGAGATGTACCGCCACCTGATAGCGCAGATTCGAGATCACCAAGCCAATCTGCCAATTGGGCTGTGTCTGGAGGAATCGGGGGTGTTCGAGATGTTGGGGATCGCCTCCGCCATCGGACGGTGTAACTGCGTCCTTTAGGGCGTCCATACAATGAGGGAGAACCTTTCATGACTACCAGCGCATCTACCGCGTTCGCATCCCGCCTGCCAGGGCGCCAGCAACCATCCGGGAAAGATCGCAGGAGGTATCTCGGAAATCTTCAGGCGTGGAGACACCACATCTTCAGCAGGTGGCGCGATGCGTCAGATGCGGCCGTGATTGACGAGGATATTCGCAACGCAGTTGATAGCTGCGTGTCGCTAGCAGAGAGAACGCTCGACTTGGCGGAGCGCATACGCAAGCGGCCGAAGCATGAGGCAGAAATAGGATCTGTTGGATGAGTGAAGCAAGAACTCAGCCACTTGGTGAAAGGAACCTAAGAATGAGCAGACAAACAGTAATCCGGGCCATATCAGACTGCACCGACCAGGAAGACCAGAAGGCGGGCCTTGCCGATATCTGCTACGCGTTGGGCACTGATCCAAATGCAGGAGAGATCAAGCGGCTAACGGAAATGCTCCGTGATGGCTACCAAGGCTACGTCAGTGTCATTAGAAATGGCGGCTGCGTAAGAGTGATGCCGCGTACCCACGCCGAAAACGCGCGTCATGAGAGAATCCAGGCGATGCGTCAACAGTTCTTGCTGGGGACTGTGGCCGCTTGTCTGGCGACCATCCTGGGCTTCTTCATGGGGAAGTACTTCGGTTGAGAAATCGCCGTCGCCGCCTCGGCAACGAAAACTCTCATGTCATACTTGACATTACTGTCATATTATCCGATAATGTCTTGTGGAGAGCGAACTGATGGCTGAGCTACCTGACTTCACAGACAATGGGCTCCTGCCGGCAGGCGACTACGAATTGACGCTGGATCAATTGCGTGAATCGATTCTGGTTGCCGGTCCCCGGGACTTGGCCGCGTACCCAAACTGGGATGCAGCCTGGCGCGGACACTTGGTGGACAACCTGGCCATCCTTGTGGGGCAGCTATGGCAGGTTGGTGTCACTGCCGTATTCGTCGATAGGCTCCTTCGCCGAAGACAAGGAGCATCCCAATGACATCGATGGCTACTTCGATTGCAGGCTGGCAGACCTTGCCAGCGGCAGGCTGGAGCAGGAGCTGAACATGCTGGATCCGCACAGGATCTGGACGTGGGATCCAGCCAGCAGAAAGCCCTACAGAGGCTATCCCAAGAGACAACTCCCCATGTGGCACCAGTATCGCGTTGAGTTGTACGCCCATGTGCCGGGATTGCCTTGTGGAATCAGAGACACCCGCGACAACGAATTGGAGTTTCCCGCAGCCTTCAGAACATCCCGTGTGGACCGCAGGCCGCGAGGCATCGTGAAGATCATCCGAGGTGAATCATGATCAGGAATGACAAGGAATACAAAGAGGCCGTCTCCCGAATCCGTGAAGAGAAGGATCGCCTCGCCAAGCAGTCGGAGGAACTCGAGAAGACTGGCTTGGGACCGGATGAGATCAAGCGGGTCCTTGACCCGGTTCGATCCTTCCACGAGCAGCTTGCCGAAGAGGTGCGGAGCTATGAGCGGCTGTGCCGGGGCGACTTCGACGAGATCAGCAACTTCCGCGGCCTCGGTCAACTTCTCGTGTCGGTCCGGATCGCCAGGGGGTTGACCCAACGGGCCCTGGCCGAGCGACTGGGGGTTCACGAGTCGCAGGTCTCCCGCGATGAACGCAACGAGTACCACGGCGTCACCATGGACCGCGCATCTCGCATCCTCGAAGCGATTGGTGTGGAGATCCGAAGCCGCGTTGAGATGCCTCAACCGCCGGAGTCGGTCGCAGTATAAGGCTCAGAGAAGATGGATTTCCTGCCGCCTGGAAGCCCGTTGACTTTGCCGAATCACACGCAATCAAGGTGATTCGCGCATAACAAATGAAAAACGCCCCGTGAATCCATTCCTGTAAGCTCATTTATACTAATAGCTTACATTAATACACCCGACACGATTCGAACGTGTAACCTTCGGTTCCGTAGACCGATGCTCTATCCAATTGAGCTACGGGTGCGCGTTGTTGCCGGCGGCGGGGCCAGCAGTCGCGTAAGTTTACCAAGGTTGGCGGGTAAGTCAATGGGTTGGCGGGGAGATTTTGCCGGGCGGGGGCGGTTGGTGGATGCTGCTTGCTTGGCGGGGGCGCGGGGCCGATAATCGATGCGTGGCCGCGTGGGCGGTCTGAACGCGGCGGCGGATGGAGACTGAACGATGATGAGGCGTGCGAAGGTGGGTTGGGCGATTGTGGCGGCCGCGGCGTTGGCGGTGGGGTGGGCTCCGGCGACCTGGGCGGCTGATCGGGCTCCGGCTCGGGCGGCTGATCGGGCTTCGGCTCCGGCGGCGGGTTCGATCGCGGCCGGCGGGGGCGGTTCGATCGCGGCGAGGGTGCAGCCGCAGGTGGCGAGGTTGGAGGGTTGCGTTGCGGCGTTGGAGGCGGGTGGGTTTGGCTCCTATGCTCGCAAACTGTCGGCGGCGACCGATGCGATTTCGGCGTGGGTGACGACGCATCCTGGGGTGACCGCTGAGCAGGTGGCGGCGCTGGAGGCTCTCGGCGAGAAATTCACCAAGACGGCTAAGACCTGGGCCGGCGGCGGTCGGCGGGCCAAGGCCGACGTGCTGAACGAACAGGCGAGCGTTCTGGCGAGCGTGTCGCGACTGCTGCAGCCGTACGTGATGGTTACGCCCCCTGCGCCGAAGGTCGCGGCCGGCGGCGCGGCGGCGACCGGTCGGACGTTGGTCGTGCAGGTGAAGTCACGCCCTGGCGGCGGCGACCGAATGCGGGTTGTGTTTCGCGATTCCGGCAAGGAGTTCGCCAGTGTCGGTTCGCTGACGGCCGACCTGGCCGCGGCCGGCGATGTGGTGGACGGGCTTGTGGTTGTGTTCGAGGTGAGCCCGGAGGTGAAGTGGTCGGCCGTCGTCGCGGCGGTGAAACCCTTTATCGCGGCCGGTGTGGCGGAGATTCGGTTTGTCGACTTGCCGCTGCCGCGACGGGGCGCCAAGGCGCCCGGAGCCGATACGAGCGGTGCGGCGCCGGCGGGTTTTCCGGTGACGCCGGCCGGTCCGATTCCCGATGTGTTCAGAGGCGAACGGTAGACCTGAGGCGGAGCGGATATGCTCGCGATGACCCTTCAACTGGCCCGACCGCTGCTGCTGGCGGCCGTCGCATTCGCTGCGGCGCCGTGGATTTCGGCGCGACGGGCGGCGAAGAGCGGCCCGAGCCGGTCGACGGCGTCGATCGTCGCGCGATCGGCGTTGCTGGCGTTGCTGGCGTTGGCGCTGGCTCAGCCGCGTGTGTTTCGCGCCGGATCGAGGGTCGCGGTGTTCACCGACGTCTCGGCCAGCGAGGCCGATCTTCCCGTCGGGGCCGTCGAGGGGTTTGACCCTGGGTGGCGAAACGACGCCTACGTTTTCGCCGGCGACGTGGGGCGGATCGGCGAAGCCGTCGATCGCGACCGCACGCTCGCCGAGCCGGTCCTGTCGATGATCGGCGCCAACCCGGATCGCTGGGATGCGGCGGTGATCGTCACCGACGGGCGGATCGAGGACATCGGGCGCCTGATCGGTCCGCCCTCCAAGGGCTTGCCCGTGTTCGTGGTGGGGCGGGCTCCGGCGGGTGCGGACGTTCGCGTCGTGGATTTGACGGCGCGCGGCCGCGGGGTCGAGGGCGTTCGAATTGTCGCGACGTTCGCCGCTACCGCCGACGCGGAGCCGACCGTGCGGATTACTCGCGCAGGATTGGAAGCGCCGCTGGTCCAACGGCGGCTCAAACTCACCGGCGGAGCCCCGGCCGCCATTGAACTGACCGATTCGCCCCCGACCGATCGGCCCGCGGCCTACCGGGCCGAGGTGATCGAGGCGGATCTGCTTGACCGGAACAACGCACTGGAAGCCCTGTGGGCGCCCCCAACGCCGGTGGTTCTGTGGGCGGCGGCCGCTGATGGCGCCGCCCCTCCTGAGGGCCTGGGCGGGGTGGTGAGGGTGATTGCCCCTGAAAAGTTGGCCGCACCCTCGGCGACCTCGGCGTTGTCCGGCTACGCGGCGGTGGTTGTCGTCGACGCCTCCGGCGAGGCGATTTCGCCGGCCGGGCGCGAGGCGCTGGCCCGATACGTTCGTCGCGGCGGGGGGTTGGTTCTGGTGGGCGCCGGCCCGCACGCGAGGCCGGCCGATCGGACCGATCCGCTCAATCGCGTGGCGCCGCTGGTGGTCGCCGGGGCCAATCGCAAGCGACTGGACGTTACGATACTGCTGGACGCCTCGGCGTCGATGGACGAACCGGCCGCGGCCGGTTCGGGGGAGCGGAAGTTCGACCTCGTACGCCAAGCGACCCTGGCCATGGCCCGACGGCAGTTGGCGCCCGGCGACCGTCTGCGGGTGATCACCTTCACCTCCAAGGCGACCGAGCGGTTCGACGCGATCATCTCGGCCGAAAGTCTCGATCGCCTCGCGACCGGTCTGGCGGCCGCCCGACCGCTGGGCGGCACCCGTGTGACCGAGGCCCTGAAAATGGCCGGCGATAACGAGTCGGCCGGGGCGGATCGGCTGCTTCTGATTCTCAGCGACCTGCAGACCGAGCGGTTCAACCCGGCTCGATGGGCTCGGCGAACGGCCGACGCCGGCTTCGCGGTGGCGGTGGTGGCCGTGGGAGAACCCGACGACGCGGCCCCCCTGAAGCGGCTGGCCGACCTCGCCGGCGGGCGATTCGTCCTGCGGGCCGACCTGACCGGGTTGGCCGACGTGTTCGCCCGTTCGCTGCGGCTGGCGCGGGGCGACGCCATGATCCGCCGCCAGGCGCAGGTGAAGGTGCTCGCCCCTCTGTTCGATACGTCGGTGACGACGTTGCCGGCGGTCGACGCCTTTCTCGCGGCGGTCGCGAATCCCGGCGCCGAGGTGCTGGCCGCGACGGGCGACGGGCGTCCCCTGGTCGCCCGGCGTCGTGTGGGATCGGGTCGGTCGGTCGGCTTGGCTGTGCCGCTGCAAGGGTCGCCGAACCGGCGGTGGCGGGAGTCGCCCGAGGTAGGCGAACTCCTGGTCGCGGCCATTCGATGGGTCGCCGCGCCGGCCGGCGATGCTCGCTTCGACGTCGAACTCGATCGGACCGGGCCGACCGCGCGCGTTATTGTCACGGCGTTCGATGGCGACCAGCCCATCAACGGGCGATCGTTGACCGCCGGGATCTCCGATGGCTCCGATGAGCCGCGATCGGTCGAGATGCTCGCCCAAGCCCCCGGTCGATACGAAGCGGTTCTCGACGGCTCCGTCGATGGGGCCGTTGTCGTAACGGTCGAGGACGTCGCGACCGGTCGGGTCGTGGGCGCCCGGTCGTTCAGCGGCCGGTATCCGCCGGAGCTCTCCGGCGTGGGCGTCAGTGAAGACGGGCTGGCCCGCTTGGCCGCGGCGGCCGGGGGACGGGTGGTCGCCGCCGAGGCGCTCGGCGAGCATCTGGCGGCCGTGCGAAGTCGCCGTGCACTGGAGCTATGGCCTTGGCTCCTCGGCGCAGCGTTGGCGCTGATGCTGATCGATTGGCTTGCATTCGGTAGCGGTCGCTGCGGCCGGTGAGGTCGTCAGGCGTCGGAGGCGTGTTGGGTGGGCTCGCCTCCGAGCGGATCTACGACGGCATCCGGGCCAGCTTGGGGGTCGGCCAGAGGCCTTCGGGGGGCTTGACGTTCTCCATCCACCCGCCCCAGGCGTTGGCGAAGGCGTCGGACTGCGGCACGTACGGCCGCACGTCGAGCAAGGGCGAGCCGTCCAGCATGTCGACCCCTTCGACGATCAGGCGATCGCCTTCGACGCGGTGCAGGCGTACGCAGGAAAGCCCGATTGGGTTGGGTCTGCGAAGCGACCGGGTGGCGAACACGCCTCGCAGGCTGTCGCTCAGCGGCGGTAGAACCGTCATCACCGGCCGCTGACAAACCGTCGCGGCGTACACCAGCCAGATCCGGTCGAAGCCGTCCAAATCGCGAAGACCCGGGACGTATCGCCCCAAAACCGTGACCCATCCCCGTGCGGTGTTCTCGGCTGGGCGAATCGGGATCGTCGCGGCGTCGTCAAACGGCGTCCGGATGCACCCGATGATCTCTAACCCCGTATGTGCGTTTGAGTTGCCAGCCATTATCCCTTGAATCCTTTCTCAGGCGCCCAAGACCGATACCCCATCGAGACATGTGATGCGCCCCAAGTGCATAACCGTTGGATTCTAGCGCCGTCGGGGCGAGCGGGCAACGTCGGCGCCCGCCGGTGTGGCGATTAGCGGTCCGATTTGACGGTTCGGGCCGCCGCGGGGGTTGAAACGCCCGTCGCTTTCGCGTGAAATAACCCTTTGGAAATTGAAACCTTAGCTATCGCTACCGAAGGGATCTGTCATGCGTAAAGAATCACTGGAGTTTCTCACCGAATTACTGGCAGCCCCCAGCCCCAGCGGATTCGAGTCAACGGGTCAGAAGGTATGGTGCGACTACGCACGCCAATACGCCGACGACGTGACCACCGACGCCTACGGCAACGCCGTGGCCGTGCTGAACCCCGCCGGGGACCCGAAGATCGTCTTTGACGGGCACGCCGACGAACTGGGGATGATGGTTAAGTACATCGACGATAAGGGCTTCATCTACGTTCAGCGCATCGGCGGGGTCGATCCCGCCCTCGTCCGGGGCAAGCGTGTGAACATTCACACCCCCAAGGGCGTCGTCAAGGGCGTCGTGGGCGCCACGGCCATTCACCTGCTGCCGCGAACCGGCGAGAAGAAGGCCCCCAAGTGGCCCGAGCTGTTTATCGATATCGGCGCCGCCGACAGCAAAGCCGCCAAGGGGAAGGTGAGTGTCGGCGACGTCATCACCTTCGCCTACGATTTCGAAATGCTCGACAAGAACATCGGCGTCGCCCGGGCCTTCGACAATCGCGTCGGCACCTGGTGCGCCATCGAGGGCCTGCGGATGGCGAAAGAGGCCTCCGGGAAGAAGGGCGCGAAGAAACTCAACTGCGCCATCTACGCCTGCTCCAGCGTCCAGGAAGAGGTCGGCGGCGCCGGGGCGACGATGAACGCCGCCAACATCCAGCCGGACGCCGCGATCGTGATCGACGTGACTCACGCCACCGACAGTCCGGGCATCGACATGAAAGAGCACGGCGAGGTGAAGATGGGCAAGGGCCCGACGCTGTCGATCGGGCGCGAGAACCACCCCGCCCTCAACGAGTACATCGTCGCCGCGGCCAAGGCCGGCAAGGTTCCCCTGCAGTTCGAAGCCTTCGGCATCAGCGGCGGCACCAACGCACTGTCGATCTACTCCAAGAACGGCGGTGTCCCCTGCTCGGTCCTCGGCCTCCCCAACCGCTACATGCACACCACCGTCGAAATGATCGACCTCCGCGACCTCCAACGCATCGCCGACCTCCTGGCCGCCGCCGCCGGGCGAATGAAGAAGGGGCAGCGATTCAAGGTGGAGGTGTGAGCGTTGAGTATGTAGTGGATTGCGGGGCAAGCGGGCGATATGTGGTTTCTCGCCCCTTCGTAGCCCCCAAGCCGTGACCCCCGAAAGCTGAAGCCGCCCCCGGAGAACCAGGGTGACAGAGACACGAATCGACGCCCCGAAGGTGTTTTCGCGGTTCCATTACGGTTGGATTGTGCTCGCGATGGGCACATGGGTGGTGTTCGCCTCCTTGGGCTTGGCGCGGTTCTCGTACTCGGCGGTGCTGCCGGCGATGCAAGAGGGTCTCGGCATGGACAACAAGCTCGGCGGGGCCTTGGCGACGGCCAACCTGGCCGGCTACCTGGTGTTCTCGGTGCTTAGTTCGGGGGAGTTCGGGGGGTAGTTCGGGGGGCGCCATACTTAATTGCCTCGGCTTGACGGTCTGCTTGGAACGTAATAACATTCGTGCATGCTGGAGATCGCGAGCATTGTAACGCCGGGGTTGCCGCATCGTGTAACGCAACGGGGCAATCGTCGGATGCAG
>CBDVCA010000089.1:0-12973 GCA_965372365.1 uncultured bacterium
CGACCCCCTGCACTGCAGGGGGCTAGTAACGGCAGATCGCCGGCCGTGAGAACTCTTCGCTACTTCGTCATGAACCTTCTGTCTTGCGCTGGTGACGAGGGGGAGGGGCGACAGGTCTTCACCTCCGGCGCTGACTTGGCGGGGGCGGCCGATCCATGTAGATCTTTGCTTCGCCGGCGGCGCTGTTGCGACGCCAGTGCGCTTGGGGAAATGCACACCGTACGCCATCGACGCCGACATCGGTGGAGGTGATGACCCCGCCGCCGCCGGGGTCGATGTTTTCGATGATCGGAATTGTGCCGTCGGGCGCCACGAAGTATCGCGCCGCCTTGATTGGCCCTCTGTCGTTCTCCCAGCGAACCGTTACGGTGGCGAGGCTTATCCGGTCGTCGCCAAGGGTGCGTAATGCGGACTCCCCCGGCCGCATATGCAGGGCGACCGGAGAGGCGGTCTTGTCGCTGATGGTCGCCCCGTCGAACGGCTGGTGGCGGCGAGCCGCTTGGACGATAGCCGTTCGCAGGCGGCCACTGGGGATGTACCCGTCGCCAACGGCGAACTCTCTGGCCATGTGATTCCTGCCTCGAACCGAGCGACCGACGGCGAGGTGATCGTCGGCGTAGTCAATCTGCATGCTCTCCGCCAGCAAGGTAGCGCCGCCTTGGCCGACAGCGTCGACACCCGAGACGTACCGCCCCTTCGTCGCGCCGGGGTTGAGGCGCCACATGCTCCAGGTGAGTTTTCCGGACCCTTCGATGGTTCGCACCGTGTACCCGGTCGTACCGGCGTCGCCGAGGTCGCTTCGCTGAAAGACTTCCCAGCCGACGGCGTGTCCGTCGGAGTGGGTCAGCAGGCGCCACGTCTCTCCGGGCCGGTCGGCCTGTCGGGTGAGGCTGATCGCCAACGCCACAACGGTGCTCGCCACCAGCACGGTCAGCATGATCACCGCCAGCACATTTCGACGGGTGCGAGCCGACATTTTCTCGAAGGTCTTCTTCATCTACCGATAGTGTAGTCGTCGCGAGCGGCGTGTACGATAAGAAAAGGTCTTCTTCATCCACCAATAGTGTTGTTGTCGCGAGCGGCCTGTACGATTAGGTAAAAGTCGCATCGCAGGGGAGGGGTTCGGGGGCGCCGGTGCGATGCCTGCGAGTTTGGCGTTTGCTTCTTGGCGCTCAGACGCCAGAATACCGGGGTATGAAACTGGGTAATAAAATCGACGCCTCCGCCGACAAAGACGCGCCGGCCCTGTCGCCCGGTGCGATTAGCAGGCGTTGGGTCTGGCTGCTGTGCGGGGTTACGGCCGTCGGCTGGCAGTTGTGCTTCCCCACCGTCGGCCTTGGCCCGATGGCGTACGTGGTGCTGGTTCCCTGGGTCGTCGCCATGGCCCTGGCGCCGCGGCGGGGCGCCATGTTGGCCGCGTGGGCGACCGGCGTGGCTACGTTTGGGGCGGGGCTGTATTGGCTGACGTGGGTGACGATGGTGGGGTACTTGGCCGCGATCGTCTACCTGGGCGTGTATTTCCTCATCGCGGCCTGGTTCGTCCGCCGATCGGCGGCGGCGCGTGTTCCGCTGTGGCTGACGCTGCCGATTGTGTGGGTTGCGCTGGAATACGCCCGGGCCTACATGCTCAGCGGGTTCCCCTGGTTCTTCCTGGCCCACTCCCAATACCGCTTCACGCGGCTGATCCAGATCGCCGACGTCACCGGCGCCTACGGCGTCAGTTTCCTGGTCGCCATGGTCAATGGCTTGGTCGCCGACGTCGTATTGCGCTTCCTGGGGCGTCGAGGCCGCGGGGTCCATCCAATTCCTTCACGCTGGTGGTCGATCGCCGGAGGGTCGACTGTGATCGTTCTCGCCGGCGCGATGCTGATCTACGGGAACTTTCGCCTGGGCATAGCCGACGAAGCGCGGAGCCTGGGCCCTCGGATCGCCGTGGTGCAATCGGCCGTGCCGATCAGCCTGCATACCCGCGCCGACGATCGGGACGAGGATATGTTCGACAGCCTGATCCGGCTGACCGGGGAGTTGGATCTGGAGCAGATCGATCTTGTGGTCTGGCCGGAGACGGTCTTGCCGTACATGTTCGATAAGCATTGGGATATCGACAAGCCCTGGTCCGAGGTCGACCCGGATCGGTACGCGGACCCCGCCCGGGAGTACTTTCGGAAGATGCGCGACAGGCACTCCCGGCTCGCCTCCCTGTTGGCCGCGACCGATACGCCCCTGCTGGCCGGGGGCATGACCGTTCGTCGGAATCTGCGGCCGCTGAGGGGGGAGCCCCCCCACAACCTCCTCAATTCGGCCATGTTACTGGCGCCCGAGTCGCCTGAAACGCTCGGCGTGATCGACGTATACGCCAAGATGCATTGCGTTCCGTTCAGCGAGTATGTGCCGTTCCGCGACAGTTGGCCGTGGTTCCATCGCGTGCTGCGGGTCTTCGTCCCCAGCGTGATGGAGCAGCTTACTCCCGGCAAGCGGGTGGTTCACTTCCGCTTCGGCGCCGGCGACCAGGCCTGGACGGCCGCGGCTGCGATTTGCTACGAAGGCGTCTTCGCCCGGGTGTGCCGGCAGTTGTGCCACCAGGACGGGCGGAAGGCCGTAGATGTTCTGATCAATATCTCCAACGACGGCTGGTTCATATGGCCGTTCGGTACGAACGCCTGGCCCAGCAGCGAACTGGACCAGCACTTGTCGGCGTATGTCTTTCGGGCGATCGAGAACCGTGTTCCGGTCGTTCGGGCGGTCAATACCGGCGTCAGCGGGTTCATCGACTCCTGCGGCCGGATTGTCGCCAAGGTAGTCGACGAGCCGACCGGGGCGACCAGGATGGTCGAAGGCTCGGCCACCCGGACGGTACTTGTCGACCCTCTTCGGAGCCGGTACAGTATCGTGGGTGATGTCGCCGCCCAAGTATGCTGCGTCGCCGCCGCGGTGCTCGGGGTGGGCCTGTGGTGGCGCAATCGGGCGTTCAAAGGATGAGGAGTAAGGTCATGGAAAATCGATATCGTTTTCTTACATATGTAGTTATCGCCTTGGTCTGCTGCAGCGGCCTGCTCGGCTGCACCGCAACGCCCAGCCGCGAGGTCACCGCCGCGGAGATGACGACCCGTCTGGCGGCTCGCGACGCGCTGTATCGCGCCGTCGGGAACGCCGACGGCGCCGTTCGCGCCCAGGCGATCGAGTCGCTGGCCCACACGGAAAAGGCCGCCGCCGGCGAGGCGATGATACTCGGGCTCGACGACGCGGCCGTGGCCGTTCGATTCGTCGCCGCGATGGGGATTGGCGATGTTCGATACCGACCGGCGAGGGCGAAGTTGCAGGCGATGCTCGCCGAACCCATCGACGAGAACGTTCTCTGCGGGGTCGTCTATGCCCTGTACAGGCTGGGCGACAGCAGCTACATGAGCCACCTGGGCCGATTGCTCTACAGCCGTCAACCCGAGGTGCGGGCCAACGCGGCGTTGGTGATGGGCCGGATGGGGATGGCGCCGGCGATCCGGCCGTTACGCAGCCGCGAGGAGATTGAGCGTGACGATGGCGTGAGGTTGCAACTGATTGAGAGCCTCGCCATGCTGGGCGACCCTCGAAGCTTCAGCATGCTGAAGACGTATGCCCGTGTCGGCCAGCCGCACGAGCGGATGGCGGCCGTGGAGGCCTTGGGCCGGACCCGACGCGAGGCGGCCAAGGGTACGTTCCTATGGGCGATTGAGAAAGGTCCGCCCCCGCTGCGACTGGCCGCGGCCAGGGCTCTGGCCCGCCAGGGCGACACTCGCGGGTATGACCTGGCCGAAGAGGCCATCATCGATCCGGTCGAGTACACCCAGCAGTCGTATGACGAGCCGGTCTCGGTGAGTCTGGCTCAGCAGCAGCAAATGCAGTCTCTCGGAGCACTTGCGATCGGCAGTATGGGAAACCGGGACGCCGTGGCTATCCTGGCGCCGCTCCTTCGGAGCCCGAACGGCCTTGTGGTGGTCTCCGCCGCCCGAAGCATTATGATGCTATCGAAGCCGACCGACGCCATCGCGGGGGCCGTCGCGGCAGTCGTCGAGGCGCCCCCGACCGAGGCTGCCGTGGAAATGCCTTCCCCGGCGATGGATAGGAGCGGCGGGGCGATCCTGATGACCGCTCCGCCCAAGGAATAGGGGCGTGCTGCGGTGCACAACGGCGCCCTGGCTGCACCGTTCGGCGTCAGATGCGCCCTGCTTGGGAATCCGTCAGGCAGGAGCGGTTTTTGCGGCTTTTAATTGCTTGACTTGGATGGCGGCGCAATTACAATCGGCCTTGCCGCAGTGGGTGTGGGTTACGATGTTTCCTCCCGTGGCCACCGGCGTTTGCTTCGGCATACTTGTGGAACCCCGGCCCTGGCTGAACAGTCCCTGAGGAGTACGCTGTTGAGTACGTTGACAAAGATCCTGATCGTCGTGATGGTCGTATTGTCCATTTTTTATAGTGTCCTGGCGATTCAACACGTCAGCGTCAGCCCCAACTGGAAGCAAGCTCACAGTAGTGAGCGAAGCCGGCGGCTCGCCACCGAGGCGACGGCCCGTAACGACCGAATGGCCAAAGAGAACCTGATCGGCCAGATGGAAGATCTCCAGAAGGCCAACAGCCAACTGGCCAAGGATGCTGAAGATCGGGCCAGTCGCGACAAGGTGGCCATCGCTCAGTTGCAGGCGGAGAACGCCCGACTGACCAACACGCTGGAAGGCATGAACACCAAGCTGGCCGGCCTGGAAGGGTCTGTCGGCGAGCAGGTGACGATGACCAAGCAGCTCAGCAGTCAGTTGGTTGAGCGGCTGGCGGCCATCCAGGAACTCAACGATCAGCTTCGCAAGACGACCCTGCAGGCGCAGGAGTTGTCGCGGAACCTCGAAACGGCCCGCCAGAACGTCAGCGTCAAGCAGACGTTGCTAACCTCCGCTGAAGAGAAGGTTCGCGAATTGCACCAGAAGCTTCGCCAAGGCGGCGGTACGGCTCTGGCCGGCGGGGCGCCGGTTCCGATTCCCTCCGTTCGCATCGAAGGGCGAATCGAAGCTGTGAGCCTGGAAGACAACGTGGCCCAGTTGAACGTTGGGGCCGCTTCCGGTGTGGAAAAGGGTATGAAGTTCATCCTGTATCGCGGCTCCGAATACGTGGGCGACCTGACGGTGGCCCAGGTGGAAGCGAGTAACTGTGCCGGCACGCTGTCGAGCCTGCAGGCGGCTCCCCAGCAGGGCGACAAGGCCGCGACCGACTTGATGATAGACTAGAGAGGAGTTCGAAGATGAGTAGACTGCCAGGAACTCCCGGCGCTCAGGTTCGCAAGCCGGAGCCCGACATTTATTCGGCGCTGCTGCTGATTGGAATTTCATTCCTTCTGGTCGCGTGCGTCTGCGTATTCATGGACCTGACGAAGAATTATGGGATGAGCCTCGGCCAGTTGTTCTCCGGAGCCGACATCCCCAAATAGGCGTTGTGCGGGTGACGCAACCCTGGACCGACGGGCGCGATAGTCGGTTTCTCGCCGGTGTGCCGTCCGATCGGTTTCGGTAGGACGCATTTCCGCCGGACACGCTGTTCACGCTGCTGGAGACGCGGTAGTGATTCTCAATTCCATATTGGGTCTGTTTTCGGCAGACCTTGGCGTCGACCTGGGAACCTGCAATACCTTGGTGTGCGTACGCGGCCAAGGGATTATGCTGAATGAACCCAGCGTGGTCGCCGTACATCGCGGCACCAACATCGTCGTCCAAAAGGGCAACGCCGTTGGCCTGATGGCCAAGGAAATGCTGGGCAAGACCCCCGGGTCCATTACCGCCATTCGCCCACTGAAGGACGGCGTTATCGCCGACTTCGATATCACCGAGGCGATGCTGGGCTACTTCATTCGCAAAGTCCACGGCGGCCGATTCTCCAGTTTCCGCCGACCCCGCGTGGTTATCGCGGTGCCGTCGGGGATTACCGCTGTCGAGAAGCGTGCGGTTTTGAACTCAGCCGAGCGCGCCGGCGCCCGACGTGTGTACCTGGTCGAAGAGCCCATGGCCGCCGGAATCGGAGCCGGGCTGCCGATCCCCGAACCGACGGCCTCGATGATCGTCGACATCGGCGGCGGCACCACCGAAGTGGCCATCATGTCGTTGGGCGATGTCAGCGCATGCGAATCGATTCGCGTCGCCGGCGACGACATGGACGAGGCCATCACCAACCACATGAAGCGGACGTACAACCTCATGGTCGGCGAGCAGACGGCCGAGCGGATCAAGATCGAGATCGGCTCGGCGGCCCCGCTGGAAAAAGAAATGACCATGGAAGTTCGCGGCCGCGATATGATCAGCGGGCTGCCCCGCAAGACCATGATCTCTTCGGAGGAGGTCCGCGAGGCCCTCAAGGAGCCCGTCGGCGCTATCATCGATACGGTCACCCGTACGCTGGAAAAGGCCGAGCCGGAACTGGCCGCCGACCTGATCGACAACGGCGTCGTCCTCGCCGGCGGCGGCGCCCTGGTTCGCGGGATGGTGACCGTTCTTTCCAACGCCACCGGCCTCGAATGCCGACTCGCCGACGACCCGCTCACCTGCGTCGCACGCGGAACCGCCATGTACCTGGAGAACCTCGATCTTCTCAAGGGGTACATGGAAAGCGATCGCGACCAGTTCTAGACCTCAGAGTGCGTGAGTAAATCAAAACGGCCAGTCCGGGGCGGCGGAACGACCGGCGTAACTGCCTCAGGATCGACGATCACCGCCTTGATCGACCTCGGACTACCCTTTGTCGGGGTCGAATCCAGCCGGAGTTTGATTTATTCACACACTCTCAGGCTTCAGGTACGGCGACAGCGAACGGCAACGGAAGAGGCAAGCCGGCATGGCCATGAGAGCCGTGCAGCATCGTCGCGCCGCCCAGCTCCGGCAGGAGCGATAGATTTGTAGCCCGCGGCGTGAGCCGCGGGGTTATCCAGCCCCTACCGGCCCGAACCCCGGCATGGGCGACAGAACCGGAGCAACGCAAGCTCCCGCGTTCTGTCGCCCCTGGCGGGGCTTGTTCTATGTCGAGGGTCGACGTTACCCGCGGCTCACGCCGCGGGCTACAATTCTGCCGGCCCTACGGGCCTGAACAACCCCGTCCGCCTGCCTTCGGCCGTTCGCCGTCAGTCGTTCGCCGTCAGTCGTTCGCCGTTCGCCGTTCGCCGTTCCTGAAGCCTGAGGTCTGAAGCCTGAAGCCTGCCGTTCTGCCGTTGCCTCCAGACTGGCGACGGCGTATCATGCCCGCCATGACTGCGGTGCTGCATCTCTACGACGACCAACTTCCGGCGCCGGCCGGTGCGCTGCTTCGCACGTTGCGACGGCGTTCGGATGATCTGTTCGTACGCGTCGGCGGCCGGGGGCGCCCGGACCTTCCGGAGGCCGATCACGTTGTCCGCAGACCTTGGCCACGGCTTCTGTCGGGGCCGGGAGGCGTGAGGCGCATCGCCGACGAGCGAAGCGTCGACGCGATTCACTGCTGGACCCCGGCCCTGGCCAATCTGGCGACCGCTACGGGCCGACCGACGTTCGTCAGCCTGTTCCGCCCGCCGACGGGAAAGGCGCTGCGTTCGATTCAGACCGCCGTCGAAGCGGGCGCCCACTTGATCGTTACCTCCCGGACCCTCGCCGATGAGCTTCGCCCCCACATGGGGCCGGTCGGGCGCGTTCACGTGGTTGGCCCGGCCGTCGGACCCTTCACGTTCAGCGCCGCCGACAAGCGTGAGGCGCGTCATCGCCTGGGGATCGACCCGGACGTCCCGCTGCTGTTGGCTCCGCAGACGCACAGCCGCGACGAGGGTCCGCCGTGGGCGATGTGGGCGATCAGTATTCTGCATTTTATCAACCGGCGATTCGAACTGCTGGTCGACGGCGACGGCCCGGTCGTCGCCAGAGCGAAGCTGTACGCCGCCGACCCGGGCCTGACCGATCGGCTTCATTTGCCCGGCCGGCCCCGAACCGACGCCGACCTGTGGGCCGCGGCCGATATGGCGATTCTGTTCGACACCGAGGGCTTCGCGCTCCCGTCGGCAGCCGCGGCCATCGCGTCTCGGACGCCGATCATCGCCGCCGACGCCGGCGAACTGGCCGCGACGTTGACCCATGAGCAAACCGCCCTGCTGGTCGAACCGGGCGTCCCGCGGCTGCTGAGCCGGGCGATTCTGCGACTGCACGAGAACCCCGACCTCGCCACGCAACTCGCCAACGCGGCGGCGACGTCGCCAACGCTAAAACCCCTGACCGATGAGCCGGCCATGCTGGAGCGACTGTCGACGCTCTACACTCAGACGGCGCCGGCCGGCGTCACCTGAAGGCCGCCGCCGCAGGGGACTGGCTCGGCAGTCTCGCCTTGGCGAGACGAACGTGCCTGTACCCGGCCCCAGGGGGAGCATGCTTCGAGCCATCCGTAATCAGCAGACGCGAGGCAGACGCGAGGCAGACGCTACGGGTACAGGCGCCTTCGCTTCCGCTTTGCCCTTCGGGCGGCGCTGCGCTTCGGAGCCAGTCCCCTGCGCTTCTTGGGTCTTTGACGGTGCGTCCGCTATGGAGCGTTCCGCGGATACAGCGATCGCAGGGCGTCCCGGTCGTAATCGCCAACGCCGATAGGACCGCCGACGCTGCTGGGTAAACCTACCGGCTGAGACGGATATCCCGCACAACCCCTTGCTCGCCAAAAGCATCTCTGGTAGAATTCACGGCCTTGCTTTGATGGCGGGAGGCCGGTATGCCTCTTGTCGAATGTGTGTTAGATAGGCGATAGAATCATGGCCAAGCATGTAGCGATTATGGGCGCCACCGGAGCGGTGGGCGCAGAGTTCCTGCGGATTCTCAAGCAGCGCGATTTCCCGATGGCGAGCCTGAAGTTGCTGGCGTCGTCGCGATCGGCGGGTAAGACGCTGAAATTCGGCGACGAAGATATCATCGTAGAAGAGCTTACCGACAAGAGTTTCGGCGGCGTGGAGTTGGTTCTCTCCTCCGCTGGCGGCGGCATCTCCAAGAAATTCGTCCCGGCCGCCAACGCCGCCGGCGCCGTAGTGGTCGACAACACGTCGGCCTTCCGGATGACCGAGGGCGTTCCCTTGGTGGTTCCGGAGGTGAACCCCGAGGACATCGCCAAGCATAACGGGATCATCGCCAACCCCAACTGCTCGACGATCATCATGAACGTACCGGTCTGGCCCCTGCACAAGGTGCATCCGATCAAGCGGATCGTCGTCAGCACGTACCAGGCCGTCAGCGGCGCCGGGGCCCAGGCGATGGCCGAGTTGGAGCAGCAGGCCCGCGACTGGGTGGCCGGCGACCCGATCACGAAGAAGTTGCTGCCCCACCAGGCGTTGTTCAACGTGTTCAGTCACAACAGCGACGTGGCCGAGAATGGCTACAACGAAGAAGAGAACAAGATGAGCCGCGAGACGTGGAAGATTTTCCACTGCCCCGATATCGGCATTTCGGCCACGTGCGTTCGCGTGCCGGTGCTGCGGGCGCATTCGGAGGCGATCAATATCGAGTTCCACGAGCCGGTCAGCGAGCAGGAAGTTCGCGACCTTCTCGCCAACGCACCGGGCGTGAAGATCGTCGACGACCGCCAGAACAGCTACTTCCCGATGCCGCTGGACGCCTCGGATCAGGACGACGTGCTGGTCGGCCGGATCCGTCAGGACCCGAGCCTCGCCGGCGGAATCGGCGTCGACATGTTCGTCGCCGGCGATCAGATTCGCAAAGGCGCCGCACTGAACGCGGTGCAGATCGCCGAATTGCTGTAGGAACGGTAGACCGATTGACTTGGCTGTTACTAGCCCCCTGCAGTGCAGGGGGTGTTTCCGCTGAGTATCCCCGGACATTCACCCCCCGCACTGCGGGGGGCTAGTAACGGCAACGACTGTCGCGATCGAGATATTCGCCGCCCTCGCGGGCGGGCGACCTTGACGGTCGGCCGCCCGTTTTGCATGATGAGCCCATGTCCGAAACGCCCAACGCACAACCCGCCGACCCCACCCGCCCCCCGCGGCGGAATATCAAGCTGGTCGTCGCCTACAACGGATCCGCGTATCACGGCTGGCAGCGGCAGGCCGTCGGGGTCGACACGGTCCAGTTGCGTATCGAGCGGGCGGCGATGAAGGTGATGGGCCATCCGGTGACTATCTTCGGAGCCGGGCGGACCGACGCCGGCGTCCACGCCTCCGGGCAGGTGGCGGCCTTCTACACGCCGAATTTCGCCATCCCCGTGACCAACATCCGCCGTGCGATCGACACCAAGCTGCCGGCCGACATTTCCATTCGTTCAGCGGCCGAGGTGGACGAGGCCTTCCACCCCTCTCGGTCGGCGGTTGGCAAGACGTATCGATACCGCTTCTTCACATGCCCGCAGCGGCCGGTCCTCGGCGCCGATCAGGTATGCCACTACCCATGGCGATCGCTGGATATCGACGCGATGCAGAACGCCGGACGGCGCCTGCTGGGGCGGCGCGACTTCCGCGGGCTCGCCAGCAGCGCCGATATCCGAATGAACACCGTCCGCCACGTGTGGCGATGCGACGTGGCCGAGATCGGCCCGGAGGTTCACATCACCGTCGAAGGCGGAGGATTCCTCTATAACATGGTTCGCAACATCGCCGGAACGCTGCTGGAAATCGGCCGAGGGTACTGGCCCCCCGAGCGGATCGAGCGAATCCTGGCCACCTGCAATCGCGACCTCGCCGGCCCCACCGCCCCGCCGGGAGGGTTGAGCCTGGTGGCCGTGCACTACGGACCGACGCGACAGATCTGACCCGGTCAGTCCGAGGCGAACCGCACGGCGACCGTGATGTGGCCATCGGTCAAGAGGGTCTCGCGATCGACGCGAATGACCGTCGCGGCCAACGCCTCCCCCGTCAGCGAGGCCACCTGTTCGGCGAAGGTTCCGGCCCCGGTCAGACAAACGGCGTGACCGGCCCGGACGGGCATGGTCGCCGGCGCCGCCAGCAGCGCGCCGCCAGCGGAGATGTCGAGGCATCGGCAGGGATAGTCGTGACCACTGAGGGCGTGCCCCAACCGTGACGCGGCCTGTATGCTGTATCGATGATGTCGTCTTCGCTCGACCGGCGCATCAACCATGTTGACACCCTCCCGACAATCAGTACCCTCAACCAACGTATGCCACGCATGATTACAGCGTATCGACCGGTTCGGCCCGCGCCAAGCGCCGCGACGGCCTCGGGAGCGAAACTCCTGCGGATCGCTCTGACGTGCCTGCTCGCGGCGGCCGCCGTCGCCGAGGCCGAGGCCGCCACCGGCGGTCAGGCCGTCGCCGCGTATGTCGGTAAGGGCCGTCGGCAGGTCGGCTACTGCGCCGTCCGGCTCAGCGACGGAGTCACCATCGCCTCGCGCCAGGCCGATACGCCCATGCGGCCGGCGAGTGTGCAGAAGATCTGCACCGCCGCGACCGCCCTGACCGTCCTCGGCGACGATTTCCGGTTCCGAACCGTCGTCGCCACCTACAAGGACGACCTCATCGTCATCGGCGACGGCGACCCCACGCTTGGCGACCCCACGCTGGCCGCCGCGGCCGGCGGAACGATCTACGACGCCCTCGACGCATGGACCGCCGCGATCAAGGACCGGGGCGTGTCGCGAATCTCCGGGGCGCTGGTGCTGGACGACAACATCTTCGCCGAACGTCGCCACGGCGATTGGCCCGCCTCCCAGCATCAGCGATGGTACTGCGCGCCGGTGTCGGGACTGAACTTCAACGACAACTGCATCGATGTCAGCCTGAAGGTGACCGCCGGCGGCGTGACGGCGATGGTGGCGCCGGCCAGTCGTTTCATCCACGTGGCGAACGAAACCCGTCGCGGCTCCAAGCAGTTGTGGCGCCTGGCGTACGCCGATGAAGACGCCACGCTGAGACTGACCGGGCAGGTCCGCACGTCGACCGCCAAACCCCTGTCGGTGGCGGTGAATCACCCGACCCTGCTGCTTGGACGAACGCTGGCCGATCGGCTCAACCGGGGCGGGGTCGCTTTCGACGGACCGATCCTCCGGCGGCAGGTCGTCGGCGCCGACCGCAAACTGCCGGCGGGACCGCAGGTGGTGGCCGAACACGTCACGCCGATCGGCGTGGTGTTGGCGAGGGCGAACAAGCGGAGTTTGAATCTGACGGCCGAATGCCTACTGCTGCGAGCCGCGGCGAGTCGGACCGGACGGGGGACGTTCGCCGACGCCGCCGCCGTCGCCACCGAGGTGCTGACCGGCGTCTACGGCGTGCCGACCGAGCAGATCACCGTCGCCGACGGCAGCGGGATGAGTCGCAACAATCGCCTGTCGGCCGCCGCGGCCGTTACGGTGCTCCGAAAGCTCGCCCGAGGCCCGCACGGCCGAACCTTCATGGCCAGCCTGCCGATCTCGGGAGTCGATGGGAGCCTTACCAAGCGGCTCGCGCGCCATACCGGGCGCGTGGTCGCCAAGACCGGGACGCTGTCGGGAACCGCTGCGCTCGCCGGGTACATCCTCGACGCCGCCGGCGAACCCGCCATCGCCTTCGCCGTACTCTGCAATCACACTCGCGGCGGCAACTACGAGGCCCGGGCCGTCATCGACGCACTGGTCGAAGACTGGATCGGCGTTGTGGATTCACAACGATAGATTCGTGACGGATGATCGGGGAGTTGATCTGACGAGCGCCTGCCGTAGCCCCCCGCAGTGCGGGGGGTCAAGAGACGTGTGAAGCTATCCTATGACGTGTGAACCCATCACCTATAGATAGAGTTTCCCCTTCCCTACGATCGACATCGAGTCTACAGCGGGAGCACCATCGGTCCAGCGACCCCCTGCACTGCAGGGGTTCAAGAGACGTGTGAAGCTATCCTATGACGTGTGAACCCATCACCTATAGAATAGAGTTTCCCCTTCCCTCCGATCGACATCGAGTCTACAGCGGGATCGCCATCGGTCCAGCGACCCCCTGCACTGCAGGGGGCTAGTAACGGCAGATCGTT
>CBDVCA010000090.1:0-12883 GCA_965372365.1 uncultured bacterium
ACCCCCCGCACTGCGGGGGGCTAGTAACAACGGGGCTTCGGCCACAAGAGGTCCCCACTATTCTCGCATTGAACACTCAAAGAAAGGTTCATCCGCGATCCGTGGTGAGTGCTCGCCGTTACTAGCCCCCCGCAGTGCGGGGGGTCCGAAGGCGTGCGACCCCACACTCTATGGATCGAACCGCCGCACCCGGCCGAGCGACATCGGGTCCACAACGGGCGAGCCCGCCCAACGACATCAAGTCCACAACGAGCGCATTGTCGCCCAGCGACCCCCCGCACTGCGGGGGGCTAGTAACAACGGGGCTTCGGCCACAAGAACTCCCCACTATTCGCGGATGAATCTTACTTCATGGCCTCATTCACGACCCCGATACGGCTGACGGCCTACGGCAACCCACCCGCTCGTCAAGCCAATCCGGCGGGCTGAACGGGGGATACCTCTGAAACGCGCCATTAGAGTGAGGGGGGGGATGCCGCAGGGCGGCATAGAGAGGAGAACGGAGAGAGTAGAGAGGAGAAACGGACTGGCAGACAAGAAATCAAACGAACCCAAACTAGGAGAATTCGGAGTTTCGAGGGGGGGCGATAGTCCGGTGACCGGCCTCACAACGGCCTGAAACGGCCTCAGAACGGACTCGGAACGGACTCTGAGCCCGGAGAATTCACGGTTTCAGGGGGGTGAGAGGGCCGAATCGGACAATTCGGAGAGCGCGGCCGCGGGCGCCGAGGCGCTTGTGACCGGCGGCGTGGGTGTGGTATGTAAGGATGCGTGAGCGACAGAGACAGAACCTCGATCATCGGCCGACTGACGCTGGGGGCGATCGCGCTGCTGGCGGCGGTGGCGATTTCCGGGGCGTTTGCGGGCGCCGACAGAGCCGCGGCGGTGTTCAACTCGATACCGATGGCCGTCTACTGGGTGGGCCTTACCGCCCTGCTGGCGACGGCGTGCGTGACGAGCAGGTTGCTGCGGCGCCGGCCGGGGTTGGCCGCGGCTCATGCCGGGTGCGTCGCGGTGCTGGTCGGGGCGATGATCGGATCGACCGACGGGCAGGCGCTGCTGGGGCGACTTGGGGCGACGACGCGACCGGCCGAGGCGTACATGGGCCTGGCGAAGCATCACGCCTCGGACCTGCTGGTCGACGCCGACGGCGAAACCCTGTCGCGACTGCCGTTCGAGATCTACCTGGACGACTTCTGGACCGACTACCACGCACCGGCCGATCTGGCGGTAATCTCGCCGACCGACGACGGCGACGGCGACGACGACGCCACCGCGGCGGCGCTGATCCCGTGGCAAGTTGGCCGCGAGATGGCGATTCCCGGCGCCGCCGCGACGGTTCGCGTACTGCAGTATCTGCCGAACGCGTCGGTCACGTTCGCGCCGAACGCACAGGGCCGGGTGAGAATCCGCACCGAGGCGGGCGAGTCGGTCACGCTGGCCGGCGAGTTGGGCGCGGCGGCGACGCTGACCGAACCGGCGGTGACGGTGCGTGTGCTTCGGGTGTACGGCAATCTCCGGCGGGTGCTGATCGACGGTCGGCCGGCGGTGGCCGACGTGGGCGGTCAGCCGGCCCGGCCGGCGGTGCTGCTGGCGATCGAGACGGCCGACGACGAGGTCCACGAGCGGCTGCTGTACGCCGGGCTCCCGCTGCGAGACCCGCCGGCGCCGGGGGTGGAGATCGCGTACGACTTCCCGCCCCCCACTGGTGCGACGGCCGATCCATCGAGTCATACGCCGGCGATGGAGATCGACATCGCCGAGCCCGGCCGCACGCGCCGCCGGTGGCTGCTGGCCGACCCGATGTGGCGCGACGACAGCGTCCGCCTCGGCCCCGACGCCCGCGGCCCCACGCTACTGATGACGCGAGAGCCGACGCCGCCCAAAGCCTACCGCAGCGTGCTGGTGGTGCTGGTCGACGGCCGCGAGAGCCGGCGGATGACCATCGACGTCGGCCGACCGATGCGGTACGGCGGCTACCACTTTTACCAGAACGATCAGCCGTACGGTGAAGACATGTACGCCACATTGACCGTCCGGTCCGATGCGGGGCTGACGGCGGTGTACGTCGGCTTTGGTCTGCTGGCGGCGGGGGTGACGTGGCGATTCTGGGGCCGGCCGGTGTGGGCGTGGGCGAGCAAACGAGGCGGACCGTAGCGTACGGCCCGCCTCGATACGTACTTCCGAATGATCGCCGGGGGGCTGCCCGGCTACTTGGCTACTTGGCTACTTGGCTACTTCGCCAAAAGCTTCTTCATGGCTCGCTCGGCCTTCTTGCGTTGGCCGCCGCCCTTGCCGGTGGAGCGTTCGCGTTCGAGCTTGGCGATGAGTTTGTCGATCTTGGCCGCGTCGACCGGGAGGTCGACCGCCCCGCCATTGAAACCGGACAGGTACGCGGCGTTGGAGATTTCCAGCTCGGCGATGGCCTCGGCGCCGGTGGCCACCAGGGGCGTACCCTTGATAATGTGGCGAGCGAACGCGCGGGTGACGTTGATGTGCCGGCCGTCGGGTTTGGCGGGGATCTTGATATCTCGCCACGTGCACTTGGGGCTGGGGATGTCGTCGGCCCAGGCGCTCTTGCACTTGCTGAGGTGCTCGGAGATGGGCATGCTCAGCTTGCCGAACCGCAGCTTGCCGCCCTCGGAAATCAGCGTGCCCTTGTCGCCGACAACGGTGAGCTTGTCGCTCCCGGGCAGTTCGCTGGTGGTGGCGTAGATGTAGCCGACCTTGCCGCGGCCGTACTCGCAGATGATGTTGGCGGTGTTCTCGACCTCGATCTTGTGCCCGCGGGTGGCCAGCACGGCGGTGACGCGATTGGGCATGCCGCCGATCCATTGGAACAGGTCGAGCGAGTGGGGCGCCTGGTTGAGAAGGATACCGCCGCCTTCGCCGTCCCAGGTGCCGCGCCAGGCGCCGCTGTCGTAGTAGGCCTGGGTGCGATACCAACTGGAGCAGATCATCTCGACGCGGAAGACATCGCCGACCAGGCCGTCGTCGACGAGCTTCTTCATCTTCGCCATCGCCGCCTGGGTCCGCATCATGAGCATGGCGCCGAGGGCGACGCGTCGTTTCTTGCATTCGGCGATCAGCGCCCGGGCCGGGCCGACGGCCACGGAGATGGGCTTCTCGCACAGGACGTGGATCTTCCGACGGGCGGCTTCGATGCCGAGCGGCGCGTGCCAGTAATGAGGCGTGGCGATCAGCACCGCGTCGATCAGCCCCGACTCATACATCTTGACGCCGTCGTCGAAATGCGGCGCGCCGTACTTTTCGCCGGCTTTGGCCGCGACGTCGGGGAGGATATCGGCCACCGCCGTCACCGAGAACTCGCGGCTCCTGGCCTTGGCGATCGCCCTCGCATGCAGATTGCCGATTATGCCCATGCCCACAATACCGAATCGAATCTTCTTCACCGCTCGTCTCCTCAGATGTGTTGGGTTCCGCCGGCTTCGGCCGACGGCGGGTAATGTAGCCCTGTGCCCACCCACTTGCAACACTCGATCGGCGTAATGGATCGGCGTAGTTGCGAGAGTCGGCGCCGGCGGCGTGGTACGAAATCGACTCGACCCGCCCGGACACGGCCGGTCGCCTCCCCAAGCTCGCCGACCTGGGCGACGCGCCGACCCAGGCCTGATCAATCGTGGTACAAGCGGCGTCCACCTGTGCGAAGCCGCCGTTCAATCCGCAATCCGCAATTCGCAATTCGCAATCCGTTCACCTGCTTTGCTTGCGGATGATCATGTCGAACGTACCGACCATGGACTTGTAGGCGGAGAAGACGATCAGCCCGTAGATACCGGCGGCGATGACGGCGGACAGGACGAGGCTGATGCGGAATTGCATGATGCTGGGGGCCTCGATGAGCAGGTCGCCGGTGATCTGGTGAGGATAGATCAGCACCGAAGAGGCGACGTAGGGGCTGGCCATGGCGATGATCGGACCAATGAAGGGGATGTTGTCGGCGCTGACGGCTCCGAACGCCCCGGCTCCGAGGACCGTGGCGCCCACGACGGCCACCGTCCCGATCACCGCCCCGACGGTGCGTCGGGCCTTCAGCGACATCGTCAGCGAGGTGACCACGGTTACCCCGCAGAACCCGAGCATCGACATCGCCAGCGTCGCCACGCCCTCGATGGGCATCAGCGGCAGCACCAGCAATCGCATCCTGGAGCCGATGTGTATGGCCGCCGGCGGGCTGAGCAGGTCGTGCACCGCGTACATCGCGGCGGTGCCGATCGGGACGATCAGCAGAATCCCGGCGAAGCTGATGAGCCCTCGAAGCTTGCCCCAGATGTAATATCGGCTGGTAATCGGCGTCACCAGCAGCAGGTCCAGCGTGCCGTCCTCGCGTTCACGGGTAATGGCGCTGGCCGCGACGTTGCACAGCACCAGCAGGACGATGGTGTACTCGACCCACAGCACGCTTCGCAGCAGATCTCGCGACGCATCGACCGAGATCCGTCCCGACCCGTATGTCCACAGCATCACCGCCCCGCCGGCGAGGCCGCCGAGCATGAACAGCCATCGCATCACGCTCTTACCGCCGGCTGAAGCTCGGGTGACCGCCTCTCGCCAGGCGACGGGATTTCGCCACACGGTTCGCGGCCTGCGGGTCTCGACGCCGCCGCCCAGCCACAGTCGCAGCCGCCGGCCCCAGTCGATCCGCGTGCGAGCGTTGGAGAAGCGAACGAGAACGGCGCCCATGGCCACCATAATCGCCCCGGCGCCCAGGGTCCAGCAGAGGTAGGCGTAGTGCGGGCTACACAGCCACAGCCGCGTCAGCCAGCCGGCGTCGGTCAGCATCGCCGGTGAGGGCGGATGATGGATGTTCAGCACCACCATCATCGACAGGAACGGGTGCAGCGCCGTCAGCCAACTGGTCTCCACCCCCGCCCCGCCGGGGGCCGCGAAGGCGGGCACGTCGGCGAGCACCCAGATGATGGCCAGGTACAGGCTGATGACGATGTAGAACGCGAAGACCGTCTTACCGGTGCCGACCCGGATGACGGCGATGGCCACGGCGACGGCGCCGGTGAACGCGGCGGTGGCCGCGGCGATCATGAAACTCAGCAAAATGCTCGAACCCGGTACGCCCCCGAACAACTGGGTGATCAGGAACATCGGGATCCCGGCCGCCAGCAGCGTCAGGACGAAGAACAGCCGGCTGAGCAGCGACCCCAGAACGATCTGAGCGTTGGAAAGCGGGGTCGCCAGCAGGACGTTGTAGGTTTGGTTGTCCTTTTCCTGGGTAATCGCCCCGGCGGTGAAGATCGGCGCCATCAGGCACGCCATGCCCAACTGCACGAACGAGATCACCATGAACAGATTCGCCGACCCCTTCGCCAGTTCCGTCAGCGTCCCGCCGCCGGCCAGGCCCGCCATAATCAGGATCAGCGTCACGGCCATCAGCACGCCAAGATACCCGATCCGGATCAGCGCATGCCGCGTACGCTTGGCCGCGGCCTCGACGACCCGAACGAAAATCGGGTTGCCGGGGAGCAGGCGGAAGAGGGCGTTGTTGGTCAGGCGGATCATTGAACGTCCTCGATTGCGGATTCGGAGGGGGGGATTGCGGATTGCGAATTGCGAATTGCGGATTGGGCCGGAGGCCCGGCAAAAGCCCCTGTAGGGGGCGAGGGGTAGAAGCCTCGGGGCAATCGGGAATCGACAATCGACAATCCGCCGCGAGAGAGTGCCGGCAGAGCCGCAGAATCGCGATCAGCCTCGAAGAGTGCCGGCTGAGCCGCGGGATCGCGATCAGCCCCGAAGAGTGCCGGCTGAGCCGCGGGATCGCGATCAGCCCCGAAGGGGCGAAGGCGTTTAGCCGGGGGCGTGAGCCCCCGGTCGGCGGCGCCCACAGATGTCAAAGCCCCAGAGGGGCGACACGGAACGATTGGACGTGATGTGTTCGGTCGATCGAGGCGTCGCCCCTTCGGGGCTTCTCCGGCAACGATGCGTCTTGGCGCCGCCACGTCAGCGCCAGTCACATTCGCCGTCAGTCGCCCCCTGCGGGGGCTTGGATCCAATGCGCGCCTTCGCTTCCACGGGCTCGCGCCCGAGGCTACTGACAGTCGCCCCCTGTGGGGGCTTGAATCCAATGCACGCCTTCGCTTCCACGGGCTTGCGCCCGAGGCTACTAACAAACGCCCCCTGCGGGGGCTAACGGCGTCCTCTCGGCCCAATCCGCAATGCCGTTGCCGTTGCCGTTTCCGTTCGTTCAATCCGCAATCCGCAATCCGCAATCCGCAATTCACTGCACGAGCCCCTTGGTCAGTCGCATGAAGGCTGTTTCGAGGTTGACGGGTTCTTCGCGGATTTCGCGGAGGCCGAAGTTGGCGCCGAGCAGGGCGCGGACGATGAAGGAGTAGTCGTCCAGTTCGGCCGCGAGGGTGACTCGCATGCGGGAGTTTTGGTGTTCGACGGCTTTGACGCCGCGGGTTTCTCTGAGCAGATTGACCGCCTCGGCGGTGCGGTCGGTAACGGCCACGTGCAGTACGGTTTCGGTGCGGCTGCGGCGGACGGCCTCGTCGACGGTGCCGGAGAAGATCATCTCGCCCTGCTCGATAATGCCGATCGTATTGCACAGTTCGGCCAATTCATGCAGGATGTGCGAAGAGATCAGGATGGTCTTGCCCATCCGCTTGAGTTCCTTGAGCAACTCGCGGATTTCGATGCGGGCTCGGGGGTCGAGGCCGCTGGCCGGCTCATCGAGCAGCAGAACTTTGGGATCGTGCAGCAGCACGCGAGCGAGGCTGAGCCGCTGCTGCATGCCGCGAGAGAGGCCGTTGACCAGTGCGTCCTTCTTATAGACCAGGTCGGTCAACTCCAGAACATCGCCCACCACGCGGACGCGATCTTTGCCGTTGATGCTGTAGGCGGCCGCGAAGAACTCCAGATACTCCTGAACGACCATATCCTCGTAGGCGCCGAAGCTGTCGGGTACAAATCCGATCAGCGGCCGGATCTTGCGGCTCTCGTAGCCGATCACGTAATCGCAGATCCGCGCCTCGCCCCACGTCGGCTGAAGCAGCGTCGACAGGATCCGGATGGTGGTGGTCTTGCCTGCCCCGTTGGGACCGATGAAGCCGAAGCAGTCGCCTTCTTCGATTTCGAGGTTCAGGTTGCTCAGGGCCAGCAGTTGGCCGTAGCGTTTGGTCAGGTTGATGGTTTGAATAATGGGCATTTATTTCAGTCCTTTGCTTCGGTCAGAACGACTCGCCGGCGTCGCGGCGTCTCTCGGCCCCCGTCGGCGGCTTGACCGTCGTCGGCCCCGTGATCGTCGCCGGCAGCAATACGCGAACGACCGTCGGGCCGGTACACTCGACCACCTCGCCGTTGACGCGAACGTCGGCGGGCATATACGCATCGGCCCGGGCGATCAGCAGCGCCTGGGTGACGTCGATCTCGCCGGATCGATCCAACCGGCCGAAGCAGTCCCGCTCCAGCGGCCGCGGGTCCTGGTCGGAAACCGGCTGGGGGTACAACCCCATCGTGCTCAACAAGCTCACGCGTGCTGCGAACGACGACAACACACCGGCGGTGAGGTTCTTGTTAAGACCGTGATCGCCCTCTCTCATGCCGAGCATCGCCAACTGCTTCGCACGAAGCGTCCGGGTGACATACCTGCTCCCCAGACCGACCCCGCCGATGGGGGCGGCGTCGAATTCGAGGGTCTCGCCGGCGGCGATGCGGCCGATTTCGATGACGGCGAAGGGGTACTTCCAATGCGGCTGAGCGTAGAGGATGGTCGCTTCCAACAGGTCCACGTCCAGCCGGTTCGTGACGGTTCCGGACAGGTACCGAACCGATCCATCGGTCGACGCCGCGGCCCCCACGCGGACCGATCCATCCACCGTCCCGCCGACATCGCCCTGCCAGGTGAGTGCGAACCGCTTGATGGTGCGGCGAATGGGCACGGACAGGTGCGTGGGCTTGTCGAGGCGTATCTCGTACGATTTCACGTCGGGAAACTCCCCCGACGCGCCGCCGCGGGGATCGACCATGGGGACCAGCGACGCGAACGGATCGCCGCCGACGTCGATGTCGGGCCGGGAATGGGTGGGCACGTACAGCCCGAAGTTGCCCCTGACCACCGCGTGGCCGGACCCGGCCGTCAGGTCGAGCACCAGGGCGTTGGAGATTGACGTGCTTCGGACGCCGAACAGGCTGAGCGCCGCCGACGCCAGCGTGGCCACGGCCACCACCGCCGCGAACAGCCACCAGCTCAGGCGGCGTCGATCGGTCGCCCGGGCGTACAGCCACGTCCCGGGCCCTGCGACCACGGCGTACAGCAAACACAACAGAACCACCAGGCCCACCAGCATGCCGCCGACGCCGGCGGAGTCGAGATCGGCCGGAAGGTCATCGGTAAGCGATATCGACCGACGATCGTACCGCGGGCCGTTCAACACCTGCATGCCGACCAGCGTCGCCAAGGCGCCGGCCCGCCTGTGAGTGAGCATTTGTCGAGGGTTGACCAATCCCGAATCGTCAAGCGTGGCGCTCATCACGGTGACGCTTCCGGCGTCGGTCGTCCGCCGGCACAGCAGCGGCAGCTTCTTGACGTCGTCGCGAACCAGCACCCGTGCGCCGGCCAGGGGCGTCACGGCCACGACGGATCGACCGCCGGGGGAGGCCACGCCGCCGAGGAAGCGATACAGCGGGCGAAGATCGCTCACGCGTTCGCCCATCCGCCGCACCTTCACCGGCATCAGACGGGCCAACGCCCCCGGCGACGAGGATAGTTCCATCGCATGCGAACCCAGCCCCATCACCAACTGACCGCCCCGCCGAACCCACCGGGCGATCGCCTCCTGCTGAGCGTCGTTGAGCTGCTGGGGATCGGGATCGTCCCAATACAGCACGTCGATCATGTCCAGCCCCCGCCACGAAGGCGGCACGCGACTGAACGGAATCGACACCACCCGAATCGGCTCGCCGGTGTAGACCCTGTCGGGGGAGTTGAGCACCCCCAGCCCCCCCAAGCCCGTCCCGAGCACGCCGATGACGCGCTCGCCGTCCACCAACGGCGTCGTCAACATGTGGCCGTAGCCGACCCGCGCGCCGGGGTGGAAAGCGTCCAGCGGGCGATACCGGCCGCCGACGAGACTGCCGATGCTGATTTCGATCCGCCCTTCGCCAAAGGCGCCGGGAGGCGGGTTCACCAGGATCATTCGCTCGGTGGACGACCCGGCCGCCACATCGAGCTCCAACCGCCATTGCACGCGGTCGCCGTCGTCGTCGGCCTGCACCGCCCGCAACTCCCCGTCCAGCGGAGCCAGGCCCCGATTGGCGATCCGCACGAACACCGGGGTCAGATGCCCGGGGCGATACCGGCCGCCAAAACCCACCGCGACCGACTCGATCCGCACGTCATCGGCGCCGAACGCCGCCGTGAACACCCCGCCGACAACGGACGCGGCGAGCAGAATAAGGATACGAATCTTCATGGCGCCCTTTGAGAAACTCATAATCGTAGACCGAGAACCCAAACCCATCGTACTATCAAAAAGCATCCGCCCCCGCGTAGTGGGCGGGGTTCTCCCAGGTATCGCCGGCGTCGGGGATCCTGCGGAGCACCCAGCCGTCGGGGTCCAGGAGAACCCGACGAACGGGGAAGTCGACCTCGAAGGTGATAACGTTCTCCTTCTTCCCCATCGTCGCCCGCCTGCGGCAGGTCCGGCCGTCGAGACCTTCGACCACCACGTCGATCGGCATGCGGCTCAGGTGCGACGGCTGATCCACGTACACCGTCACCTTGCTGACGCCGTCGGTATCGACGATGACCACCCGAGGCGCCGCGAACAGCGGGCATCCGGGTCGATCGAGCCATTCGTCGAAGAACCAGTCCAAGTCCATCCCCGCCGCGGCGGCGGCCAGCTTGCGAAAGTCGTCCACCGTGGACGGCTTGAAGGCGTAGGTCCTAAGGTATTGACGCAGAATATCGAAGAAGGTTTCATCGCCCACAACGTATCGCAACGCGTGCAGCACCAGGGCGCCCTTCTCGTACACGACGGGCCGATACAAAATGCTCTGGCCCATATACGTCTGCACCAGAGCGTCCTCGCGAACGTTAGCCGCCTGGTCCAGATACAGCTTGCCCATACGGCGAAGATGTTCGCCGAACGCCTCGACCCCTTCGGTCCGCTCGGTGTACAACGCATCGCTGTAAGTGGCGAACCCCTCGCTGAGCCACTGGCTGTAGTGCGGGTCGATCAGGTTGATCGGAATCTGGTTGCCCCACCACTGGTGACTGATCTCGTGGGCCAGCAGATTGGTCGGGGGCGTATCCTTCGATGCGACCACCGCGGCGTGCAGGAACGTGAGGCTGGCCGGGCCGACGCCGCCAATAAACGGGGGCAACGCGACCTCGGTGAGCGTGAGCTTCTCGAAGGGAAACGGCCCGAACGTCTCGACGTAGAAGGTGAGTATCGACTCGACTTCGTCCAGGTAGGCGTCGGCCTTGTCGAACGGGTCGGCGGAGAAACACACGCTGACCGCCACACCGTCGACCATTCGCGAAGCCCGCCGGTACGGCCCGTAGGCGAAGTACAAACCGAAATACGGCTTCTCGCACCGCCAGGCCGTCTCGGTGACGCCGTCGTCGCGGCGGGTCTCCGATACGCTCCGCCCGCTACAGGTCAAGGTCAGGTCGCCGATGATTTCGAAGGCGACGTCGGCGGTGAACAAGTCGCCGAACACCGTCACCGGGTACCACGATGCGCCGCTGAGCGCGTAGCCGGTGTCGTTGATCTGCAACTGCAGACGCGAGTCGTTCAGCATCGACGATGTCGGCGCCGAGCCTTTGTCGTCTTCCTCAGCTTCATCGGCTTCTTCGGCTGGGTCCGCTTCGTCCGCTGGGTCCGCTTCGTCCGCTGGGTCCGCTTCGTCCGCTTCGTCGATCGCGGCGACCCATCCCCACGCCGGTCGAACCTCCCTGCGACGGGAGATTTGCTCGGTGAGCTTCTCGGTCAACTCCTCGGGAATCTCGATCGGCTCGGTCGTGGCCGAATACTCGAACGTCAACGTCGCCGCCTCGCCGGCCGGCCAGGGGTGGGCGAGTCTCAGATGGATCACATCACGCTTGCCCTTGGGACGAACGATCTTGACCGCGGCGCCGTCGAAATCGAAATCGCCGCAGGTCATCACCCCGCCGAGCATCAACAGGAAATCGTCCTTGTCGGCCCCGTCATGGGTCAACTCGACCGAGCCGGTCACGTCCATCGTGTGAGCGGCCGGATCGATCCGAACGTTCAGGCGATAGTGCGTGGCGTCGATCTTCTGGGCGATGAACTCCTTGAGCATCTCCGCCGGCGGAATGGGCTTGCCCCAACCGGAATCGACCACGCCCCCACCGCCGCCACCACCGCCGCCGTAGCGTTCGGAGCGATACTCTTCGGCCTGCTCGGCGGCATCGTTGGCCTGCTCGGCGGCTTCGCGAGCTTGACGGCGCGAGGCCAGTCGCTCGGCTTCACGATCGGCCTGCCGCGTCAGTTCGTCGTCTTGGGGATACTTGGCGGCCAACTGGCGCCACAGTTCCTCGGCAGCGTCGGGGTCGTAGGCGCCGGTGGCGCGGGCCTGGGCGAGTTCGGCGCGTTTGAGGTACTCCGAATCGGGGTATCCGTCGATCAGTCGCGTGTAATCGTCGACGGCCGATCGATACTCGGCGATCTGCTCGTGCAACTTGCCCAGGCGGAACAGGGCCTCGTCGGTCAGGTCGCTGCCGTCATGGTCGACGAGGAACCGCTCCAACGCACGGATGGGCCGGATGGGCGGATCGGCGATATCGTCGTGCAGAATTCGACACCGCCGCATGGCCATCGTCGCGGCGTCGGGGTCGGCGGGGCCATAGGCGTCGATGAACTCTTCGCACGCGGCCGCGGCGCGTTCGAGCCATTCGAGCCCTGCGACGCGATCGGTCGCCAACGCCGCACGACCGCCGGCGGAGCAATTGTCGATGAACTCGCCAAAAGCCTCGCGGCCCTTGTCGGTTTGGGGATACTCGGCGATGAGCTTTCGCCACCACTGGCGGGCCTGTTCGTCGTTGCGTGCGAACTGCTCGAGGTCGGCCATTCGCCCGCAGGCGGCGGCGGCCTCGTCGTCGGTGGCGTCGAAACCGTTGAAAACCTTGCGGTACGCGTCGATGACCTTCCGATGAGCCCGATCGCGTTTCTGCGCCGAAAGGTTTGGGCGGTCGGCGATGTAGTCTTTCTCGATCTTCTCGGCTTCGACCAACTGCTCGGCGGCGCTGTGGGGCGTCGCGGCGTACCAGATCACACCCACGCCAATGCCGACGACGACCAACAGCACCAACGCAATCCAGACCGGCTTGCGTTTGCCGTCAGCGGCGGGTTCGGCGAATTGGGCCCGGTCGTCGAGGTCAGACACTACTTAAAACCCTCCACGCCCTTGACGGTGTACTTTTCGACGGCCTTCGTCAGGTCGATGCCGTTGATGTTGGCCAGAGTGCACAGCCAGGCCAATACGTCGGCGAACTCCTCTTCCTTGTTGTACTCGTCGTCGCCGGCGAGGGCCGAGGCCAACTCGCCCACCTCCTCCATAAACCACAGGAACGTCGCCGGCGTGCCGCGTTCGGCGTCGCGGCGGCCGTACTTATCGAGAATGAAATCCTGGAAGGTTTTGATATCCATATCCATAGTCCGCGCGTCGCGATCTCCACGTCCGGCGGCCTGCCGCCCTCTGGTGAGCCCCGGGGCTCGCCGGCGCGAACCCACAGCGTGTATCCTACCGCGATCGGAGAAGCAATTCAATGATCCCCCGAAGCTTGACGGCTTGCTTCCTTCAGGTTCATCCGCGAATGGTCGGGACCTCTTGTGGCCGAAGCCCCGTTGTTACTAGCCCCCCGCAGTGCGGGGGGTCGCTG
>CBDVCA010000091.1:0-12823 GCA_965372365.1 uncultured bacterium
GTATACAGCGGGAGCACCATCGGTCCAACAACCCCCTGCACTGCAGGGGGCTAGTCACGGCAGATCGTTGGCCGTGGAACTCCCCGCTAATTCGACATGAGCCTTTTCTTTGGCGTCAGGATGGATCGGCAGGGCGCCGCACGATCAGAGCGACACTTCAACGGTTGCCGCGAATGGCGGACAGGCGACCGGTTTCGCTCCACAGCCGGATCGGATCGACAGCCGCGGCGGCCAATTCTCTAACGACGCCGCCCCACCATCGGAGCCGGCCGTTACGCAAGGCTCGCCCAAGCCTCCATCGCGGCGCATCGGCCAGGAATCGCCACGTAAGCCAGTTCGCCGAACGCCCTCGACGGCGCGCCGCGGCATAGCAACATCGCATCGCCTCACGCGCCTGGCGGCGACCATCGCGGAGCGACTTGCATTGGTCGTGCAGAATCGCCACCGACAGCAGGTCGTCGAGCGTCTCCATGGGCGCGTGCTCGTCGAACTTCAGCCACAGATCGTGGTCCATCGCAAGGTGCAACTCTTCGGACAATCCGCCGACAGCTTCCCATAGGCGCGATCGCCAGAAGACCGACGATTGCTTCACGTAGTGGCCGTAGTCGCCAAACCGCCAGAAGTCCAGCAGCGCCGTCCCACCCGCCAGATGAGCCGGACAATGCACCGTCCGCCCGTCATCGGTTCGCACGTGAGCCGCGGCTCCGCTGAGCCATTGGCAATCCGCGTGTCCGGCGAAACGGCGCCCCACCGCCGCCAGGGCGCCGGGGGTGTACCGATCGTCGCTGTTAAGCCACGCAAACACTTCGCCGGCGGCGCCGGCGAAACCCTTATTGATCGCGTGGCTCTGACCCCGATCGGCCTCGCTCACCCACCGCGAGATCCACGGGGCGTACTTGCGGATCGTCTCGACGCTCCGGTCGGTCGACCCCCCATCGATAACCACGTATTCGAGATTCGGATACCCCTGTAGCAGAACCGACCGAAGCGTCCGCTCGATGTATTGGCCCTGATTGAAGCTCGGAGTCACGACCGTGATCTTCGGCCAGTCGACGCCTGCTTCGTACGTAACCTGCGACTGGACCGTCCACGGCCAGCCGGTTTCGCCCGGAGGCGGGGGGGGCAACTCGCATGGGGGGGGGACGGACATGGTTCAATCGCCCTCTCGCGCTTCGCCCTCGGCCCAAACGAGGAACGCCTCGATGTCTTCGTCGCCAAAATGCTTCCAGCCGGAGCACAGGCGAGCCGCGTCCCACTCCCACCACGCCAGTTCCAACAGGCGAGCGATCTGATCGTCGCCGAATCGCCTGCGAATGACCTTGGCCGGCGTCCCTGCGACCACGGCGTATTCGGGCACATCTCCGACCACCACCGCCCCGGCGCCCACGATCGCCCCGTGCCCGATGCGAACGCCGCCGCGAACGAACACCCGGGCGCCGATCCACACATCGGAACCGACCTCGACCGGGGCCGTCTCGTCATACATATCGCGATCTGCGAACGTGGTATTGCATTGGCCGCGTGTCGAGTAGAACACCGGCGACGTGCTCACCAAGTCCGTCGGATGCCCCCCCATCCCGCATAGCAGTTCCTTGCCCACCGAGCAGAACCGCCCGAACGTCGTGTCATGAACCGTCGAATGACCGGCCATGTAACTGAAGGCGCCGACCGTTACGTTCGACAACCCGGTCTTGGGTCCCAGGACGATTGAATCGCCCAGCGTCGCCCGGTGAACCCAGCAGCCGGGGTGGATCGTCACGTTCGAGCCGGTTGTCGACGCGGCCAGATAGGCGTCGCCCCGAATGGACACGGGACCGTCGCCGAGACGTACATCGTGCAACTGCACCGTAGCGTCAATCGTCGCGGCCGGGTATCGCCGGCGATAACGGCGAACGTTGATGCAGCATTTGACCCTATCGAACATGGGCCACCTGCTCCTTGGCGTCCCCGGCGAGCACATCGGCCAAGTCGACCCGCCCGAACACGTCGAGCATCCCCCCCGCCGTGGCGTTGTAGATCGTGACGCCGCGGGAATCGAGATGATCCCGCATGAGCCGATACTGCATCCAGCGGAAGTAGTATTCCTTGAACCACCGTTCGGTCGTGAACGCCGACAGATGCTCGGCGTCGCTGACGCCTTCTTCCTCCCGGTAGAAATGATGGTTCGTTACACGCGTGGTGTCGTTGAGATAATCGTGGTCGCAGCCAAGAAGGTAGATCTCGCTGAATCCCATATACGCGGCGGCCTGGATGGCCGTATAAATCACCGTTCGCGGCTCGAAGGGCCGCCCGTCCAAATCCCACACCTCCGGCCGCCGGCAGTCGTCTTCGCTCAACTGAACGCTGTCGGTGTAATCGACAAAGTACATCCGCTCGCGACGACAACCCGGATTGGCCCCCAAGAAATTCCACACCGAATGCTCGTACGGCGTATGGCCCATCAGGTACGTCACCCGGTCGTCGTAGCGCTCGCTGAATCCGTCGAACAGTATACGGAGCGTTTGGAAATCGAACGGCGGATGATACGGCGCGACCACGTGGTATGCCGGGTCGATCCGATCGATATCCTTGTGCAGGAAGAAGTGGCTCACGGCGATGCACACTTCACCGGCCAGACCGGTCAGGTCCTGGGTCTGAACCGACGGGCCGGTCGCCAGGATGAAGCATCGTTGGCCGGCGTGGATGTTCCTCAGTTCTCGGTTGGCCGCGACGATCGCCGAGGGCAATCCCTTCGGTCGCCTCGCCGCCTGCGAGCCGACCCTGCGCCGGATCGCGTCGGCGGCCCCGGCCGGGAGCAGCCATCGGGCGGCGAATCGAGCTGCCGTATTCAATGCTGACATGGCGATTCGTTCTCCGTGGGCTATCAGCCCGTTGAAAAAGCTGTTCCTGCTGCGATCGGCTAAATCGCCTGCGCGTCTGCGTCAAGAATACTCGACAATGCTCAGGCATTGTCTGCGTTTCTTTCCTTGGTGCTCGGCAATTTCGCTCGATCTCGCGACGGAACCCATTTTTCGACGGACTGCTATGTGCCGCGTAGTCCCATTCTCTCGGTCAACAGGTCGCACAGCTCTCGCACGGCCCCGTGCCCGCCGCGACCGGCCAACACGACCCGTCCGGCGCTGCGGACATCCCGATGCGCATCGCCGACGACGACCGGATATCCGACCGCCTCCAGGCAGGTCAAATCGTTCACATCGTTGCCGAGGTACACGGTATCGGCGAGGTCGAGGCCGTGGTCGGCGAGCCACTCGAGCATCACCGGCAGCTTCTTGCCGATCCCTTGCAGGCAGGGGAGTTTCAGTTTGCCGCAGCGAGCCGCGACGACCGGGTTGACCTCCGTCGAGATCACCACCATCGGCAGTCCCGTCGCTCGCAACAGCGACAGCCCCATCCCGTCGCCCCGATTGCAGGCGACGGCCTCGACGCCCTCTTGATTCACCCACACCCGGTCGTCGGTGAAGACGCCGTCGAAATCCATCACCAGTGCGGCCGGCTTGGCCGGCAGTCGCGCCAGCATTTCCTCGCGGCCGCGACGAGCGAGCAGCGTCTCGGCGACGTCGAAGTCGACCGGATCGTCGATCTCCCAACGACGCTCGCCGGGGGTGACGTGCATGGCCGTCTTACCGAAGAAACGATGACCGACCTCGCGAAAGCCGTCGGTTCGCATTACGTACACGGCGCCGGTTTCGAGGTACTGCGGCTCACGATCCTGCCGCATCGGACGCGTGCGTTTGTCGTGGTTGATCCCCACGGCGCCGCCGTCGTCGCCGGGCGCCCAGAGGAAATAGTGGAACGGCGTCACCGCCACCGCCGTATCGGCCGCCTCATCGAGCAGCGCTTCGATGGTCCCGTCGATATCGGCCGCGGCCGTCAGGGGCGAGGTGCATTGCAGGAAGACCAGCAGATCCGGCCGATACCCGTCGGCGGCCTCCAGATGGTCCAGCACGTGGGTCAGGGCCGACTCCGAAGAAGCCGACGGGCCGCTCAGTTCGTCGGGGCGCCAGACCACCTCGGCCCCGTATCGCTCGGCGATCCGGCCGATCTCGGCGTCGTCGGTCGAGACCACCACCCGGTCGATTCGCTCGGCGGCCAAGGCCTCACCGATCGTATGGGCGATCAGCGGCAACCCGGCCAAAGGCCTGGCGTTCTTTCGCGGCACGCCCACCGATCCCCCCCGGGCCGGTATCACGGCCAGCGTGCTGATGCGGCTGTCGGTTCCCGATGGATTCGCCGTCATGGGCGTCCCTCCTCCAGCCATTGAACGAACGGCCGGACCTGGTGTTCGAAGTTCAGTTCCTCGCGAAACAGCCCCGTGTTGTGCGCCGACTGGGCCGCGTACACGCCTTCATCGTCGGTCATCGCCGCCAGCGCCTCGGCCATGGCGTCGACGGTGTAGTCGGCCGCCGCGGCGCCGAACCCGAACCGGGTGTTCCAGCGACCCAGCGAATGGTTGGGCATAAACACGACCGGCAGGCCGTCGGCGATGTACTCGTACAGTTTGTTCGGGCAAGCGTATTTGATCGACAAGGGCAGATCGCCGCCTTCCCGCCACGTCACCAAGCCCACGTCGCACCGCTTACGCAAGTCGGCCAGCTCCGCCTGCCGCAAGTAGCCGTGGTAGGTCAAGGCCCCGGTCTCGGCGACCGCCGCCAGCTCTTCGCTGAACCCGTCCTTGACGGGACCGGCCACGTGAAGATGGAAACGGTCGCTGTTTCGACGGGCGAACCCCAGCATGATATCCGCACAGGTCAACCGGCTTACCTGTCCCTGGTAGAGCAGATGGATTCGCTCGCCCTTGGTCAGCGCCCGGGGTCCGGGATCAGCATGTTCGGCCAACATGGGTGCGTTCTGCACGCAGAAGCAGCTTCGGGCCTGCTTGTAGATGCCTCGGGCCAACTCCAGTCGATCTTCCTGGGGAGCGATCACGGCGTCGGCGGCGTTGGTTATGGAGTCCGCGGGCGATTCGGCGGCTCCGGAGCATTCCGATTCGATCTCGCCGTAGTAAATCACCCGGGTCGAGGTGCTCGGCCACGACTCGCTCAGCAGAGCGTCGTTGCCGGCGATCAGAACGTCGGGGCGTTCGCGACGGCGAACCAGTCCCTCCCACATCCGCCGCGTACGCTGCCGCCACAGGCTTCGCCCGGCGGTGCGGTGAACCAGAAGTCGGCGATATCCGTTCAGCGAATACGGGCGCCGACCGGCCGCGACGGATTCCTCGTGATCCATCAGCAGCACGCGATGCCCCCGGGAAGCCAGCACCTTGTAGAGGCGCATGTACCTCGGTGAGCCGTAGCCCATCGTAATCGGCGAGGCCACAACCACGCGCAGCGTCCGGGTCGACATGTCCGCAACATCAATCACGTATGTGCTCCCCGGGGTCACGATCGGCCGCGTCATCGTCAATCGTAATGGGTCGTGACTTGGCCGGGTTGCCCACCGCCACACATTCGGCCGACACCGCCGACGTCACCACCGCCCCAGCTCCGACGATGGCCCGGTCGCCGATTTCGACGCCTTTGAGGACCATCGCGCGCTTGCCGATCCAGCAGTCGTCGCCGATCCGCACGGGACGGGCTTGGGGGCGTTGCTCGCCAACGATTCTGTGAGCGGGACTGTTGACCATCGCCTCGCGCCGACATCGCCAATCGAGACTGTGCGAGTTCGTATCGGTGATGTACGCCTCGTACGAAACCAGCGTGTAATCGCCGATGTGCACGCCAACATCGCAGCGGATGTCCGCGCCCTGGTTCAGGAATGTGCGAACGCCAATGTGCACGCCGCCGCCGTAGCGGACCATCATGCAGCCGCGAATGCTCGCCTCCTCGGCGAGGGTCACGCGGCCGTCGCGGATCAGAAGGTGCGACGCGTAGGGCGGCGTCTTGACAATATGCACGCCCGCGCCCGTACTGAGATAGGAGTCCGGCCCCACCGACACGACGGCCCCGTCGAGCAGCGTACCGGCGCCCAAGGTCGCTTCGGCCCCGGCCTCCAGTTCAAGCGTGCAGTTGGCCAGCGTGACGCCGCCTCCGAGGCGAAGGCGGGACGAATCGGCAAGAACGATCCGCACGTCGCCGACCATTCGCACATCCAGCGCCGAGGTGTCGATCCCGGCGCGCTGCAGCACGCGTCTCGCGTCGCGATGCGAGCGACGAAGGCGATTCGGACGGATGAGTTGGCGAAGGATCTCCATTTTCGTACCGCTTACACGAGGGTCATTTCGTGATCGACGAGAATCTCACATTGGGACGCCCGGGGCAGCTTGCCAGCCCCGAAGTAATCGCCGGGCTCCACCAGCAACTCGCCGGCGTATCGAATCCAGTCGGCCGTGCGTCCGTTCACCGAGCAGAACAGCGTGAACGTGTACCGCCCGCCGATCAGCGGAATCCGCTCCAGACGGATCCTCACCTCGCCGGCTCCGGTCGGGGCGTACGCCTGGCCGGTCAGTTCGTTGCTGAAAAACATCACACGCGTCCCCAGCGGGCTCTCAACGCCGATCGCAACGTTAACGCCGCGAAGATCGCCGCCGGAGGGGTTGGCCAGTCCGAAGCGAAGTTCCACCGGATCGCCGCTTCGAACGCTGGGCACGCACCGGCCGTCCCGGTCGCACATCGTAATCGACTCGAAACGCAACGTCCCGTCGCCTTGGCGGTCGGTCCGATCGGCCAGCGAGGTATGCGCCGACCCCGAAGACGCGGCCAGGTACGCGCCAATCACGTCGCTGACGTCGCCGTCGTCGACGATCCGCCCGTTGGCCAGATGAATCGCCCGGCTGCACAGACTCTGCACCGCCGCGAGGTTGTGGCTGACAAACAGAATCGTCCGCCCACTGCGGGCCGCGCCCGACATCTTGCCGAGACACTTCCGCTGGAACGCTACGTCGCCGACCGCCAGCACCTCGTCAACGACGAGGATCTCCGGCTCCAGGTGCGCCGCCACGGCAAACCCGAGCCGCACACGCATGCCCGAGGAATACCGCTTCACCGGTGTATCGAGGAACTCGTCGATATCAGCGAAGGCCACAATCTCGTCGAATCGGCGATCGATGACCGCCTTGGGCATGCCCAGCACGGCGCCGTTGAGATACACGTTCTCGCGGCCGGTCAATTCCGGATGGAACCCGGTGCCCACCTCCAGCAAGCTACCCACGCGACCGGAGATGACGGCCCGCCCCGTGGTCGGACGGGTGATTCGCGAAAGAATCTTCAGCAGCGTGCTCTTGCCGGCCCCGTTGTGGCCGATGATGCCGACCACTTCACCGGGCGCCACCTCGAAGCTCACGTCACGCAGGGCCCAGAACAGATCGGACCCGTCGGCCGACCCTTCCCGTAGCGATCGAAGACGGCGCAGCGGCGCGGTCAGGGCGTCGGTGACGGCCTCGCGGAAGTTCCGTTGGAACTGCGAGCGAAGGCCGCGTTTGTACTGCTTGCCCAGGTTCTCTACACGGATTGCAGGTTCGCTCATGGCTCAGGCGACGTCGGCAAAACGCCGCTCCGTTCGTCGGAAATAGAAAACGCCGAAGACCAGCGCCCCGACGGCCATCGCCGCCGAAACGCCCAACGAGCCCCAATGAATCGGCTGGTTCAGCAGGCAACTTCGATACGCGTCGATAATACCGGTCATCGGGTTGAGCCCCAGAAGCCAGCGATACTTCTGCGGCACCAGCGTCACCGGGTACACCACCGGGCTGAGGTACATCCACGTTTGCATCAGGAACGGGATGACCGCACGAAAATCGCGATACACCACCGCCACGCTCGAAAGAAACAACCCCAGCCCCAACGCCAGCGTCAGCGTCAACACCACCAGCGCCGGCAGCAGCAACACGCTGACGCCCGGCAGGCACTGGGTGTAGACCATGACCGCCGCGTAGACGCCGAGGGCCAGCAGGAAGTCGACCAGCACCATGCCCACGCACGACGCCGGTACGAACATCCGGGGGAAGTAGATCTTCGTGAACAGGTGCGCCTGGGAGATCAGGCTGACTCCCGCCTCCGAGACCGCCCCGGAAAAGAGCATCCACGGCAGCAGCCCGGCGAAGACGAAAATCGAATACGGCACGTTCTGAGAAGGGATCCCCGCCATCCGGCCGAACACCAGCGTGAAGACCGCCATCGTCATCACCGGCCGCAAAACGGCCCACGCGGCGCCCAGAACCGTCTGCTTGTAACGCACCTTCAGATCGCGCCACACGAGAAAATACATCAACTCGCGATAGCGCCACATCTCACCAACGGCGTCGGCGAGGCTCTCTCCGCGCGCTTCGATCACCGTCACCGTCGCGGCCGCCGTTTCGACCGGCTCGACCGGCGCGACGACGCGAGGAACAGACTCCAGCGTGGCGGTTTGAACCGTCTCGACGTTGCTCATGAAACCAACGGCGCCTCGTTTGAATGTACTCACCGGCGGCGCACACCGCGCCCGCGCACTACTGACATTCATCGGACATCGCCGCCGCACCGGGCCAGCAAATCACCCCGAGACCCCCGCGCCCCAAGAGCCAACCCCGCCGCCGACCGACCGCTACGCCATCGAATATCCCTCACCGGCGGCCGCCAGAAGAATCTTCGCGCAGGCCATAGCATCTGAGAGGGCCTGATGGTGGTCCAGCTCAATGCCCAAATGCTCGCAGACGGCGTTCAGCGTAGCCGGCTTGAACCCCCAGTGCGCCTTGGCGACCTGGCACGAGCAGACGAAACGTTGCCCCGGCGGGCGAAGTCCGTAGCGATCGCAGCAACTCGTCAAGACCGAACGATCGAACGGGGCGTTGTGAGCGGCGAAGAAGTCCGCCCCCTCCAGCAACGGCGCCAATTCCGTCCAAACCTCGTCAAACAACGGGGCGTCCGCCACATCCGCGGCCGAAATGCCGTGAATGCTGTCGGTGAAGAATCTCAGAAAGTTCGTCTGGGGGTTGATCAGCCGATGCTCGGTGGCCGCGATCTCGCCGTCGACCACCTTCACCACACCGATCGCACACGCCGAATCGCGGCTGTTATTAGCCGTTTCAAAATCGATCGCCACAAAGCTCAACATGTAAGAACCACCTTTCAGGGGATGTCATATCGTCCCATCATTCTGCCCATTCCAGACGCCGGGGCAAGGCGTGACATTCGCTCGGATCAGAATCGCACGTGTGCACGTGTCTGACTCGTTCATCTGGCGGGCGCGGGGGCGAGTACACCGGTGCATGATGGGCAACGACCGTTGCGGTCGGCGAATCGGCTTCATCTCCGGCGCCAGGCGCCGCCGCGTTTGGTTCAAGTCGGCGGCAAGGCGGCCCCGATGTCTAAAGAGTCTGATCTGGAGCCTTACGACGCGATGAAACTAGCCCTGGACGCCCGAACGATTTTTGATGGCGCCCGCCGCGGCACAGGGAAGAATCTTATCGACCTGTACCGCCACGTGGCCGGTCTGCGCCCGCAGTGGCGGATCGTTATGTTCTGCCGGACCGAGGGCGGGGGCGACCCCTTCGCGGGGATCGGCAACATTGAGCGACGACGGATCGATATCCCCGGCGACCGACTGGACCTGTGGCAGCAGGTGCGGCTGCCGGCCGCGGCGTTGGCGATCGGGGCTGATGTGCTGCATTGCCCTGCGAACACGGCGCCGCGAGTATGCCCGGTGAGGCGGGTGGTGACCATTCACGATCTGATCCCTTTGGACCGGCGGTTTGCGACGCCGGCGTCGGCTCGCTGGGGAGCGAATGTGCGGCGGGCGGCTCGCAAGGCCGCGGCGATTATCACGCCGAGCGCGTACAGCGCCAAACAAATCGAACGAGCTTTCGGCGTTTCAGCCGATAAGGTTACAGTGAACCCGTGGGCGGCCGACGCCGCGTGCCGAAAGGTGACCGACGGCGACGAACTGGCCGGGGCGCGGAGGCGGATCGGCCTGACCGACGATCGGCCGTATGTGCTGGCCTACGGCGGGGCCGACCCGAGAAAGAATACCGTCGGCATTCTGCGTGCGTGGGCGGCGATACCGAAGGCGACGCGCAAGAATTGCGCCCTGGTGGTTGTCGGCATCCAACCGACGGCCATGGACGCGTTCGCCGATCAGGTGCGCCAGTTGGAGATCGCCGACAGTTGCGTCCTTGCCGGCTTCGCGGCCGAGGAGGATATGCCGGCCCTGCTGACGGGGGCGACGGTGCTTTGCTACGCCTCGCTCAGCGAAGGATTTGGCTTGCCGATCCTCGACGCGTTCGTGTGCGAAACGCCGGTGTTGACCAGCGATGCGACGAGTTTACCGGAGGTGGCCGGCGACGCCGCGGTGTTGGTCGACCCCGAAGACCCCCGATCCATCGCGGGGGGTCTGGCCGAGTTGCTCGACAAGCCCGAGCGGCGGGCCGAACTGATCGCCCGGGGCGCCGCCCGAGCGAAAGCGTTTGCATGGACGGCGACCGCCGAGCGGACGATTGGCGTTTTTGAGAGTGTAATGAAATGATTCGTTTGGAACCGGCGACCGACTGCAAGCATTTCCTCGGCGACCGCCCGTGCGTGTACCGGGACCGATGCCGATGCGACCACTACGAGGCCATGGGCCATCGCATCGCCATTATCAAGCTCGGCGCGATCGGCGACGTCGTCCGCACCGCTTGCTTGCTACCGACGCTGAAGCGAGAGTACCCCACCTCGCACATTACCTGGGTCTCCAAGCCCAACGGCGTGCGGATCCTCGCCGGCCATCCGCAAATCGACCGGCGGGTCGCCTTCGACGCCGAGGCGATGCTGACGCTGCCCGCTCAGACGTTCGACCTGGTGCTGTCGCTGGACAAGGAACCCGGCCCGGCGGCCCTGTGCAACGCGCTGAACTGCCCCGACAAACGCGGCGTCGGGCTGTCGGAATTCGGAACTCCCGAACCGATCAACGACGCGTGCCGGCCTTACTTTCTGCTGGGGCTCGATGACGAACTGAAGTTCAATCACAATCGCGACAGCTACCCCAAGCTCATCCACGACGCGCTGGGGCTGCCCTATATTCGCCAGCCCTATCGGCTGCACCCCAACTCCATCGCCCTCAAGCGAGCCGCGACGATGTTCGACCCCTGGCGAGCCGCCGCGGCCGGACCGATCGTGGGACTGAACACCGGCTGCGGGACGGTCTTCGCCAACAAGGCGCCGGCGCCGGCCCAGTGGGTTCGGATCGCGCGGGAACTAATCGACCGAGGCTACGGCGTCACGCTGCTGGGCGGGCCCGATGAAGCGGCGATCAACGCATGGATCGCCGAGCGGGTGGCCGACGTTCACGACAGCGGCGTCGACAACAGCGAGCCGGAGTTCGTGGCCGTGGTGGGGCGGTGCGATGCGGTCATCACCGGCGATACGCTCGCCCTTCACGCGGCCGTCAGTCAGCGTGTGCCGGTGGTCGGGCTGTTCGGCCCGACGTGCGGGCAGGAAATCGACCTGTTCGGCGCCGGGTGCAAGATCGTTTCGGATCTGTCGTGCGGCCCCTGCTATCGGCGCTCGTGCGACCGCAGCCCCAGTTGCATGGCCGCGATCGGCGTCGAGAAGATCGTCGCGGCGTTGGAGTCGGTCTGCCGGCGCCGGGTCGAGCGGATCACGCTATGAATTGGCTGTTCGTCACGGCCGAGTTCCCCTGGCCAATCGCCCACGGCACCTGGCTTCGCGTATATCACCTCGCCCGAACGCTCCGCCGCGAGGGCCAAAGCGTGGCGATTCTCGCCCCCCCGGCCGCCGACCCCGGCGGCCCCAAGGCGTATGCCGACGTCGGGGTGACCGTTCTGGCGCCGATCGAAACCGACAACGGCGATGGCGGCCCCGGGCTCCATCCCTTCGATCCGGCGCTCGCTGAGGCCGTCGGCCGCTACGCCGGCGACTTCGACGCCGTCGTGCTCACCGGCGCCCGAACGCTTCACTACGCCTCCTGCGCCGCGGCCGCCAAGTGCGTCGTGGCCGACCTGGTGGACGATCTGACGCTGGAGACCCGTCGAAAAATGCACGCCGAGGGGCTGTCGTTGCAGTGGCTCCGGCGCCGGCTGTTCATCTTCGGCCAGCGCCGCTACGAAACCCGACACCTCCGGCACGTTCGGCTGGCGACCTTTGTCAGCGAAACCGACGCCGCGGCGTTCGGCGCCCGGCACGCCGACGCGAACGCCAGCGTGGTTCCCAACGGGGTCGACGCCGCTTGGTTCGACCGACCCGACGACGACGCCGGCTCCCAAACGCCCACGGCGCTGTTCCTGGGAAACCTGCTGCATCCGCCCAACGCCGACGCAGCGAGGTATCTGCTTGAGCAGATCGCCCCCCGTGTGCGCCGACGGCTGCCCGAGGCGCGTTTCGTGGTTCTGGGAGCGTCGCCGACGGCTGATCTGCACGACCTGGCCGCCCCCGGCGATCGGATCACCGGCTGGGTCGACGACATTCGCCCGACCCTGTGGGCCGCCGATGCGGTGGTGCTGCCGATGCGGATGGGTACGGGGATCAAGAACAAGCTGCTGGAAGCCTGGGCGGCCGGACGGGCCGTGGCGGCCACGCCGTTGGCCTGCCAGGGAACGCCCGCCGTCGACGGCGCCAACGTGCTGTGCGCCCGGACCGCCGATGACCTCGCCGACGCCACCGCCAAGCTGCTGACCGACGCCGAGTTGCGCCGCCGATTGGGCGAAGCGGGCCGAAAGACCGTCTGCGAGCATTTTACATGGTCGGCGGCCGCCGCGAGTCTCACCGGCTGCGTCGCCGGGGCCATGGCTGATTGACATGGTCGGCGGCCGCCAACGAGTTATCTTAGGTTCATCCGCGATTCGCGGGGAGTCCTTCTGATGGGTGCTCGCCGTTACTAGCCCCCCGCAGTGCGGGGGGTCCGAAGGCGTGCG